>NZ_CP107964.1:1251333-1564166 GCF_041434935.1 Kitasatospora sp. NBC_00374 | reverse complement strand
GCCCATCCGCCCACCATAGTGCGGGCCGCGGCCGGGACGGCGGCGTCGACCGGTCAGGCCCGCGCGGCGGTCCGCCGGTGGCGCAGCAGGACGACCTGGGAGTCGAACGTCCGCGACTCGACGAGCTGCAGACCGGTCCGGTGGCGCTGCTCCCGGAAGACCGGCTTGCCGCCGCCGAGCAGCACGGGGTGGACGAAGACCCGGTACTCGTCGATCACACCGTGCTCGGTGAGGTGGGCGGCCAGTGCGGACCCGCCGAACAGCAGCAGCGTCGTGCCGGAGTCCTTGAGCGCGGTCAGCTCCTCGACGACGTTCTCGCCGATCACCCGGGTGTTCCAGTCCGCCTTCTCCAGCGTGCGGGAGACCACCACCTTGGGCGCCGCCCGCCAGACCGGGGCGAAGGCCAGGTCGTGCGCGTGGTCGGAGTGCTGCTCGGCCTTCGGCCAGTAGCCCGACATCATGTCCCACACCACCCGGCCGTAGAGGAACACCTTGTCGCCGCCGGTCAGCTCCAGTGAGTACGCCGACAGCTCCGGCCCCATCAGCGGCCAGTCGAACTCGCCGTCCGGGCCCTCGATGAAACCGTCGAGGGACTGGTGCACGAAGTGGATGAGCTCGCCCATGGGGGGCCTCCCGTTCTCTGCGGATCTCCGGCGCGCCCTCCGGGGGCACTGTCACATGGTGGTCGAAGCCGCCGCCGGTTCTCGGCCTCCGGCGCTCGACATCCGGTGAGGGCGCTCGCCCGGTTGGTTCAGCCGATGAGACAGGGGGGCCGGCGGCGGCTGCAATGGCAACGGGTGCGGCCGCACGGTACGGCCCGGTGCCGGACGCCACCCCGGCAGGCCAGAACATCGAGCGAGAGGAACACCGACATGACCACGAACGCCACCGAGGACGCCGCCCGCCGCGTGAGCGACCGGTACAGCTTCGGACAGCGCTTCGCCGTCGAGGACATCAGCCCCGGACGGCTGCGCTACCACCTGTTGCGGCTCACCAGCGTCGGCCTCCGGCACGAGGACCTGCCGGACCTGATCGAACTGGGCCGGCTCGCCCTGCTGGACGCCAACGTCGAGGAGCAGTGCGCCCGGGTCCTGAAACGGCCCGACGCCAGTGAGCTCGCGGTCGCGATCGCGAGCATCGTCAGGGAGCCGGCGGGACCGGCCTCGCCGGGCGCCGTGATGGTGGGCGCCGTGCTCGGTGCCTACGCGTCGATGAGCGACGTCCCGGGCGAGTCCCGGTCGGCGGTGGCCCTCCACGGAGCGATCGGCGGAGCCATCGCGGTCTCGACCGCCCTGCTCGTCCTCGAACAGCTCGGCCGGGAGGCCCGGGCGGACTACTCGAAGGAACAGGACTGACCGCCCCGCGCCGGGCCGGCCGCCCACCGCCGAACGGGTTCACACGGCCGCCCGGGCGCGGCAACCTCTCCTGGCGTTGCCCGGACACTATTTTGCTGATCATGTTCGTACTTGAGCTGACCTACATCGCCCCCGTCGAGCGGATCGAGGCGGCCCAGCCGGAGCACGCCTCCTGGATGGACGCGCACTACGCGTCCGGCGTCTTCCTCGCCTCCGGCCGGAAGGTCCCCCTGGACGGAGCGGTCATCCTGGCCGTCGGGGACGACCGCGCGGCGATCGAGGAGATCACCCGCTCGGATCCGTTCAGCGTCGCCGGGGTGGCCGAGTACACGGTCACCGAGTTCGTCGCGACCAAGACCGCCGCGGCCCTGGAGCACTACCGGCAGCCGGCCGAGTAGCCCGCCCGGCCAAGGGGAGCCCGGCCGGCCGGGCAGCGGGACCGGGCGGGCAGCGGGATCAGGGGCGGCGGGGCACCAGCGCGTGCATCGAGTCGTTCCCCGCCTGCACGACGCCGTAGCTGGACTCGGGGACCTCGTTCCATGCGTCCGGCAGGTCGCCGATCGGTTCGGAGACGATCACGCGGGTCTCGTCGGACGCCCGCCGCAGTGCGACGTTCTCCGGGTGCAGGGCGCGCAGGGCGTGCACGCTGCCGCTGAAGAACAGTGAACGCGAGTGGTGTTCGGTGGAGTAGCGGAACGCCCAGAGCCGCTCGCCGTCGGAGATCCCGAGCGTCATCTGGACGGAGTCGGGTACGCCGTGGCGGTCCGCGGTGGCCTCGACCAGTCCGATCATGCGCTCGACCGCGCCCGGTGCGTCCTCCCGCAGGCCGAGGGTGAGCGCGAGGTAGAACATCAGCTCCGAGTCGGTGGAGCCCTCGATGGACGGGTAGAGGGAGGGATCGACCGCGAGTGTCAGGTCGCGCTTGAGCTGGGTGAAACCGTGGATCGTGCCGTTGTGCATCCACAGCCAGTGCCCGTGCCGGAACGGATGGCAGTTGGTCTGCTGCACGGCCGTGCCGGTCGAGGCGCGGATGTGGGCGAAGAACAGCGGCGAGCGCACACAGTGCGCCAGCTCGTGCAGGTTGCGGTCGCTCCACGCCGGGCCGGTCGCGCGGAAGACCGCGGGCTCCACCGTGCCCTCCGGGCCGCTGCGGTCCTCCGGGTACCAGCCGACGCCGAACCCGTCGCCGTTGGTCGTCTCCACGCCCATCCGCGCGTGCAGGCTCTGGTCGATCAGGGAGTGGGCGGGCTTGTAGAGCAGCTCCTCCAACATGATCGAGGATCCCGAGTAGGCCAGCCATCGGCACATGCGTCTCACCGTCCTCGCGAGCGGGCGCCCGGCGTCCAGGATCTGTCGAACCGCTCCTCTCCACCGTAGGCCGGGGTGCGCCGTCGGACCCGTTCGAGCGAGCGTCCCGTTCGAGCGCCGCACCTGCGGGCCCGCGCCGGAGCACAGGGCGGCCACGCCGGAGCGCGCGCGGATTGTCGCGCTCCCGGCCCGGGGTGAGCCGCGCCCGGCATCCGTTCACCCGGCGATCGGGGGGTTGAGACGGCTCGATCCTGGAGGACCTGCGGGCCAACGCCCGACTGGTGCAGCGGACGCTGACCGACGCCCGCCAGGGACCGCTGTTCAGGGCGGTGATCGCCGCCGCGGGCTGCGACCCCGACACCGCCGAGGCCCTGCACCGCTTCTACCTGGCCCGGATCACCGAGTGGGCGCCGTGCGTGACCCAGGCCGTCCGGCGTGGCGAACTGCCCGAGGGCACCGACCCGCACGAGGTGATCCGCGCGGTCTCCGCACCCCTCTACTACCGTCTGCTCGCCAGCGGCGACCCGCTGGACGAGGCCGCCGCCGACCGCGCCGCCCTGGCCGCCGTCGCCGCGGGCCGCGCCGGCGCGTACCTGGGCGAGGACGCCTGACGGTCCGTCCGCGCCGGGCCGGTCGGCCGAGGGCGAGGAGCGCGGCGCGGGCCCGCACCGCCTGGAGGGCGGTGGCCGGGACACGCATCCGAGGCCGATGCCCCGTGCGGGTGACGCCACGCCACGGGCCGGAGTGGTGGCGCGTCGACGGCCGCCGTGGCCGTCAGGGTTGGTTACCCGTCGGGCTCTGTGGCCCTCACCTTCTCCTTCAAGCTTCCACCCGGACCACTCGGAGGCTCTGCGTGGCGGTCCCGCGAACTCCTGTCCCGCCTTCTCCTGATCCGGTCGGGCGACCGGACGGCGGCCGCGGCGGACGGCCCGGTGGTCGGCCGACTGCGCCGACTCGCCCCCTGCACCGGCCTGTCGGCCGCGCTGCCCATCCTGGCGGTGGGGGTGGGACCGGCCGTCCGCAGCCTGCCGCTCACCCTGTGAACCCCCGTCCCGCGCCCTACCGGAGGCCGACCACCGTGACTATCCGTGCCGCCCGCCGAGCCCCGCTCCTGCTCTGTCTCGCCCTCGCGGCCGTGTCGTTGCTGGCGGCGTGCGGAGGCGGGCGGCACGGCAGTTTCGACGCCCAGCCGGGCAGCCCGTCCTCCAGCTGCCTTCAGCACCAGAAGCGTGCACCGGGGGTGGAGTACACGGGCGGCCAGTCCTCGGATCCGACGGCGGTGCTGGAGATGATGCGGTTCTACACCGCCAACGGCACCAGGACGTTCTGCGACGGCAAGCCGCCCACGGACATCGACCGCCGCTGGGCGGAGCTGTACGTCGCGCTCGGTGGGGGAGCGGACCACGTGGGCGCGGAGTGACGGTCCGTCGCCTGCGGTGGGGCCGTGGTCAGTGGTCGGCCGTCAGTGGTCGGCGCCGAGGTCGCGGTGGTACCGGACACCTGGCCGTCCGACCAGGGTGATGTCCTCCACGGCGGTGAAGCCGTTCCGTCCGAGCACGGCCATGGACGCCGGGTTGTCGCGGGTGGTGACCGCCCGGAGGGAGCGGAGCCGGTAGGCCGCGGCCGCGAGCCGGCACACCTCGCCGACGGCGGCCGTCGCGACGCCCCGGCCGGCGGCCCGCTTGCCGATCCGGTAGCCGAGTTCGGCGGCGCCCTCGTCGACGTCCACCAGGTTGACCCGGCCGATCAGCACTCCCTCGTCGTCGACCACGAGGTGGAAGTGGTGCAGTCCGGCGTCCTGTTCGGCGAGCAGCTCGTGGTGGCGGTCGGCGAAGTCGGCGAAGTACGCGTCGCCGCGATCGGTCACGGACCGCGCGAAGTACGCCCGGTTCTCCTGCTCGAACGCCAGCAGGGCGGCCGCGTGGCCGGCTCGGAGTCGCTCCAACGTCACCATGGTCGGGAGCATACAGACCGATGATCGCGCCCGGCCGGTGGATTTCGGCCCCGGGTCAGCGGTCGCCCGGTGTGCCCAACTCGTGGCGTCTGGCCCAGTACCCGGCCGAGATCCGGGCCAGCAGCCGGGCGGCCGGGTCGTCCACCGCGTGCCCGGTGGCCAGCGGACCGGAGTAGCAGACCACGATGCCGTAGGGCGGTGCGTCCGGCGGGTACACGATTCCGCCGCTGTGTCGCACGCCGGGGAGCCACCCGTTCTTGAACGCGATCCTCGTCCCGGGCGGCAGGCCGGCGGCGAGGTCCACCCGGTGCGCGTTCGCGGCGAGCAGGTCGAGCAGTTCCTGAGGGAGTCGGCGCAGCAGCCGGGCCAGGTCGGCGGCCGTCACCAGGTTGACCACCCCGGCCGCCCGGGCGCGGAGATCGTCGATGCCGCGGCCCGTGACGCTGTGCCGCGCCCTCGCCAGCTGCCAGACCTCCGCGACCGCCGCCGGCCCGACGTGGGAGAGGCACAGGTTGGTGGCGAGGTTCGAGGAGTGGACGATCATGCGGCCGGCCAGCCACCGGAGCGTCCGCTCCGAGCCCAGCGCCTGCCAGGGCTCGGGATCGCTGTCCTCCTCCCGGGAGACACCGAAGCGGGGGCCGTACGAGGCGGAGACGAACGAGTTGTGCACCGGCACGGGTGCGTCGAGGTCCAGGCCGCTCCGGTGGAGCGCGGCCAGGACGGCGACCTTCATCGTGCTCGCCGCAAGGTGCGGCGCGTTGGGACGGAGGGTCCGCACCGGGCCACCGGCCAGCGGGCCGACGTGCACGGACAGCGTGCTGCGGCCCGCGGAGGCGGGGCTGAGCCCGTCCTGGGCGGCCGCCATCTCGTTCGGCACCGCAGCGCCCCCGTTCCTTGATCGTGGCAGATGCCCAGTCAGCCACCGCCCAGGGCGCGGCAGCAGGGCGCATGTGCGGCGCATGGCAGCATCATCGGGCCATCGGCGCGCGAACGGCGGACTCCGCGCCGGTGAACACTGCCGCACGCCCCAGGTTCGCGGTTCCGGGTGTGCCGACCCCGTCCCGCGCCGCCCTCCGCGGCCGGGGCCGTCGCGCACCGTGCACGTATGAATGGATTCATACCTATTGCCATCGTGTGAGAATATGTGCATATTGGCGGGGCACGCGCGGCTGTGCACCGTGTGGCGCCAGGCGCCCGGCCTACGCCGATCCGACGAGAAGGTGGCGATAATGCCCCTGTCCACCCGAACGACAGCCTGGACCTCGATCTACCGAGGCCCCGACTGGCCCGGCCAGATCAGCCCGTTCGGCACCCCGGGCTGGGAGCGCAGCGCCGCGCGCTGGCTGCGTGACCTCCTCCCGGCCCGCTACTCGTCGTACGGGACGATGACGGGCCAGTACACCGTCCTCGCCCGGCACGTCCAGCTCCAGCTCCAGCACGAGCAGCGAGCCCTGCGGGTGGGACTGCACACCGCCCGCGTCGACCTCCGCGCGATGGGGATGTCCGACCAGGTCATCGAGCAGACCATCCGCCTGTACGCCACCGAGCTCGGCGTCCTGCACGACACCGCCCGCAGCGTCCGGCTGGTCACCCGCGCCCTGATGAACGGCTCGGGCCTGCCCCGCACCACCTGGTAGCGGGACCCGGCCCGCTGCGCCGACCGGTGTGCCCCGAACCCCGGTCCCCCCGGGGGCGGTGCGCGGCCCCCGCCCGAGCCCGGCCCGCATACCCTCATACGCAGCGGCCCGCGAGGGGGCCCGACGGAGAGGTGGATCGTGGAGAACTGGCGGCGGACAGCTACCTCGCCGAGCCGGGCGCGTCAGGCGCAGCCCGCCGTGGAAGCGGCGCCGACCGCCCGCCTCCTCGCGATCTTCGACGGGCACAGACTGTCGCCCGCCCAGCGGCGCATCGCCCAGTACCTGCTCGACCACATCACCGAGGCCGCGTTCCTGTCGATCACCGACCTCGCGGAACGCGTCGGGGTGAGCCAGCCGTCGGTGACGCGGTTCGCCTCGGCCCTCGGGTTCAGCGGCTTTCCCGCGTTGCGGGAGGCCCTTCACCCGATCGCCCTGAGCGCGGTCGCCGCCACCCCGGACAGCCCGGAGGAGATCCGCCGCAACGAGCTGCAGGCCGCCGTCGACGCGGAGATCGCCAACCTGGAGGGCCTGCGCCAGCTCCTCGGCGACCCGGCCCCCGTGATCGAGGTCGGCCAGAACCTGGCCCACTCGGTGCCCATGGCGGTGCTGGGCGTGCGGATCTCCGTCTCGATCGCCGAGTACTTCGCCTACGCCGCCAAGCGCATCCACCCCGACGTGCGGCTGATCACCAGCGGCGGCAGCGTCGCCTACGACGCGCTGCTCCAGGTCAAGGAGGCCGGCGGGACCTGGGCGCTGGCCTTCGCGATGCCCCGCTACTCGAACGAGACCCTCTCCGCGCTCCGGGCGGCCAAGGAGACCGGCCTGAAGGTCGCCCTGATCACCGACCTCCCGCTCGGCCCGCTCGCCCACACCGCCGACATCGTCCTCAGCGCCGGGACCGGCTCCCGCCTGGTCTTCGACTCCTACGCCGCGCCGATCGTGCTGACCGCGACCATCCTGCAGTCCATGGCCGACGCCCTGCCCGAGCGCACCCAGGCACGACTGGAGGCGTACGAGCAGGTGGCCGACCGGCACGTCTTCTTCCTCCCGGACGAGTGACCGGCCCGTCCCCCGGCGTCCCCCGGCCCGTTCCGACGACTCACCGCGCCGACGCGTGGCCGGGCACGGCCGGCGTGGTGAGGTTCGGCGTGGTGAGGTTCACGTTCTACGGGCAGGGCTGGTCCGTCGAAACGCCAGCCAGGCGTAACGAGAAGCCCCCGGAGTAATCCGGGGGCCCGGCCGCCTCGGGCTAGCCGCCCTCGGGGTCGGCTTCCAGCAGGCGGTCCAGCAGGCCGCCGAGCGTGGCGCGTTGCTCGGGGCTGAGAGGTGCGAAGGACTCGGCGAGGACGCGTTCCATGATCTCGTCGCCCGCGTGCCGGACCTGGCGGCCGCGGTCGGTGAGCCGGTGCCGCACCGCCCGGCCGGGTCCGGGGACGCGTTCGATCAGGCCGCGGTCGACCATGCGCGCGGCGAGGGTGCCGAAGGCCTGGTCGGTCTGGAAGGTCAGCTGGGCGAGGTCGTGCAGGGATGCGTCGGGGCGTTGGTCGAGGTGCCGCAGGGCGTCCCACTGGACCAGGCTGACGCCGAGTTCGCGCAGGCCGGCGTTGAGGGCGTTGTGGTGGCGGTTCTGCAGCCGCTTCACGGCCCGGCCGAGTTCCTGGAGTGACGTGCTCACCCTGCGATGGTAGCCCTCAGCTCTAAGGTTGTTTATATCAACATGCTTATATAAGGTTGTTGATATGACATCGACACCGCCCGCCGCGGCGCACACCACGGTCGAACACCTCCGCCACCACGGCTCTTCGGACTCGGGAACGGTGGCCACCACCGTCACCCAGCAGGGCGCGGGCCGGGTGTACCTGCTCCTGCACGGCGGCGCCGGGCCGCAGTCCGTCGCCCCCTTCGCCGACCTGCTGGCCGCCGACGGCACCGCCCGGGTGATCACGCCGACGCACCCCGGCTTCGCCGGCACACCGCGACCGGACCGGCTCGACACCGTCGCCGGCCTCGCCTCGCTCTACCGCGACCTGCTCGACCGGCTCGACGTCGACCGGGTCACCGTCGTCGGCAACTCCATCGGGGGCTGGATCGCCGCCGAACTCGCCCTGCTGCACAGCCCGCGCGTCAGCGCCACCGTCCTGGTCAACGCCGTCGGCATCGCCGTCGCGGACGCGCCCGTCACCGACGTCTCGGGCCTCTCGCCGGTCGAGCTGTCCAGGCTGAGCTACCACGACCCGAGCCTGTTCCGCTTCGACCCGGCCGCGCTCACCGAACCGCAACGAGCCGTCCTGGCCGCCAACCGGCAGGCCCTGGGCGTCTACGGCGGGCCGTCCATGACCGACCCGACCCTGCGTGAGCGCCTCGCCGGCGTCACCGCGCCCACCCTCGTGCTGTGGGGCGAGAGCGACGGGATCGTCGGTCCCGCGTACGGCCGCGCCTTCGCCCGGGCCGTGCCCGGCGCCGAGTTCGTGCTGCTGCCCGGCACCGGCCACGTCCCCCAGCTCGAAACCCCGCACCAACTGCTCACCCACGTAAGGCGGTTCGCCGAGACGGCCGGCGGCTGACCGCCATCCGTCCCCGAGTCGGTGCGCGGGTGCGTCCGGAAGCCTGCGATCATCGAGGTCATGGTGGAACGAGTGATCGCAGCATGTGACGGAGCGGCCAAGGGCAACCCGGGCCCGGCGGCCTGGGCCTTCGTGGTCGGGGACGGCGACGGGGTGCCGCAGCGCTGGCAGGCCGGCCCGCTCGGGCACAGTACGAACAACGTCGGTGAGCTGACCGCCCTGGAGCAGCTGCTGGCGGCGACCGACCGGGCCGTCCCGCTGGAGGTGCGCCTCGACAGCACCTACACCCGCGACGCCGTCACCACCTGGCTGGCCGGCTGGAAGCGCAACGGCTGGAAGACGGCCGGGGGCAAGCCGGTGGCCAACCGCGAGCTGATCCAGCGCATCGACGCCCTCCTGGAGGACCGCGACGTCACCTTCGTGTACGTGCCCGCGCACCAGGTGGACGGCGACCCGCTGAACGCGATCGCCGACAAGGCCGCGAGCGACGCCGCGCGTACCCAGCAGGCCGCCGGCGGCACCGCGGCCGACCTTCCGGTGCCGGACCCGGTGAGCGCCACCGCGGCCCGGAGCACCCGGAGCACCCGGAAGCCCGCAGCTTCGGCTTCGGCCTCGACCTCGGCCGCCCGGCCGGGCGGCCGCCGGCCGACCCTGTCGGCCCGGTTCCCCGGCACCTGTCCGTGCTCACGTCCGTACGGCAAGGGCGACAAGATCACCAAGGTGGGGGAGGCCTGGGGGCACCCGGAGTGCGCGGCGGCCGCGAGCTGACCTGACGGTCCCGGGCCGAGGCCGAGGCCGCCGGGAGCCCGGACAGGAGTGTCCGGGCTCCCGGGGAGGTCATCGGTCGGTCGCAGGTCAGGACACCGCCGTCCAGGACTGGCCCGGCGCGGCTCCGTCCGCGGTGTTGGTCACCGCCCTGGACCCGGCGGCCGGGCCGGCGGTGTCGAGCACCAGGCCGGTGGCGACGTTGGTGATGATCAGGGCGCCGGTCGCGGTGTTCTGGACGACCCGCCACTCCTGCCAGGGGTTGCCGGGCGAGTAGTCGAGCAGGTAGGCGCTGTTGCCCGGCGAGGTGCCGGCGGCGAGCACGGTGTGCACGTGGGTGCCGGTGGCGCAGTTGTCGCTGATCCGGACGGTGCCGTCCGGGTTGGTGGTGAAGGTCCACATCTCGGAGGTGTGGGTCGGCCACCAGGTGTTGACGTCCGCGCTGGAGCCCACCGGGGAGCTGCAGGTGCCCTCGACCTCCAGGACCTGGCCACCGGTGCCGCCGGCGGCCAGGGCGTGGTAGCGGCCGTCGTCGACGACCGCCGCCGGGACGGTGGCCGGCAGCGGCGACAGCCGGTACAGGGCGACGCCGTGCGGGGGCAGGCTCGCGCTGATGGCACCGCCCGCGGCGGCGGTGACGTTGGTCCGTGCGCCCGTCCACAGCTCCTTGGCGGAGTAGCCGGGGCCGCTCGCGCCGATCGCCGACAGGCTGGTGGTGACCGTCCGGGCGGCGCCCCCGTCCTGGTTGACCAGCAGGACGGCGGTGTCGCCGCCCGCGAGCCGGCGCTTGAGGACGATCGGGTCGGTGGCGCTGTTCGGCGGGTTGCCGACCAGGGTGGCCGGCTGGGCGAGCGGGTCCTGGTCGACCGCGATGACCTCGCGGTTCTTGTACACCGCCAGGCTCGACTCGGAGATGCCGGTCGACCAGGTGTAGCCGTCCCGGTGCTGCACCGTCTGCGCGGCGGTGCGCAGGTCGGCGCCGGAGATGAGCGGCGAGGCCATCATCGACAGCACCGACATCTCGGTGCGGGACTCGTCGTCGGTGAAGGGCTTGTGGCAGACGCAGGTGTCGGCGGGCGTGCCCCACAGCGCGTAGGCGTACTTCCAGCCCGTGAACATCATGTCCATGTCGTTCCAGCTGCCCTGGCGCACGTTGCCCGGGTACGCCAGCGCCGTCCGCAGCTGGCCGTTGTACAGGACGCCGTCGATCTCGCTGTCGCGGTCGCCGCCGATCCGGCACAGGTTCGCGACCTGGCCGCACCACACGCCGGTGGGGGCGTACCCCGGCGCCTGGAAGGCGGGGGTGCCGGCGGCGCGGATCACCGGGTCGGTGCGGGCCGGGTCGTCGGCGGCCAGCAGGTACGGCACCCCGGAGTGGACGGGCTGGGCGGAGACGCTCAGGGCCACCCGGGGCCGGCCCTGGGCGGCCGACGCGGCGTCGAGTGCCCGCTGGAAGGTCTGCACCCGCGCGTACATCGACCGGGTGAGCTCCTTGCCCTCGCCCTGGGTGTAGTAGTTGTGCCCGTCCGGGCCGACGATCTGGGGGCCGTAGGGGCAGTCGTCGTACTTGACGTAGTCGACGCCCCAGGCGACGAAGTCGGCGGCGTCGGTGCTCTCGTGGCCGAGGCTGCCGGGGTGGCCCTGGCAGGTGGTGTAGGTGTCGGTGCTGTAGAGCCCGAACTTCATGCCCTTCGCGTGGGCGTACCGGGCCAGGTACTCGATGCCGTTCACGGTCCGCCCGTCGACCGTCTGGGACGGGAAGTTGCGCGGGTCCGGGATCAGGTGGCCGGTGGTCGGGTCGAGGCCGGCGCCGTCGGTGCCGCTGACCGGATTGCCGCTCGCGTCGTAGAGCTGCATCGAGCCGTCCGGGTGCCGGACCAGGTCGGTGGTCTGGCCGGTGCGGTGCATCAGGGACCAGCCGTCGTCGATGGTGACGGTGTCGTAGCCGGCTGCGACGAGGCCGTTGGCGGCCATGAAGTCGATGGTCTGCACGACCTGTTGCTGGTTGACCTGGGTGCCCAGGCTGTTCCAGGAGTTCCAGCCCATCGGGGGTGTGAGGGCGGTTCCGTTGCCGAGCGCGGCGGCCGGGGCGGCCGTGGCGAGGACGGCCGCACCGGTCGTGACGGCGATCCCGGAGGCGGCGAGCGCCAGCGTCAGCAGGGCGCTCGGCAGGCGGTGGATTCTTCGGGGTGAGGCGGGCATGGAAGCGACTCCGAAGGGGGCGTGGGGGTGAGGCAGAAGATCGAACAGAAATCAACAGGGGTCGGCGGGGTGGCCGGCGATCGGGGACAGGCCGGTGGACCCCAGCGGTGGTTGCCCTGGCGGATGCTTGCGGGGTTGAGTGTAATTGCACATGCGACATTGCAGTAGAGTCGCGACGCAAGGTTCTGTTGGATGTTGCCTGATTGTGTTTGCTTGGCCGGAGGTCTCGGCTATCCGGCCGGCCGCCCGGCGGCGGGGCCGTCGACGGCCGCGCGGGCCGTGACCAGCCCGGACTCGTAGGCGGCGATCACCGCCTGGGCGCGGTCCCGGACGTCGAGCTTGCCGAAGATGCTGGTGATGTAGTTCTTGACCGTCGACCGGCTGATGTCCAGCGCCCGCGCGATCTCCTCGTTGTCGAGACCGGTGGCCATCAGGCGCCACACCGCGACCTCGCGGGGCGTCAGCTCGCCCGGATCGACGGCGGGCGGCCGCGCAGCGCGGGGCGCCCGTACGTAGGTGGAGATCAGCCGGGTCAGCAGGCGCGGCGCGACGACCGCCTCACCGGCGTGGACGGTGCGGATCGCCGCACCCAGTTCCTCCGGGGAGCTGTCCTTGGGCAGGAACCCGTACGCGCCGGCGCGCAGCGCGGCGACCACGTACTCGTCCATGTCGAAGGTGCTGAGGGCGAGCACCCGGGACTCGGGCACGGCGCCCGCGAGCTCCTCGGTCGCGGCGACCCCGTCCAGGACGGGCATCCGGATGTCCATCACCACCACGTCGGGGCGCAGCCGGCGGGCCAGGTCGACGGCCCGGGCCCCGTTCTCGGCCTCGCCCACCACCTCGAAGGACGGGTCCGGGCCGAGGATCAGGGCCAGGCCGCGCCGGACCAGCGGCTGGTCGTCGGCGATCAGCACACCGATCCGCCGAGGGCTCGCGGTCATCGACGCGCCTCCGCCCGCTCGGCGGCCACCCCGGCCGGGCGTCGACTTCGTCCTCCCGCTGGTGCTGTTCCTGTTCGTGGTGGCACTCGGCACCGACTACAACATCCTGATCGGCGACCGCATCCGCGAGGAGATGGAACGTCCCGGGTCGGCCCGCGCCGCGGTGGCCCGCGCGGTACGGCACACGGCGCCGGCCATCGCGACGGCCGGCCTGGTGCTGGCCGGCTCCTTCGCCAGCCTCGCCGCGACCCCGGGCAGCGAGCAGGTCGCCTTCGCGATGGCGCTGGGCATCGTGCTCTCCGCGTTCGTCCTGTCGATGGTGCTGGTCCCCGCGCTGGCCGCGCTGCTGGGCCGGAGCATCTGGTGGCCGGTCCGCCCCGGCCGCGCCGCGGACCACCAGCCGCACCACCGGCACCCGCACCACCACCAGCCGGCCGCCCCGGCCCCGGAGCCGGACCGGATCACGGCCCGCTGAGCGCGGCCGGGGCCGGCGGGACGGCGTCGGTCCGGGAGCCCGCCCGGTCGAGCGTCAGGGTGAACCAGACGGTCTTCCCGGCGCCGGTCGGGCGGGCGCCCCAGCTGCAGGCGAGTGCCTCCACCAGGGACAGGCCCCGGCCGTCCTCGCTGGTGCAGTCGGCGAGGCGGGGGGCCGGCAGGGTGGGGCTGGTGTCCGAGACCTCCACCGTCAGTTCCGCCGCGGTGCGGTGCAGCCGCAGCCCGATCGGCCCCCGGGCGTGCCTGACCGCGTTGGCGATCAGCTCGGAGCTGAGCAGGCCGGCGGTGTCCTCGGCCCCGGCGCAGTCCCACTCGCGGAGGGTGGCTCGCAGGAAGCGGCGGCCCGAGGCCGCCGAGGCGGGGAGCGCGGGCAGTTCGGTGGTGGCGGTCGCCAGCGGCGGGGCGGGAAGGTGGGCGAGCAGCAGCGTCACGTCGTCCGGGTACCGGTCCGTCCGGGGCAGCATCGCCCGGAGCACCCGGTCGGCGACCTCCTCCAGATTGGGCGTCCCGCCGAATGCGCACTCCAACTCGTCTGCCAGCTCGCAGAGTTGTACCCCGAGGTCGCTGTACGGCGTCTCCACCAGGCCGTCCGTGTACAGCACCAGGGTGGAGCCCGGCGGGACGGGGAGCGTCGTCTGCCGGTGCGGTATGTCGCCCACCCCGAGCGGGACGCTGACCGGCGCGAGGAGTTCGCACACCGTCTTGTCGGGGGAGACCAGCAGGGCCGGCAGGTGGCCGGCCGAACAGATCGCCACCTCGCCGGCGTCCGGGTCGACCACCAGGTAGCAGCAGGTGACCAGTTGGTCCGGCAGGTCGGCGACCACCGCGTCCAGCGCCTGCATCAGCTGACACGGCGGCATGCCCGTCTTGGCCAGTGCGTGCGCGGCCGAGCGCAGCTGTCCCATCACGGCGGCGGCCTCCAGCCCCCGGCCCATGACGTCCCCGATGATGATCCCGATCCGGCCTCCGCCGAGCGGCACCAGGTCGAACCAGTCGCCGCCGACGCCCGCCCCCTCGGTGGAGGCCAGGTACCGGCTCGCGGTCCGCATCCCGGGGATGTCGGGCGGCGAGCCCATCAGGCTGCGCTGCAGGGTGAGCGCGATGTGCCGCTGCTGCTCGTACAGCCGGGTGAGCTCCAGCTCGGCGCGCTTGCGGTCCGCCACGTCGCGGACGATCGCGGAGGCGCCGCAGATCGCCCCGTACTGGTCCCGGGTCGGCCAGAGAGTGACGTCGACGTCGAGCAGCCGGCCGGTGGCGGAGACCCGGAGCGACTCGTGGTTCTCCACCCGCTCGCCGCGCGCGAGCCGTGCCAGCAGTGCGGTGACCTCGTCCTTGAGGTCCGGCGGGGCGAGCGTCCCGATGTGGCGGCCGACGGCCACCTCCGGGCTGTAGCCGTACAGGCGGTGGGCGGCGGCGTTCCAGTAGGTGATCCGGCCGTCCAGGGTGTGGGTGATGATCGCGTCCTGCGAGGACTCCACCAGCGCCGCCAGTTCGCTGATCCTGGCCTCGGCCGCCTTGCGGTCGCTGACGTCCCGGATGGCGGCCGAGACCAGCAGCCCTTCGGCGGTCTCCAGCGGGCTCAGGCTGATCTCGACCGGGAACTCGGTGCCGTTCCGGCGCAGCCCGTACAGGTCCAGGCCGGAGCCCATCGGGCGGGTGCGCCGGGTGACGGTGTAGCCGCTGCGGTGCTGCGGGTGGTGGGCGCGGAAGCGGTCGGGCAGCAGGACCTCCACGGGCCGGCCGAGCAACTCGTCCCGGCGGTACCCGAACAGGGCCTCGGTCTGGGCGTTGACCAGCCTGATCACCCCCCGGTCGTCCACGATGACCATCGCGTCCGGGGCGGACTCCAGGAGGCCCCGGAAACGCTCCTCGGCGGCGCGCAGTTCGTCCATGTCCCGGTCGGAGGCGCGCTGCCGGGGCATCGCCGTCGGGCTTGCGGCCGGGTCTCGGTCCGACGGTCCGTCAACCGGTTTGCTGCGAGTGGTGACCATGGGAGGACGCTAGTGCGGTGGCGCGGTACGGCGGATCGGTGTGCGGAAGCTGCGGCAGGATGACCCGGTTCGGCCGGTCGATGCTCCATTCCGATCGGTCGGTTGCGCCTGACGCTCCTTCCGCCGGTGGTGTCCCTGCCAGGGATCCCCGCTGTCCCCGGGCGGGTTGCACCGTCCGGCTCTCCCGGCCGGGCGGCGGGTGCGCCGGTCGCCTACGGTTCGTGTGAGGAGGTGGCGCCGTGTCTCCTCCCCTGCCGAGCGGGAGAGATCCCCATGATCGAGCGATTCGCCCGGACGGCCTACCCGACGACCACCACGGCCCCGACCGACGCCGTCCTCGGGCCGCCCGCCGCCGGTCCGGCGCCGGACCTGCCGCCACCGCGTTGAACGGGGCGGGGGGCCCGTACCCGGGGCGAACCCCGCCCGGTGAACGTCGCTACCGGCTGCGGCTTCAGTGAGGTGCGATCCATGACCGTAGAACAGACCGGCCCGTCGCCCGCCGTCGGAGCGCGCCGGGCACGCGAGCTCGAAACCCTGCTGATCGCGGGCAGCCCGGTCGAGAGCTGCTCCGAGCGCTACCGCCGCGGGGTGCTCGACGCCCTGGGCTGGGCCCATGGGGGTCTGGCCGCGGCCCCGATCACGGTGACCGCCCTGCCCGGCGCGGTCGGCCCGAGCCGCGAAGGGGTGCTGGCCGAGTGCCAGGCCGCCTGGGAGGAACTCCTCGGCTCCACCAGGCGTACGGTCGCCCTGGACTATGCGCGAGGTGTCCACGAGGCGCTCACCCGGGTCTGCGCGGACGCCGCTCCGCCGCACTGAGGCTGCTGGAGTGTGAACTGCGGCTGGATGCAGAGGTGTTCGCCGATCTGCCGCTGACCGGCCTGTGCCTGTTCGACCGCCGGGTCTGCGCCGGGGGCGGCGCGGCGCTGCACCTCGACCTGTCCGCGACCGAGTCCCTCGACACCGCGACGAGTGCGGGGCTCTGGGGTGGCGGCATGCCCGGGGCGGGTCGCGGCTGCGCCGTCCGGACGGCGCCCGGGATCCCCGGGCGCGGCCGTGGACCGGGTGGCGGCGTGCGGATGCGCCGGGCCCGGGTGGGGGCGACGGTGAGGGCATGAGCATTCTCGTTGTGCTGGAGCTGGATGTACCGACGAACGTACGGATCCTGGGGCCCGGCCTCCGGCCCGCGGACCCGCAGGGGCCGGTCCGGCGGGCGCACGCCGCCCGCGCGCACCCGGACGCGTCAGGCGCCTGCGGCCCGCTGACCCTGTGCGGCCTGGAGACCGGCGACATGACGCTCGGTCCCCACCGGACCGCCGACCTCGACCAGCCGTGGTGGCCCTCGCGTTGGCACGCGTGCAGCGTCTGCGAGACCGCCCGGCAGGGCATCGGGCCGACCGGGGCCGCGGGCACCGGCGTCCCGGACGGCCCGGAGCCCCCGGAGCCGGACGCGCCTGCCCCGGGTACGTCGTCAGGCTGAGCCCTCCGCTCCGGGCGGGGCGGTGGCCGGTGCAGTACCGGCGCGGTGCGCCCG
Source organism: Kitasatospora sp. NBC_00374 (assembly GCF_041434935.1). Taxonomy (NCBI): domain Bacteria; kingdom Bacillati; phylum Actinomycetota; class Actinomycetes; order Kitasatosporales; family Streptomycetaceae; genus Kitasatospora; species Kitasatospora sp. NBC_00374. The sequence continues at coordinate 1,547,423 of NZ_CP107964.1, read as the reverse complement.
TCGCCCCGCTACCGGGCCGGGATGATGCCTGTCAGCCACTTGAAGGCCGGGGCGACCAGCGGCTTCCAGGTCGATGTCAGGTGCGGGCCGGTGGTCTCGACCGGAGTGACGGTGGTCGGGCTCTTCGCCGCCTGCTGGAGGGCCGTCGCGTCCTCGAACCCGTCGCCCTTCCTGCCGCTCTCGAAGAGTGCGACGTTCGGCGGGGTGGGGGCGTGGGAGAGGACGTAGAGCGGGTTGGAGGTCTCGCGCAGCTTGCTGTCCTTGGCGGTCAGTGAAGCCGGCTCGCCCGCGGGGTCGTTGTAGCCGGACATGCTGATCGCGGCCCGGTAGCGGTTCGGGTGGGCGAGGGCGAGGCGGGTCGCGCAGTGGGCGCCGGCCGAGTAGCCGGCCAGCGCCCAGCGCTCCGGGGTGGTGTCCACCCGGAAGTTGTCCACGATCATCTGCGGGACGTCACGCGACAGCCAGGTCTCGGCGTTGACCTTGCCCGGGATGTCGGCGCAGCCGGTGTCGGTCTTGCCGAGGAGGGTGACCCGGGGCGAGACCAGGAGGAAGGGCGCCACCTGGCCGGACTTCATCAGCGGTTCGAGCTGGTTGGTCACGTCCATCGTGCCGAACCAGGTGCTGGACGCGCCGGGGTAGCCGGCGAGCAGCTCGACGACCGGGAAGGTCCGGTCCTTGTACGCGGGGTCGTCGTACTGCGGCGGCGTCCAGACCAGGACCTCGCCGTCGACACCGGAGAGCCGGCCCTTGAGGTCGGTCTGCTTCACGCTCCTGGGCACGGCGTCGGAGTCCGAGGGGTGGAACGACTGGGCCACCTTGGGGGCCGGGGCGCCGGAGGCGGCGGCCTGGTCGCCGGCGAGGCCGTTGTCCTTGGGGGGCACGGGCACGGCCCGGACGTGGTCGGAGGTGCCGAGCAGGTCGCCCCAGCTGTCGTAGATCAGGTTCTCGTTGTTGACCAGGACGAAGACCAGGGCCACCGCGGTGCACTGACAGAACAGGATGCTGGAGAGGTAGGAGAGCGTCCGCCGTGGCCGGCGCCGCTGCTCCACGGCCGGGACCCGTCCGGAGAACAGCCTTCTGCCTCTCCACTGCGCCATCGCCAGTGCGACGGAGGCCACGAACAGGACGATCGTGAGGATGAGGAAGGGAGTGCCGGTCAGATTCATCGCGTTGTGGTACCCAGCTCCTGTGCCGCCCGGGCCGTGCGCCCGGCGACAGGAGTGACGGCAGGGAACAGCCGTTCGGTTGCCCACTCCTGAGGGAAAGCTGGGAGATTTCTGTGATCCTCGCCGACCCGCCGTTGCCGCTGCCCGGCCGCCCGGGCCGGTGCCGGCGAGGAGGCGTTCGCGGCCGCGCTTGGCCCGTCCGGGTGACGCCGGTTTGCGCGTACACGGACGGCTCCGCGACGATCACTGTCCGTGAAGATCGCTACCGCCGGAGCCGTCCGCTGGCTCGTCGAACTCGAACCGGTCGCCGATGAGCTGATGAACCGCCATCTCGCCACGGCGCGCGAGTGGTTCCCGCACCAGTACGTGCCGTGGAGCCTTGGCCGGGACTACGACGGCCCGCTCGGCGGAGAGCCCTGGACGCCCGAGCAGTCCGCCCTGAGCCCGGCGGTACGCTCGGCGCTGGTGGTCAATCTCCTCACCGAGGACAACCTGCCGGGCTACCACTGGACGCTCGGGGCACAGACCTCCCGGGACGGCGTCTGGGGTGCCTGGCTGCACCACTGGACCGCCGAGGAGGACCGGCACGCCTCGTCCATCCGGGCCTACCTGCACGCGGCCCGCGCCGTCGACCCGATCGCCCTGGAACGAGCCCGGACGGCGCAGCTGGCCTCGGGTGCCGTCCCGGAACCCGTCGGTGTGCTCGGCGTGGTCGCCTACGCGACCGTCCAGGAGCTCGCGACCCGGGTGAGCCACCGCAACACCGGCCGGCTCAGCGGCGAGCCGGTCTGCGAGGGGCTGCTCGCCCGGATCGCCCAGGACGAGAACCTCCACATGGTCTTCTACCGCGAACTCCTGCGTGCCGCACTGGAGATCTCCCCCGACCGGGTGCTCACCGTGCTCGACGCGACCGTGCGGGACTTCGCCATGCCCGGCCAGGGCATGCCCGGCTTCGCCCGGATGGCCGCGGAGGTCGCGGTCGCGGGCGTCTACGACCCGCGGATCCATCACGACGACGTCCTGCTGCCGCTGCTGCGCTCGCTGGGGATCTTCGAACTGGGCGGCCTCCGGTCGGCGGGCGAGCAGGCCCGGCAACGGCTCGCCGATCATCTTGCCCGCCTGGACACCCGGGCCGCGCGGTTCGTCGAACGCCGCGCCCAGGCCCTCGCCGTCCGCGCCCGCCGTGGCCACACCGTGCACACGGGCGCCCCCCGAACTGGAGAGGCATGACCATCACCACCACCGGCACCAGCGCCGCCGACATCGAGTTCCACTACGACCTCGGCAACGAGTTCTACGCGCTGTGGCTCGACCCGACACTGACCTACTCGGCGGCGCTCTGGGACGGCATCCCACCCGACGAGCCCGACGCCACCGCCCTGCCCCGCGCGCAACGGGCCAAGCTCGACCTCCACCTGGACCTGGCCGGCGCGGCCGCAGGCACCGGTCCGCGCCTGCTGGACGTCGGCTGCGGCTGGGGCGGGATGCTCGCGCACGCGGTCGTCGAGCGGCGGGTGGCCGAGGCCACCGGGCTCACGCTCTCCCGCGCCCAGCACGCGTACGTCGGGGCGCTCGGACTGCCCGGTGTCGAGGTCAGACTGGAGAGCTGGGACAGCCACCGCCCCGAGCGGCCGTACGACGCAATCGTCTCGGTCGGCGCGTTCGAGCACTTCGCCACCGCCGCCATGGACCACGCCGAGCGCCTGGCCGCCTACCGGACCTACTTCGAACGCTGTCACGGCTGGCTGCGCCCCGGCGGCCGGATGTCGCTGCAGACCATCGCGTACGACGGGGTGGCCGGCGGCGACGGGCCGGTGGGTTCTTTCGTCGCCGCCAGCGTCTTCCCCGGTGCGGCGCTGCCCCGGCTGAGCGAGATCGCCGCCGCCTGCGACCCGTACTTCTCGGTCACGCTCGTCCGGGCCTCGGCCGAGGACTACGCCCGGACCCTCAAGGCCTGGTCCGCCCGGCTGCTCCGGGCCCGCGAGGAGGCCGAGCGCCTGGTCGGCCCGGCGGGATACCGGCGGTACCGGCTCTACCTTCGGGCCTGCGAGGTGACGTTCCTGCGCGGCGCCGCCACGCTCTACCGGATCGGCTTCCGGCGGCGCGACGAACCCCTGCGGCTGCCCTGCGGGGCCGGGACGTCCGCCGCCGGGCGGGCCCGGTGAGCAGGCGGCGGGCGTGGGGCGCGGTGGCCGTGGTCTGCGCCGCCCTGTTCCTGCTCGGGCTCGACTTCACGGTGCTGAACGTGGCGATCCCGGGACTGCGGGCCGACCTCGGCCCCACCATGGCCGAGACCCAGTGGATCGTGGACGGCTACGCGCTCGCGCTCGGCGGCTGCGTGCTGGCCGCCGGCGCCCTCGGCGACCGGTACGGCCGGCGGCTGGCGTTCACCGTCGGGCTCGTGCTGTGCGCGCTCGCCTCGCTGGCGGGCGCGGTCGGCACCAGTGCCGCCCAGCTGGTCGCCGCCCGCTGCGGCATGGGGCTCGGAGCGGCGCTGTTCATGCCCGCCACGCTCTCCACCATCGTGCACGTGCTGCCCGACCCGGCGGACCGGCGGCGGGCGATCGGAGTCTGGGCGGCGGTGGCCGGGGTCGGCGCGCTGTTCGGGCCGGTCGTCGGCGGCTGGCTGGTGGGGCACTACGGCTGGCAGGCGGCGTTCTGGCTGAACGTGCCGGTGGTGGCGCTCCTCCTGACGGCGGTGCCCGTGCTGCCCGAGTCGCGCGACTCCCGGGCGCGGCCGCCGGACCCTGCGGGTGCGCTGCTCTCCTGCGCAGGTCTGCTGGCGCTGGTGTGGGGAGTGATCGAGGCGCCCGGGTACGGCTGGACCAGCGCCGAGGTGCTCGCCGCGTTCGCCGGGGCGCTGCTGCTGCTCACGGCGTTCGCGTGGTGGCAGCTGCGCTGTCCGGCGCCGATGGTCCCGGTCCGGCTGCTGGGCGGTGGCCCGGTCTGGCCGGCGACACTCTGCCTGGCGCTGATGTCCTTCGCCATGTTCGGCGCGATGTTCCTGCTGACGCTCTATCTCCAGCAGGTGCGGGGCCTGTCGGCGCAGCAGGCGGGCGTGCGGATGATCCCGCTCTCGCTGGGGCTCGCGGTCGGTGCGGTGATCGGTCCGATGGTGGCGCGGCGGCTCGGTGCGCGCGTCCCGGCGGCCGGCGGCCTGCTGCTGATCGTCGCGGGCTTCGCTCAACTGGGCGGTCTGGCGGCCGAGTCCGGGGACGGGCCGGTGATGGTCTTCGAAGGGGTCAGCGGTCTCGGCGCCGGACTGCTCGCGCCGGTCGCCACCGAACTGGTGATGAGCGCGGTGCCCACCGCCATGGCCGGGGTCGGCTCGGCGCTCAACGACGCGACCAGGCAGGTCGGTTCGACGCTGGGTGTGGCCGTGCTGGGCTCCGTCCTGGCCACGGCGGTGAGCGGGGCGCCGGCCGGGGATGTCGGCGCTTTCACCGACGGGCTCGGCGCCGCCTCCCGGGTGGGCGGGACCGTCGCGCTGGCCGCGGCCGTCCTCGCCTGGTACCGGCTGCCCGGGCGCCGCCCGGGCCCCGTCCCCGTGCTCGTCCCCGAACCCGACTGAGCCGCCCTGCCGCTCAGCACCGTCGGATCCCTGCAAGTGAAAGGCCTCACCGGTATGTCCGAGACGTACGAGATCCTCCGCGACTGCCTCGTCACGGAGTTCGACGTTCCGCCCGGCCTCGTCCGGCCGGAAGCCGTCCTGTCCGGCCTGGACCTGGACAGTCTCGCCCTGGTCGAGCTCTCCCTGATGGTGGAGGAGCGGCTCGGCGTCACCGTGACCGACATCGGGCCCGACCGCACCCTCGGCGAGCTGGCCGCCCTGGCCGACGCAGACCGGGCGGCGGGCGCGGTCAGTTGAGCACACGTGCGGTGGCCGTGACCGGGCTGGGGCTGATCACCCCGGCCGGGTTCGGAGTGGCGGCGAACTGGGAGCGGTTCTGCGACGGGCTGCCCACGGCGCGCCCCGACCCCGGACTGGCGGGCCTGGCGGTGGACTTCTCGTGCCGGGCAGCCGACTTCGACCCGCACGCCCTCCTCGGCGGCCGGCTGGCCCGCCGGCTGGACCGCTTCGCCCAACTGGCCGTGCTGGCCGCCCGGGAGGCGGTCGCCGATGCCGGGCTCGACCCGGCGCGGTGGGACGGTGACCGGGTCGGTGTGGTGCTCGGGGTGAGCGCCAACAGCGTCGCCACCTACCAGGTGGAGTACGCCCGGCTGGAGGGGGGCCGGCCCGACCGGGTCTCGCCGCTGATGCTGCCGCGCAGCATTCCGAACATGGCGGCCGGCGAGGTCGGCCTGGACCTCGGCGCCCGCGGGCCGAGCCTGGTCGCCAGCACCGCCTGCGCCTCGGGCACCACCGCCCTCGGCCTGGCCTGCGACCTGCTGCGATCCGGTGACTGCGACCTCGTCCTGGCGGGCGGCACGGACAGCCCGTGCTCCCCGATGGTGGCGACGGCCTTCGACCGGCTGGGCGCGCTCTCCCGGCGCCGGCACGACCCGGCCGGCGCCTCCCGTCCGTTCGACGCCGACCGGGACGGTTTCGTCCTCGGCGAGGGAGCGGGCGTGCTGGTGCTGGAACGGGTGGAGCACGCCCGGGCGCGCGGCGTCCGTCCGCGGGCCTACCTGGCGGGCCGGGGCGCCGCCGGCGACGCGTACCACTTCACCGCCCCCTCCCCGGGCGGCGAGGGGCTGGCCCGCGCTGTCGAGGCCGCGATCGCCGACGCCGGGCTGGTGCCGTCCGAGATCGGACACGTCAACGCGCACGGCACCGGCACCGCGCTGAACGACCCGGTGGAGGCGGCGGCGCTGCACCGGGTCTTCCGCCGTCCGCCGCCGGTCACGGCGAACAAGAGCGTGATCGGCCACACCATGGGCGCGGCCGGCGCGATCGAGGCGGCGCTGACCGTCCTGACCCTGCAGCACCAGCTGATCCCGCCGACCGCCAACCTCGACCGGATGGCCGAGGGGATCGACCTCGACGTGGTCACCAAGGTGCCCCGGCCGGTCGCCCTCCGGGCGGCCGTCTCGGTGTCCAGCGGCTTCGGCGGCCAGAACGCGGCCGTCGTGCTGACCACCGCCTGACCCGGCGCCGTCCGGCCCCACCGTCCGTGCCAGACCCGGAGAGTGCACCATGACCACCCCAGCGAGGGAACGTACGTCCTGCGCCGACCGCCCCGTGCGCCGCGGCGGCCTGCTCGCCCGAGCCCGGGTCGCCGGTGCCCGCCTCTACTGCCGCCTGCTGATGTCCCGTCCGCCCGCCGACTGGTCCGTCCCGTACGCCGACGGGCGGTACGGACCGGTTGCGCCCGCCGACGACCGGCCGCTCACCCTGCTGATGCTCGGGGACTCGCTCGCCCAGAGCCTCGGCGCCCGCCATCGCGAGGAGACGATCGGCGCCCGGCTGGCCCACGCCCTCGGCGAGCACCTCGACCGGCCGGTGGACCTGCGGGTACTGGCCCGGGTGGGCGCCACCACGGCGGGCGCCCGTCGGCAGGCCGCCCGGGCGTCCGCCCTGCGGCCCGGCGTGGCCGTGCTGATCATCGGAGGCAACGACGTCCTGCTCCCGCGGCCGCTGGGGCGCTCCGCCCGGAGCTTCGCCCACCTGGTCCACGGCCTGCGCGAGGAAGGCTGGCAGCCGGTCGTGGTGCCCTGCCCGAATCCCGGGTACGGCCCGGGCTTCCGGGCACCGGCCCGCTGGCTGGGTGCCCACCGGGCCCGGCGCCTGGCCCGGCTCCAGCTCCGCGCCGCCGAGCGGGCCGGCGCGGTGCCGGCGCCGTCCTCCGGCACCGAGTTCCGCGACCGCGCACACGAACTCCTGGGCCCGGACGGCGTCCACCCCTGCGCGCGGGGGTACGCCGAACACGCGGAGCGGATGCTGCCGAGCCTGCTCGCGGCGGCCCGGCTGTTCGACCCGACCGAGGTGGTGCCGCGCTGAGCGGCGGCGGGCGGCGCTCGCCGAAAGGCGTCCACCGTTTGGTTCAGGCCGTCCGGTGGCGATGGAAGCCACGTCCCGACTTGCGGCCGAGCAGTCCGGCCTCGACCATCCGCGACAGCAGCGGCGGCGGAGCGTACAGCGGTTCCTTGTACTCCTCGTACAGCGACTCGGCGATGGCCTGGACGGTGTCCAGGCCGATCAGGTCGGCGAGTTGGAGCGGGCCCATGGGGTGGGCGCAGCCGTGCACCATGCCGGCGTCGATGTCGGCGGCGGTGGCGTGGCCGGCCTCGGCCATCCGGATCGCGGACAGTAGGTAGGGGACCAGGAGGGCGTTGACGACGAAGCCGGCCCGGTCGCGGGAGCGGATGACGTGCTTGCGGAGGGTGTCCTGGACGAAGCTGTCGACCCGGTTGAGGACGGTCTGGTCGGTGTGCAGGGAGGAGACCAGTTCCACCAGCGGCATGACCGGCGCCGGGTTGAAGAAGTGCAGGCCGAGGACGTGCGAGGCGCGGTCGGTGGCGATGCCGAGCCGGGTGACCGGGATGGCGGAGGTGTTGGTGGCGAGGACGGCCTGCTCGTCCGCCAGCACCTTGTCCAGGGCGGCGAGCACCTCCGTCTTGACGGGCTCGTCCTCGACCACGGCCTCGACCACCAACTGGCGGTCGGCCAGCGCCTCCAGATCGTCGGCGAAGAGCAGGTGCGCCCAGGCGTCCTCGCGCCCGGCCGGGCTGAGCCGGCCGCGTTCGACCGCGTGGTGCAGGGCGCGGTCGATCCGGGCGCGGGCCGCGCGCAGCGCGTCCGGGCCGCGCTCGCAGACGACGGTGTCCAGGCCGGCGCGGGCGAAGACCTCGGCGATGCCGGAGCCCATCTGCCCGGCGCCGACCACGGCCACCCTTCGGATCTCGTTCACGGTGCTGTCTCCCTTGCTGGGCTGGGACGGCTCAGGCCGCGGTGCGGACGCGGACCAGGTGGCGGGCGTAGGCCTCGGTGGTGAGGAAGGCGGGCAGCTCCGCACCGAGCGCGGTCTCCACCAGGATCCGGACGGCGTCGTCGACCAGGGCCGGGTCGGCGCCCTCGGCGAGCAGGGCGGCCCGCTCGGTGTCGATCAGCCGCCGCACCACGTCCGCAGTGACGAGCGAGCCGCCGGTGAGCCGGGAGCAGTGGTGCTGCCACTGCCAGAGCTGGCAGCGGGCGATCTCGGCGGTGGCGACGTCCTCCATCAGTCCGAAGACGGCGACCGCGCCGGAGCCGCCGAGCCAGGCGGTCAGGTAGCGCAGTGCCACCGCCACGTTGGAGCGCACGCCCTCGCCGGTCGGCAGGCCGACGGACAGGCGCTGGACGGCGAGCAGGTCGGCGGCGCCGACCTCGACGTCCTCGCGGCTCCGGTCGAGCTGGTGCGGACGACTTCCCAGCACGCCGTCGAAGACCTCCCGGCAGGTGGCGACCAGGCCGGGGTGGGCGACCCAGGAGCCGTCGAACCCGTCGCCGGCCTCGCGCTCCTTGTCGAGCCGGACCTTGGCGAGCGCGGCCTCGTTGGCGGCCGGGTCCCTGCTGGGGATGGCGGCCGCCATGCCGCCGATGGCGTGGGCGCCGCGCCGGTGGCAGGTGCGCACCAGCAGGTCGGTGTACGCGCGCATGAACGGCTGGGTCATGGTGACGGTGGCGCGGTCGGGCAGGACGAACCGCTCGCCGTGTCCGGCGAAGTTCTTGATCAGGCTGAACAGGTAGTCCCAGCGGCCGGCGTTGAGGCCGGCGGCGTGCTCGCGCAGCTCGTAGAGGATCTCGTCCATCTCGAACGCGGCGGTGACGGTCTCGATCAGGACGGTGGCGCGGATCGTGCCGTACGGGATGCCGAGTTCGTCCTGAGCGAAGGTGAACACCTCGTTCCACAGGCGCGCTTCGAGGTGGTTCTCCAGCTTGGGCAGGTAGAAGTACGGGCCGCTGCCCCGTTCGATCTGCCGCGTGCCGCAGTGGAACAGGTACAGGCCGAAGTCGACCAGGGCACCGACCGCCGGGCGGCCGTCGATCAGCAGGTGGGCCTCGTCCAGGTGCCAGCCGCGCGGGCGGACCACGATGGTCGCGGGCGTGTCCCCGATCCGGTAGCGCTTCCCCTCCGGGGTGGTGTCGTCGATCCGGCGCTCGACCGCGTCCAGCAGGTTGAGCTGGCCCGAGACGAGGTTGTGCCAGGTGGGGGCGGTGGCGTCCTCGAAGTCCGCCAGCCACACCTTCGCCCCGGAGTTGAGCGCGTTGACGGTCATCCGGCGCTCGGGCGGTCCGGTGATCTCCACCCGGCGGTCGGCCAGGCCGGGCGCAGTCGGCGCGACCCGCCAGGTGCGGTCCTCCCGGACGGCGCGGGTCTCCGGGAGGAAGTCGAGGGTGCCTGTGGCGGCCAGGGCGGCCGCGCGGCGGCCACGCTCCGCGAGGAGCGCGGCGCGGCGTCCGGCGAAGGCGTCGTGCAGGCGCACCACGAAGCGCAGGGCGTCGGGGGTGAGGATCTCGTCGAACCGCTCCTCGGGCTCACCGAGGATCTCGATACGGCTGGTCAGGGTCATCCGGCTCTCCAGGAAGGTGGGCCCGGGGCCGCGTCTCCCAACGCGGCCCCGGGCACGGGCGGCCGTCGGGGTCCCGTCCCTCAACGGGACCCCGGGCGAAGGTCTGGGGCGGCCGGCCGGCAGCGGGGAGCCGGCCGGGCCTGATCAGTGGAACTGCTCGGCCTCGGTGGAGCCGCTCAGGGCGAGCGTCTCGGCGTTCGGGTTGAGCGCGGTGCTGACCTGGTCGAAGTAGCCGGTGCCGACCTCGCGCTGGTGCCTGACCGCCGTGTAGCCGTCCGGCACGGCCGCGAACTCGGCCTCCTGGAGGTCGACGTAGGCCGTCATGCCGCTCTCGGCGTAGCCCTTGGCGAGCTGGAACATCGAGTGGTTCAGCGCGTGGAAGCCGGCCAGTGTGATGAACTGGAAGCGGTAGCCCATCGCTCCCAACTCCCGCTGGAACTTGGCGATCTGGTCGTCGTCCAGGGCCGCCTTCCAGTTGAACGAGGGCGAGCAGTTGTAGGCGAGCATCTTGTCCGGGTACTCGGCCTTGACGGCCTCGGCGAACTCGCGGGCCTGCGCCAGGTCCGGGGTGCCGGTCTCCACCCAGAGCAGGTCCGCGTAGGGGGCGAAGGCCAGCCCGCGGGAGATCACCGGGCCCATGCCCGGCTCGACCCGGTAGAAGCCCTCGGCGGTGCGCTCGCCGGTGCAGAACCGGGCGTCGCGCTCGTCCACGTCGGTGGTCAGCAGGTTGGCGGCGAGCGCGTCGGTGCGGGCCACGATCAGCGTCGGCACGTCGGCGATGTCGGCCGCCAGCCGGGCCGCGTTGAGCGTGCGGACGTGCTGGGCGGTGGGCACGAGCACCTTGCCGCCGAGGTGGCCGCACTTCTTCTCGGAGGCGAGCTGGTCCTCGTAGTGGATGCCGGCCGCGCCGGCCGCGATCATGCCCTTGGTGAGCTCGAAGGCGTTCAGCGGGCCGCCGAAGCCGGCCTCCGCGTCCGCGACGATCGGCACCAGCCAGTCCGGCCCGTCACTGCCCTCGGCGGCGTCGATCTCGTCGGCCCGCAGCAGCGCGTTGTTGATCCGGCGCACCACCTGGGGAACGGAGTTGGCGGGGTACACGCTCTGGTCCGGGTAGGTCTGCCCGGCCTGGTTGGCGTCGGCGGCCACCTGCCAGCCCGACAGGTAGATCGCCTGCAGCCCGGCCTTCACCATCTGCACGGCCTGACCGCCCGTCAACGCGCCGAGCGCGTGGATGTAGTCCTGCTCGTGCAGCTGCCGCCACAGCCGCTCGGCGCCCCGCCGGGCCAGGGTGTGCTCCTCGCGCACCGTGCCGGACAGCCGCACCACGTCGGCGGCGGTGTAGGTCCGCTCGACGCCCGCCCAGCGCGGGTCGGACGCCCACCGGGCGGCCAGCCGCGCCGCCTGCTGCTCCTGCTGCTGCCGAACCGACTGCGTCATGATCTGCTCCCGAGGATGCTCGTTGCGAAGGATGTGAGGCCGATCACTTCGCCCGGTGAAAGTGCGGCCGGGGGCGCCGGGCAGGCAGCGGCGCTGCCGGGACGTCGTAGCCCTCGGCTCCTGCCGCCAGGCGGAGAACGCCTTGGCAGTAGGGCCGTTCGTGGTGCGCCTTCCGGCCGCAGCACCGACTCTGGCAGCCCCGGCGGCGGCCGTCACCGGTGGACGGCTGCCAACTTCTGCGAATCCGATCCTGCGAATCTGCGAAGTCTGCGAAGACTCCGGGACCCTCCTCCTGGCTATGCTGCGAGGCACCCGAACGGTCGGCGAGGAGCGGAGACGGCTCGATGGGACGGACCTTCGCCGGCGCGCGCCTGCGCCGGCTGCGCGAGGACCGCGGGCTCAGCCAGGCGGCCCTGGCCCGGCTGCTCGAACTCTCGCCCAGCTACCTCAACCAGCTGGAGCACGACGCCCGCCCGCTCACCGTCCCGGTCCTGCTGCGGCTCACCGAGGCCTTCGGTGTGGACGCCGGCTACTTCGCCCCGCCGGACACCGCCCGGCTCACCGCCGAACTGCGCGACTCCCTCGGCGAGGAGCTCGCCGCCGGCCGCGTCACCCCCGGTGACCTGGACGAGCTCGCCACCCGGCTGCCCGCCGTGGCCCGGCTGTTGATGGACCTGGGCCGCAGCCGCCGGGCCGTCGCCGACCAGCTCGCAATCCTGGCCGGCGACCGGGGACCGGCGGCCGACACCGCCCGTACGCCGCACGAGCAGGTCCGCGAGTTCTTCTACCGGCGCCAGAACTACGTCCATGAACTCGACCTGTCGGCAGAGGAGTTGGCGAGATCCATCGGGCTGCGGCGAGGCGGGGTCAGGACGGTGCTGGCCGAACGGCTCGCGGCCGGGCACGGGGTCCGGCTGGCCACCGGGGGAGAGCGCCTGCACGAGTACGACCCGCGCACCCGGGTGCTCCGGCTGTCGGACCGGCTGCGGCCGGGCCAGCAGGCCTTCCGGATGGCCACCCAGCTGGCCTACCTGGAGCACGACGCCCTGCTCGGCGAACTCGCCGCGCAGGACAGCCCCGAGGGATCCACCGCCTGGTCGCTCACCCGGATCGGCCTGGCCAACCACTTCGCGGCCGCCCTGGTCCTGCCCTACACCGTCTTCCACGCCGAGGCGGAGGCGGCCCGCTACGACATCGAGCACCTCGCCGACCACTTCGGGGTCGGCTACGAGACGGTCTGCCACCGCCTCAGCACCCTCCAGCGGCCCCGGCTGCGCGGGGTGCCGTTCTCCTTCGTCCGGGTCGACCGGGCCGGCAACGTCTCCAAGCGCCAGTCCGCCACCGACTTCCACTTCTCCCGCACCGGCGGCACCTGCCCGCTCTGGAACGTCTACGAGGCCTTCGCCGCCCCCGGCCGGGTGCACGTCCAGGTCGCCGCCATGCCCGACGGGCGGCGCTACCTGTGGACCGCCCGCGCGGTGACCCGCTCGCCCGGCGGCTGGGGAAGGCCGGGCAAGACCTTCGCCATCGGGCTCGGCTGCGAACTGCGGCACGCCGCACGGCTGGTGTACTCCGCCGGCCTCGACCTCGGGGACGAGGGCGCGGCCACCCCGATCGGCCTCGGCTGCAAGGTCTGCGAACGCCCCGCCTGCCCCCAGCGCGCCGCGCCCGCCATCGGCCGGCCCCTGGCGGTCGACGAGCACACCAGCACCTTCGTCCCGTACCCGGTCCGTGTCGAACGTGCGGACCAGTTTCCCCTGTGACGCGGGTCACGGGAACTGCCCTGTGGCGGCGGGACAACCAGAGGTGTGGACTTTTCGATGCACGAACGGATCAGAGCCGGGGATCCCGGCGCCTTCCGGCAGCTGTTCCAGGAACACTCGCAGGCGGTCCTGGCGCATGCCGTCCGGGTGAGCGGGGATCGCGCCGGCGCCGAGGACGTCATGGCAGTGGTCTTCCTGGAGGCGTGGCGGCTGCGGGAGAAGCTCCGCGATGAGGGGAGCACACCCCGCCCCTGGCTGATGGGCATCACTGTCAACGTGCTGCGCAACCGGGCCCGGGCCGCCCGCCGGCATGCCGCCGCCCTCGCCCGGATGCCGCTCGCCGAACCCGCCCCGGACTTCGCCGACGAGCTGGTCGGCCGCCTCGCCGACCACGAGCAGCTTCTGGCCGCCAAGGCGGCGTTGGAGAGACTCCGTCGTGGGGAGCGCGAGGTGTTCTCGCTGTGCGTGTGGGCCGGCCTGAGCTACCCCGAGGCCGCCGCGGCGCTGGGCATCCCGGTCGGCACCGTGCGCTCAAGGCTCTCCAGGGCCCGCACCCGGTTGCGTGCCCTGGCCGACAAGGAACTGCGGCAGGCCTCGAAGACTCTGCGGGAACCCCTGCGGGCAGTCGGACAAGTACAGGGTGGCCGGATGGTTCCGGCCCGGTCGGACAAGGAGTGGAACGGATGACCAGCACCCCGAAGCGGCAGGAGTCGCTCGACGACGCGGAGCTGAAGCACCTGCTTCCCGCGGCCGGAGCACCGGCCGCCCCGCTCGGCCGGCAGCGCCAGATCGAGGAGTTCCTGATGAACGAGATCACCCGCACCCCCCAAACCGCGGCTCCGGTCCGGCCCGAGGCCAGGAGCCGTCGTCGGCTGCTGATCGCCGTGCCCGCCACGATGGCGGCCTTCGCCCTCGCCGCGACCGTGGCACTCACCACGGACGGCACTCAGGGAGCCGGTCCCGCGGGGGACGCGCGCGTCGCGGCGCCCGTCGTCCGGATCGCGGCCGGCGACACCGCGGCCCTGGCGGGCGCCGTACAGCGGATCTCCCTGGCCGCCGAGGCCGCACCCGACCTCGTCCTGCGCCCGGGCCAGTACGTCTACATCGAGAGCACCGTCTCCCACCTCGTGGGCTCCGTCGACGCGGGTAGCGGCACGTCGAACGTGTGGGTCGACAAGCCCCACCATCGGCAGGTGTGGCACTCGGCCGACGGCCGCACGGGCCGGCTCATCGAGGAGGGCAAGACCCCGGAGGGAGGTGAGGCCCTGGAGTCGGGCACCGGCGCCTACCTGAACGGCCCCTCCTACGACTACCTGCGCACCCTTCCCACCGACCCGCAGGAACTGCTGCAGAAGATCTACACCGAGACCAAGGGAGCCGGCAGCGGACCGGACCAGCAGGCGTTCGTCACCATCGCCGACATGGTCCGCGAACAGGCCGTCCCCGGCAAGCTCGCCGCCGCGCTCTACCAGGCCGCCGCCCGTATTCCCGGAGTCGTCCTGGTCGACGATGCCACCGACGCCGCCGGCCGCACCGGTATCGCCATCGCCCGCACCAACAGTGCCACCGGCTCGCGCGACGAGATCATCTTCGACCGCACCTCCTACGCCTTCCTGGGTGAGCGCAGCGTCCAGGTCACCGAGGCCTTCGGAGTCAAGCCCGGCACCGTCACGGCGAACACCGCCGTTCTGAAGCGCGCCGTCACCGACGCCGCAGGCCAGCGGCCCGGCAACGCGCAGGCCTGACCGCACCCGCCCGCCGCCCCGGCCCCCCTGTGGGCCGGGGCGGCGGGCGGTGTCGGTTCTAGGGCGCGAGAGTCAGTCGACTCGATGCGCGGGCCAGCAGGTCGATCAGCAGAGCGCGTTCCTCGGGGCTGAAGCCGTCGGCGATCCGTCGCTCGATGGCGACGGCCTTCGCGTCGGCCTCCGCGAGCAGTAGGCGTCCGTCGTCGGTGAGGCGTACCTCGGCCACCTTGCGATGCCAGGGATGCGGCTGGCGGGTGATCAGCCCCTTCGCCTCCAGGTTGGCGAGCACGGTGGCGATGGTCTGCGGGGTGACCAGGCAGGCGCGGGCGAGCGCGGCGGCGGAGAGCCCGGGCTGGTCGTCGAGCGTGTACAGCGCGGCGTACTGCGGAACCGTCAGCCCGAGCGGCCGGAGTGCGGCGTGCTTGGCCGCCATCAGCTCCTGCTCCACCCGCTTGATGTACAGCCCGAGGCGTTCCGTGACCGGCATCTCCATGAGGCCGATGGTACGCCACCGCTCGAACCCTGGCTGATGACAGAGCTCTGGCACATGCCAGAGCTCTGCTATGTTTTCCCCAATCGCTCAGCACTCATTCATGGAGGCACCCCTTGGCCAACCCTGAACCGCTTGATCACGTCGTCGCCGGGGCCGGACCGGGCCTGGTCCTGATCCACGGCACCGGCGCCGACGCGACCTCGAACTGGGGAGCTCTCATCGACGCGACGCGTGACCGCTACACCGTCGTCGCCCCGAACCTGCCCGGCGCCGGCGCCACCCCAGTCGACCCGGCACCGATCGACCTGGACTCACTCGCCGACCGGGTGGTCGCCACCGCCCGGACCGCTGGCCTGGAACGGTTCCACCTGGTCGGTCACTCGGTGGGCGCCGTCGTCGCCACGGCCGTGGCCGCCCGGCATCCTGCGGCCGTGACCTCGCTCGTCCTGCACGCCGGATGGGTCAGGACGACCCCGCGCGAGGCGTTCATGTTCGACCTGTGGGCGCGGCTGCTGCGTACCGACCCGGCCCTCCTGGCCCGCCAGTTGATCCTCACCGCGATGGGGCCCGGTCTCCTCGGCGCCCTCGACGACGCGCAGTTCGCCGAACTGGCGGCGGGTTTCACGGCCGTTCTCGACGAGCGAATCCTCGGGCAGATGGAACTCGACACCCGAGTCGACCTGCGTGACGCGGTGGGCCGGATCGCCGCGCCCACCCTCGTGCTGGCGAGCGCCGACGATCAGGTCATCCCGCCCCACCACCAGCGCGAACTGGCCGCCGCGATCCAGCAGGCCGACTATCTCCAGGTCCCCGGCGGCCACGGTCTGCCGTTCGAGGACCCTGCACGGTTCTTCTCGGTCATCGCCGAGTACGTGGACCGGCGCCAGGCGCAGGGCCGGGGCTGAGGCCGTGTAGCTCGGGGCCGGCTCGGGAGAGGTGTGGCGCCGAACGAGTGGACTCGTGGGGGCGCGTACCGGAGGGGGGCCCGCGCCCGGGGTCCGGATGGTGACGTTGCCATCCGAGCCCCTGGACTGGAAGAAGCACCCCGACATGCGACGCACCCCCTCCCGCCGGCTGCTCGCCGCAGCGCTCCTCGCGGCGTCCGTGCCGGCCCCGACGGCAGTGGCTCCCGCCGCGGTCGTCCACGCCGTGAGCATCGACCGGTACGACAAGGGCGACTTCCCGCCGGACGGTCTCGGCCCCGAGCTGACCTCCCGGCTGGACCGGGCCATCGAGGACGTTCGCCGGCAGGCCGGCATCCCCGGCGTCGTCGTCGGGCTGTGGATGCCGGGCAAGGGGAGCTACGTGCGGGCGACCGGTGTCGCCGACACCGTCACGCGCAGGCCGATGACCACCGACGTCTTCACGCGGATCGGCAGCGAGACCAAGACCTTCACGGTCACCGCGCTGCTCGAACTCGTCGACGACCGTCGGATCGGGCTGGACGACCCCATCTCCAAGTACATCGACGGCGTGCCGTGCGGCGACCGGATCACGCTGCGTCAGCTCGCCGGGATGCGCAGCGGCCTGTTCCCGTACACCGCCGACCCGGACTTCGTGCGGGCACTGGAGGGCGACCCGAGCCGCTCGTTCACCCCGCAGGAGGTGCTCGCGTACGGCTTCCGGCACGACAACACCTTCGGGCCGGGTGAGATGTTCCAGTACTCCAACACCAACCTCGTCCTGCTCGGCCTGGTGGTCGAGAAGGTCAGCGGCCTCGGGCTGGCCGACTTCATCCACCGGCGGGTGCTCCGGCCGGCCCACCTGCGCCACACGCTGCTCCCGCGGGGGGCCGAGTTCCCCGAACCGCACGCGCACGGATACACCGACCAGACGCTCGGCGGCGAGGTCGCGGACACCACCGACTGGAACCCGAGTTGGGCCTGGGCTGCCGGGGCGATGATCTCGGACCTGCGCGACCTGCGCCGCTGGGCCGAGGTCGTCGCCACCGGGACGCTGCTCAGCCCGGAGACCCAGCGCGAGCGGCTCGAGGTGCTGCCGACCGGCTTCCCCGGCACGGGCTACGGCCTCGGAGTCTTCGAGACCGGCGGATGGATCGGCCACAACGGCTCCATCCCGGGCTACGAGACCGTGGCCGTCCACCTGCCCTCGCAGCGGGCCACCCTGGTGATCATGATCAACACGGACGTCTTCGCCCAGGGGCAGGAGCCGTCCACGCTGCTCGCCCGGGCGATCACCGGGATCGCGACCCCGGACAACGTCTACGACGGCCAGGTCCCCCCGCGCTAGCCGTGCCTCGGCGCCAGCCCGGCGTCGTCCGGAAGAGCGGTGTCGCCGACCGTTCCCACGGGGGTCAGGCAGTCGGCGGCACCGGTCGGAGGGGCTGGATCCGGGCGTGCAGGAGGCAGAACTCGTTGCCTTCCGGGTCGGCCAGGACGTGCCAGCTCTCGGTGCCGGTCTGGCCCACGTCGACGGGCCTGGCGCCGAGGGCGAGCAGCCGCTCCAGCTCGGCGTCCTGGTCGCGGTCGGTGGCGCTGACGTCGATGTGCAGGCGGAGCTTCCCGGCCCGCGGCTCGCTGCTGGGGCTGAGGACGAGGGTGGGCTGCGGGCCGCCGAAGCCGGCGCCGGGCGGTCCGATCTCGATGCTTCCGTCGGCCTCCCGGCCGAGTTCGACGTAGCCGAGGACCTCGCTCCAGAACGCGGCGAGCCGGTCGGCGTCGGCGGCGTCGATGACCAGCTCACTGATGCGGCATGCCATGCCCGTCAGTGTAGGTGGACAGACCGGGAGTCGACCGTCGGCCGCCGCCGTCGGCGTACCGACGAAGAGGCCGCCGACCGGGAGCTGATGCCTCGTCACCGCAGGGCCGTCGCAGTACTAGGCTGTGCCTCGCAGTCGGTTCGCCCTGTCAGCCAGGCAGGCGCGTCGCAAGAGGGAACCCGGTGGGAATCCGGGACTGCCCCGCAGCGGTGAGTGGGAACGACCGCCGTCACGTGCACTGGGCCCCAGCGGGGGCCTGGGAAGCGACGGCCAGTAGGTGTCCGCCTTTCGGGCGGATGTGCCCATGAGTCCGAAGACCTGCCACTGCCCGTGTGCGACCGCACACGGTGATCTCGGTGACCTCGTGGGAGGGTCGGCGGAGCGGGCGGGCACATCCCGGTGCTGCGCCCTCACTGTCGTACCCTCGTTCCTCCGTGCTCTCCCGGGATCGCAACGCGACTCGCGAAGGAGAGTTCCGTGTCATCGAGCTCCACCACCCCGCAGGCCACCGTGTACGGCTACCCGAGGCAGGGCCCCAACCGGGAGCTGAAGAAGGCGATCGAGGGCTACTGGGCCGGCCGCGTCGACGCCGAAGCCCTCCGGGCCACCGCCGCCGACCTGCGCCGCGACACCTGGCGCCGGCTGGCCGAGGCCGGCGTCACCGAGGTGCCCACCGGCGACTTCTCGCTCTACGACCACGTGCTGGACACCAGTGTCGCCGTCGGCGCGATCCCGCCGCGGCACCGCGCCGCCGTCGACGCCGACCCGCTGGACGGCTACTTCGCCATGGCCCGCGGCACCCAGGACGTGGCGCCGCTGGAGATGACCAAGTGGTTCGACACCAACTACCACTACCTCGTGCCCGAGTTGGGGCCGGGCACGGTCTTCGCCGCCAACTCGGCCAAGCCGGTCTCCGAGCTGCGTGAGGCGCTCCTGCTCGGCCACCGCGCCCGCCCGGTGCTGGTCGGCCCGCTGACGTACCTGCTGCTCGCCAAGCCCGCGCCCGGTGTGGCCGCCGACTTCCGGCCGGTCACCCTGCTCGACCGGCTGCTGCCCGTCTACGCCGAGCTCCTCGCGGACCTGCGCGCGGCCGGCGCCGAGTGGGTGCAGTTGGACGAGCCCGCCCTCGTGCAGGACCGCACCCCGGCCGAACTGAACGCCGCCGCACGGGTCTACCGCGAGCTCGGCGCGCTCACCGACCGGCCGAACATCCTGGTGGCGACCTACTTCGACCGGGCCGGCGAGGCGTTGAAGGTCCTGGCCAAGGCCCCCATCGAGGGCGTCGGGCTGGACTTCACCGGCCCCGGCGCGGCCAACCTGGACGACCTCGCCGCCGTCGGCGGCCTGCCCGGCAAGCGGCTGATCGCCGGTGTGGTGGACGGCCGCAACATCTGGATCAACGACCTTGAGAAGTCCCTCACCACCCTGGCCACCCTCCTCGGCCTGGCCGACCGGGTCGACGTCGCGCCGTCCTGCTCCCTGCTGCACGTCCCGCTCGACGCCACCGCCGAACGTGACCTCGACCCGCAGATCGCCCGCTGGCTCGCCTTCGCCCGGCAGAAGACCGCCGAGATCACCACCCTCGCCCGGGGCCTGAACGCGGGCACCCACGCGGTCCTCCCCGAACTCGCCGCCAACCGCGCCGACCTGGCCTCCCGCGCCGTCTCGGCACTCACCCACGACCCGGCGGTCCGGGCCCGTGCTGCCGCCACCACCGCCGAGGACGCCCGGCGCCCCCAGGCCTACCCCGAGCGCGCCTCGGCCCAACGCGCCCGTCTCGGCCTGCCGTTGCTGCCGACCACCACCATCGGCTCCTTCCCGCAGACCACCGACCTGCGCACCGCACGCGCCGACCTGCGCGCCGGCCGCCTCGACGAGGCCGGGTACCGCGACCGGATGGAGGCCGAGGTCCGCGAGGTGATCGCCTACCAGGAGAAGGCCGGCCTGGACGTCCTGGTGCACGGCGAGCCCGAACGCAACGACATGGTCCAGTACTTCGCCGAGCAGCTGACCGGCTACCTGGCCACCCAGCAGGGCTGGGTGCAGTCCTACGGCACCCGCTACGTCCGCCCGCCGGTGCTGGCCGGCGACATCTCCCGCCCGCACCCGATGACCGTCGACTGGTACCGCTACGCGCAGGACCTGACGGACCGTCCGGTCAAGGGCATGCTCACCGGCCCGGTCACCATGCTCGCCTGGTCCTTCGTCCGCGACGACCAGCCCGTCGGCGACACCGCCCGGCAGGTCGCCCTCGCCCTGCGCGACGAGGTGAACGACCTGGAGGCCGCCGGCGCGGCCGTCATCCAGGTGGACGAGCCCGCGCTGCGCGAGACGCTCCCGCTGCGGGCCGCCGGCCGTCCGGCGTACCTGGCGTGGGCCACCGAGGCGTTCCGGCTCAGCACCTCCGGGGTACGCGCCGACACCCAGGTCCACACCCACATGTGCTACGCCGAGTTCGGCGCGGTCATGACCGCGATCGACGAGCTCGACGCCGACGTGATCTCGCTGGAGGCGGCCCGCTCGCACATGGAGGTCGCGCACGAGCTGGCCGAGGCGGGCTACCCGCGCGAGGTCGGCCCCGGGGTCTACGACATCCACTCGCCCCGGGTGCCGAGCACCGAGGAGGCCGCCGCACTGCTCCGCGCCGGCCTGGCGGCCATCCCGACCGAGCGGCTGTGGGTCAACCCCGACTGCGGCCTGAAGACCCGCGGCTGGCCCGAGACCCGCGCCTCACTGGAGAACCTGGTCGCCGCGGCCCGCGAGGTCCGCGCGGAGCTGGCCGGCTGAGGCTGCCGCCGGGGCGGGTGCGACCTATTGGGTCACCCGCCCCGGCGCCGTCCGCGGCAGACCGTCGGGTGTCGGCCGGGTGGCCTCGGCCGCTGCGCTGCTCACGGCCGTGGCGGGACGGCGCCGGGGACCACGACGGACAGGCGGGCGCGGAAGGTGGTGCCGTCCGAGGTGTCCTGGACGGTGAGGGTGCCGCCATGGATGGTGGCGATGTCGCGGGCGATGGGCAGGCCCAGGCCGGTGCCGCCGTCGTCGCGGCTGCGGGCGTCGTCGAGGCGCGTGAACCGTTCGAAGATCCGCTCTCGGTCTGCGGGGTCGATCCGGAGGCCGTCGTTGGAGACGTCGAGGACCGCCCGGCCGGTCGCGCCGTCGGTGGACAGCCGCACGGTGACGCGGTGTCGGGCGTGGCGCTGCGCGTTGTCGAGGAGATTGGTCAGCAGCCGCCCGAGCCACAGCCGGTTGCCGACGAGGGTGATCTCGTCCGGGGTGTGGAGGGAGACCGGGTGGGGCTGGGGGCCGCGGGCGTGCACCGTGGTGTGGACGAGTTCGGTGAGGTCGACCAGCTCGTCGGGCCGGTCGTGGCCGGTCGCGTCGAGGCGTGCGAGGAGCAGCAGGTCGGCGGCGAGTGACTGGAGGCGTTCGGTGTCCTGCAGGGCGCCGGCGACCAGGTCGGTGCGTACGCCGGGGTCGGGGTGGGTCAGGGCGACCTCGAGCTGGGTGCGGAGCACGGCGAGGGGGCTGCGCAGTTCGTGGGAGGCGTCGGCGATGAAGCGGCGCTGGCGGGCGCCGGCGGCTTCGAGACGGTCGAGCATGGCGTTCATGGTGTGGGCCAGGCGGGCGATCTCGTCGTCGCTGCGGGGTTCGGGGACGCGGCGGTCGAGGTCGCGGTCGCCGATGGCGGCGACTTCGGCGCGGATCGCCTCGACCGGGCGCAGGGCGCGGCCGGTGGCTCGCCAGGTGAGGGCGCCGACGGTGAGCAGCAGGACGGCACTGAGGGCGGCGAGGGCGGCGGTGGTGAGGTCCTCGGCGGTGTCGGCGGTGCGCAGGGAAGCGCCGACGTGGATGGTGACCGGGCCGGTGGGGGTGTCGGTGGTGACCGTGGTGACCCGTTGGTGGTGTTCGTCGCCGAGGGCGCCGAGGTTGTAGGTGCTGTGGCCGTCGTGGGTGTTGGTGGGGGCGAGGGCGGGGTGGCCGGCGAGGTTCTGGCTGGCGGCGATGACCTTGCCGTCCGCGTCGGTGACCTGGATGAAGTCGGTGCCGTGGTCGAGGGGCAGCTGCGCGGTGAGGTGGTCGTCGGTGGCCAGGCGGGCGATGGCCTGGGCCTGTTCGCGGGCTCCGGTCTCGACGGTGCGTTCGAGGTTGGCGCGGAGCAGCAGGAGTACGGCGGCCGAGGCGACGAGCAGGACGACGGCGACGCTGGCGCAGGCCGCGAGGGTGGTGCGGGTGCGGACGGAGCGCGGCGCGAGGCGCTTGACCAGGGCCGCGATGCGAGGGTGCCGGGTGAGGTGGTGCAGGATGGCGGCGGTTCGGCGGCGTGCGGCACGGAGGGGTCCGGGCCGGGTCGGGTCAGCCACCGTCGGCCGCCAGTCGGTAGCCGGCGCCGCGGACGGTCTGCACCGCCGAGCGCCCGAACGGGGTGTCGATCTTTCGGCGGAGGGCACTGATGTGGACCTCGACGGTGTTGGGGTCACTGTCGGGGCCGCTGTCCCAGACCTGTTCGAGGATCTCCCGCTTGGAGACGGCCTCCCCGGCACGGCGGGCGAGGT
Source organism: Kitasatospora sp. NBC_00374 (assembly GCF_041434935.1). Taxonomy (NCBI): domain Bacteria; kingdom Bacillati; phylum Actinomycetota; class Actinomycetes; order Kitasatosporales; family Streptomycetaceae; genus Kitasatospora; species Kitasatospora sp. NBC_00374. Next base: position 1,525,054 of record NZ_CP107964.1, on the reverse strand, counting down.
GGTCCAGGACGGCGAACTCGCGGGGGGTGAGGGGCACCGGAGTGCCGCCACGGGTGCAGGTCCGGGCGGCGGAGTCGACCACGAGGTCGCCCAGGGTGGTGCGCCGGGGCGCGCGGCTGCCGATGCGGCGGGCGAGAGCCTTGAGGCGGGCGACGAGGACGACGAAGGAGAACGGCTTGGACAGGTAGTCGTCGGCCCCGGTGTCCAGGGCCTCGGCCTCGTCCCACTCGCCGTCCTTGGCGGTGAGCATCAGGATGCCGGCGTCGCTGCCCGCGGCTCGCAGGCGTGCGCACACCCGGTAGCCGTTGAGGCCGGGCAGCATGATGTCGAGCACGATCACGTCGTAGGAGTGGTCCGTCGCCCGGGCGAGGCCGGAGAGGCCGTCGTGGACGACGTCGACGGTGAATCCCTCCGCGGTCAGTCCGTGCTGCAGCGCCAGGGCCAGTCGGCGCTCGTCCTCCACCACCAGTACACGCATGACCCCAGGGTGGCAGGTCCCCCGGCCGGGAACCTGAAGGTGTCTTCAGGTCTTCAGCAATCCTTCAGCGACGCCCGGTCATGCTGGGGCTGACGTCCGGGCGCAGGGCCCGGGCCTTGCCACATGATCGGGGTGGGCGCAGTGAGCGAGTCCATGGACGGTGCGGAACCGCAGGAGCAGCCGGGCACCGAGAGCCCCCGCAAGGGGCCCGGTGGGCTGCGCTGGCTGCGTGGCCGTCCCGCGCGCTGGGCGGTGGCCGGCGCGGCGGCCGCGGTGGTGATCGGCGGCGGCGCGGCCGCGGTGGCCGTCCACCACGAGGGCGAGGGGCACGGCGAGCGCGCGGTGGCCTCCAAGGACGGATACGAGGGGCGTGACGGCCGCAAGGCGGAGGGTCGCGACGGCGGGCGGGAGGACGGGCGCGGCCCGCAGACCGCGCCGGCGCCGCTGCCGTCCCTGGACGCCGCGGACGCGGTGGTCAAGGCCTCGTCCTCAGTCGCGGGAGGCAAGGTCGAGTCGCTCAGGGCGGTCACGGAGCAGGGCGGCGGCCGGGCCTGGCAGGCCGTGGTTCTCGGCCCGGACGGGGTTCGGCACGTGGTGACCGTCGACGGCGCCAGCGACACGATCACCGGCAACACGGTCCTGGGCGGCTGAACCATCGGGTCGGCGCGGCCCGGCCGCGCCTCGTGGAAAGGAGTGCCGTCGTCTTGGACGCCACCACGACAACGACTCGCGCGGCCCGCCGCCCGGCCGGGTCCGCCCGGCCGGTGTGGAGCAAGGTCCCGCAGGTGACGGCTGCGTTCTGGCTCGTCAAGATCCTCACGACCGGCATGGGCGAGACCACCTCCGACTACCTCGCCCGCACGCTCGGGCCGATCCCGGCGGTCGGCTCGGCAGGCCTGCTGCTGGCGGCGGCGCTGTTCGCCCAGGCCCGTACCCGTCGCCACGTACCGGCGGTCTACTGGTCGGCGGTGGTCATGGTGAGCGTGTTCGGCACCATGGCCGCCGACGTCGCGCACGTCGCGCTCGGGGTGCCGTACGCGGTGTCCGCGCTCGCCTTCGCCCTGGCGCTGGCCGCAGTGTTCGGGCTGTGGCGCCGGACCGAGGGCACCCTCGCGGTGGAGACCGTCTCGGGCGGGCGCCGCGAGGTCTTCTACTGGTCGGCGGTCATGGCGACCTTCGCCCTCGGCACCGCCGTCGGCGATCTGACCGCGGCCACCCTGGGCTGGGGCTACCTGACCTCGGGAGTGCTCTTCGCCGCCCTGATCGCCGTCCCCGCACTCGGTCACCGGCTGCTGCGAGTGCCCTCCGTGCTCGCCTTCTGGTGGGCCTACGTCCTCACCCGGCCGCTCGGCGCCTGCTTCGCCGACTGGGCCGGTGTCAGCCGTCAGCGTGGCGGCCTCGACCTCGGCACCGGTCCGGTGAGCCTGGTACTCGCCGTCGTGATCATGGCCGCCGTCGGATGGCCGGCCGCCGCCGCGCGGCGCGCGTCGCGCACCGCGGCCTGACCACGGCCCCACCGCACCGAACCGCTTCCAGGAAAGGCGCAACCGCGATGATCTCCTCATCCGCTCTACTGGCCGTCAACCCGCTGGACGCGGGCTCGCTGCTCGGGGCCTTCGGCGCCCTGGGCATCGCCGTGGTCCTGTTCGCGGAGACCGGCCTGCTGGTCGGATTCTTCCTGCCCGGCGACTCCCTGCTCTTCACCGCCGGCCTCCTCTGTACCACCGGCACCCACAGCGGGCCCCACCTCGACCTGGCCCAGGTCCTGGCCGCATCCGCCGTCGGAGCCCTCGCCGGCGCGCAGGCCGGCTACCTCATCGGGCGACGCGGCGGACGCGCCCTGCTCGCCCGCTCCCGCAACAGACACCTCCACGAAGGCGCCGTACGTGCGGAGGAACTCCTCACCCGCTACGGCCACGGCAGAGCCGTCGTCCTCGCCCGGTTCGTGCCCGTCGTCCGCACCGTCCTCAACCCGCTCGCCGGTGCGCTCGGCGTGAACGCCCGCACCTTCACGCTGTGGCAGGTCGTCGGCGGCCTCGTCTGGACCTTCGGTCTCGTCCTGGCCGGCTACGCGCTCGGCTCGTCGGTACCGAACGTCGACCGCTACCTCCTGCCGATCGTGGGCGCCGTCATCGCGCTCTCGCTGCTGCCGCTCGCGCTGGAAGTGCTGCGCTCCCGCCGTCAGGCCAGGGCGCGATGAGGGCCGCCGGCACCGCGCTCGCCGTCGACGGCCGGCCGATCGACGGCGGTCTGTCCCTGCGGGCCGACCACTGGGTCCAGCACCTGCCCTCGCCGGTCCAGGACGCGATCGCCGCGTTCTCCGCTTACGGCCTGGGGCTGCTGGCCGTCCTGATGGTGTGGGCCTGGTGGCGCGCCCGCGCCGCCGACGGCGCCGCCGACGGCGCCGCCATGGCCCGGGTGCTCGCCGCGCCACTGGTGGTGGTCGTCGTGTTCGCCGCCGACACCGTGCTCAAGGCCCTGCTGCACGAGCCCCGGCCGTGCCAGGTCCTCGACACCGGCCCGACCCTGGAGACCTGTCCCGCCACCGGGGACTGGTCGCTGCCGAGCAACCACACCGTCATCGTGTTCGCCGGTGCCGCCGTGCTGTGGCTGGTCGACCGTCGCATCGGTGCGCTCGCGCTGCTCCTGGCCGTTGCGATGGGAGCGTCCCGGGTGCTGGTCGGCGTCCACTACCCGCACGACGTCGCCCTGGGTGCGCTGGTCGGTGCCGCCGCCGGATACGGGATCGGTGCCCTGGCCGGGCAAGGGCGAGGCCTGGTGGACCGGGCCAGGACCGGAGGCCTGCGCAGGTGGCTGACCGCATGACGGGCCGGCGGTGGCCGAAGCCGTGGAACCCGCCGTCACCTCGCTCGGTACCGGCGTGGTGCGCCACTGGTGGGCCGGCCGCAGCGGCGGCAGCCGCCGTGACACTCCGGGACGGCTCCCGGGCCGGTCGCCGACGGACCGACCGGCGGGCGCCGTGATGTGACGCACGCGGCCTTGACCCGGCCTTTCGGCCGTCGCCATGATGGGCCGTCATGTCGTGACTCCGCCGTTGGCGGAAGTCCGGTCCGAATCCGGCGCTGACCCGCAACGGTAGGCCGCCGACAGCTGTCGGCGGCGAGCCCGAGTACCCGGCGGCGGAGGTGTGTGCACTCCTCCCGTCGTGGTCTGCGGGCCGGAGCTCCGAGGGCTGCCCGGTTTCGCGCGGGCTCCCTCCGGGCCCCTGCGTGCGGGCCCGGAGAGGCTCTCACACCCGCCACCGGCCGCACCGCCAAGGCCGACGCGGGCCTCGGCTGGCTGACCGCCCATCAGAACACCGACGGTGGCTTCGCCGCTGCCGGAGCCACCGCCTCCAACGCCCACAGCACCGGCCTGGCCACCGAGACCCTGCTGTCCACCGGCCGCCTCGGCGCGGGCCTCAAGGGCTGGAGCAGCCTGGTCAAGCTCCAGCAGGGCTGCGCCGCTGACCGGGCCGTCCGCGGCGCGGTCGCCTACGACGCCACCGGCTTCGACCCCGGCACCGGCGCCCGGGCCACCGCGCAGGCCGTCCTCGGCCTGTCCGGCACCCCGCTCGCCACCCTCTCCGCGCACGGTGCCCGCCCCGCCGTGCCCGTCCTCGCCTGCCCGGCGACCACCCGCTGACCCCGTAGGAGCACCCCGATGACCGACACCCGCACTCCGCCCCGGCGGGCCCGCCGCACCCTCGGCTCGATCACCGCCGCCGCGGCGCTGACCGCCGGCCTGCTCGGCGTCTCCGCCGCCCGGGCCCCGCAGGCCCAGGCCGCGGCCTGCACCGGCACCACCGGCGTCACGGTCGTGGTCGACTTCACCGCCGTCGGTGGCGGCATCGAGACCGGCTGCGCACCCGGCGACCCGGCGAGCGGCCTCGCCGCACTCACCGGCGCCGGCTTCTCGTACGCCTTCCACCCGCGGTTCCCCGGCTTCGTCTGCAAGATCAACGCCCTGCCCGCCACCTGCACCAACCCCACCGGCAGCGCCTACTGGTCGTACTGGCACGCCCAGCACGGCGGCGCCTGGTCCTACAGCAACCTCGGTGCGGGCAGCTACAACCCGGCGCCCGGGGACGTCGAGGGCTGGGCCTTCGGCGCCGGAGCGCAGCCGGGCATCACCGCACCATGAATCACCGCGCCCTGACCGGCCGTCCGCAGACCGGTGGCCCGGCCCTCCACGATGGGGCCGGGCCACCGGCGGGTGCACGATGCCGTCAGGCGGCGTGGCTCAGCGGCACAGGGCCGTGTCCACGAGCCTCTCGACGTGTTTCATGGCTGCCTCGTCGGTCGGCTGGGTGGTCACCGCGAGGTTGGCGGCGCGGCCGTCCTCGGTGACACCGCCCCGGGTCTCGTAGCCCGTGATGCTGCCACCGTGGCCCCAGTAGAGGCCGCCGCACGACAGTGGTTTGCTCACGAGCCCCAGTCCGTAGCGGGCACCGTCGCCGAACGTGCTTTCGGCGGGAACGGTGGTGCGCATCTCGGCGAGCTGGGCCGCCGGGAGGAGACGGCCGGCGAGGAGTGCGGTGAAGAACCGGTTGAGGTCGGAGTTGGTGGAGATCAACTGGCCCGCCGCCCAGCCCCAGGAGGGGTCGAGTTCCGTGCCGTCGCGCAGTGGTGCGCCTGCCGATTCCCGGTAGTAGCCCTTGGGGTGGGGCTCCCGGATGGTCGCGTCTCCGGGGGCCGGGAAGTACGTGTGGCGCAGCCCGATGGGTTTGATGATGCGCCGGTTCATCTCCTCGGCGATGGGTCGGCCGGTGACCTTCTGCACGATCAGGCCGGCCAGCACGTAGTTGGTGTTGCTGTACGCCCACTGCGTCCCCGGGGCGAAGTCGGCCGGGTGCCGGAGCGCGAGGTCGAGGAGCTCGTGGGGTTCGTAGTGCCGGACGTCGTCGCCCAGGTACTCGGTGTAGTTGGGAAGTCCGCTGGTCTGCTGCAGGAGTTGACGGACGGTGATGTGGCGTCCGTCGATCCCGTCCCCGCGGACGAGGCCGGGCAGATAGGTGTCGACCGTGGCGTCGAGGCCGATCCTCCCCTCGCCGACCAGTTGCAGTACGACCACGGCGGTGAACGTCTTGGTGTTGCTGCCGATCCGCACCTGGCCGTCGACCGGCACCTTCGCGCCGGTGGCCAGGTCGCCGACCCCCGCGGTGTAGGTACGGGTGCGGCCGGTACGGTCCTTGACGCTCGCCAGCGCGGCGGGCAGGCCGTCGTTGCGCACCAGCGCGTTCAGGCCCCGCCGGACGGTGTCCGGCCCGACGGCGGCGGCCGCCGCGGGCGGCGCCAGGGCACTCATCGTCAGGACGCCGACGGCCAGCGCGACCGCGGCCGGCACGGCCCTGCGCCGGCCGCCCCGCTGCCGCCCGGATGGACGGAACCTCTGCCATGCCTGCTCACCCACGAGTCGACTCCTCGGGAATCGTTGGAACACCATCGGTTGGTGCCGGGCCCAGCATTTCCGAAGGCGACCGACCGGGGCGATCCTGCCAACCCCCAGCTCACGGTGGGGCTACCCCCCGGGGTGGCTCACCCCTGGTACCGACCCCGACCGTCACCGACCCGTCCGGTGTGCCCTAGCATCCATCCGGTCCGGACGGCAGATCGAACGAGGAGGGGCCCGAATGCGGGACAGCGACGACAAGCCCGCAGGCGCGAGCGTGCTGCGCCACCGCAGGCTCATGCTCGGCGTGACGGCGGGGCTGTGCGTCCTGGGCCTGGCCGGGGGAGGCGGGCTGCTTCTGCGGGGCTCGGACGAGCCCGACCGGATCGGCGCCGAGACCGTTCCCTCGGCCAGTGCGGCGGCCTCGACGAGCGCCGGCCCGTCCGTGCCCGTGATCGCGTCCGCGCCGGTGCCGTCGTCGGCGAGCCCGTCACCTTCGGAGGCGGCACCGACGTCGGCGAACCCGTCCGCCAGCGCGAGCGCGACGCCGCCGGCCCGTACGGGGGCGGCGACCGCGAAGCCGTCCACCGGCAAGCCCCGGACCAGCCCACCGCCACCGCGGCCGTCCGTGACACTGCCGGTCCCGCCGACCTCCTGTCCCGCCGGGCAGCTGGCCTCCTGGGACGGCTGCCACCCGCTGCCACCACCTGTCAGCCTGCCCTACCCGTCCGTGTGGCCCTCCTGATCTTCGGGGCGCGGGAGCCCGCCGCCCGTCCGGGACGAACCGTCCGCGCGGACGACCCCCGTTTGCTGATGGATACTCAGCTGCGTTGGTCCACCGAGACGCTGTTGCCGAACGGCCCGTAGTAGCCGGGCGCGGCTCGCTGCCCGGTGCGCGTTGAGGACGGCCCCGGGCTCGGAGCGTCGAGCCGCCCCCCGGCGCCGTTGCGCGGCAGCCCCGGTCGCACCGGGTTCCCCGTTCGGCCAACCAAGGACCGCCGCGCTGCCCGCCGCGCCAACTTCGAAGCCCCCGTCCGCTTCACCGCCCCGGCCACCGACCGGAACGCCGCACAGCCGGCCGAGCCGCCGACGCGGTGAACACGCCCGGGGCGCTCAGGCCGTGAGCGGCCGGTGGGTCGGGCCGATTTGCTGGTTCTGGACCAGGACGGTTGGCACGCCGTGGGGCGGCGGGCCCTCGTGATGACGAACTGCACCAGTCGACTCGCGAGGGCGTGCCGCGTTCGCGGGCACTCAGTGGACGTTAAGTCCCCTTTCTCACGGTTCGTGATCGCTCGCTCGTGTGAACGTCGGCCGTACTGGCGTGCCAGTTGGGGTTCGGGTGATGTTCTGCGGCGCATGGACAGACGGGCGTATCCGAGCGACTTAGACCGTTTCCTACGTGGTGGTTTTGGCGAGGCGTTTGTGGCAGGTGATGACGGCGGCGAGGTCGCAGAAGGCCAGGTAGTGGCGGTGATCGCGTTCGTAGCGTCGGGCGATCCGGCGGTAGCCGGTGAGCCACGACATGGTGCGTTCGATCACCCACCGATGGCGGCCCAGGGTCTGGCTCGACTCGACGCCCTTGCGGGCGATCCGGGGCAGGATTCCCCGCCTGCGAAGCCATGTGCGCAGCTCGGAGTTGTCGTACGCCTTGTCCGCGTGCAGCTTGCGTGGCAGGAGGTGCGGGGCTCGCTCGGGGTCGTGTTTCGCCGGGAGGGCTTCGACCAGGGGCGTCAGGCCGTGCTGGTCGTGGGTGTCGGCGGAGGAGATGCCGATGACGAGGGGCAGCCCGTTGCAGTCGGACAGGACATGCACCTTGGAGCCGGGCTTTCCCCGGTCGATGGGGCTGGGACCTGTGTGTTCGCGCCCTTTTTCGCGCGGACGTGGACGGAGTCGACGACGACGCGCGACAGGTCCAGGACCTCGGCGTCGGCCAGGCGCTCCAGCATCACTCTGCGGAGCCGGCCCCACAGGCCGTCCTTGGTCCAGATCGTGAAGCGGCGGTGCACCGTGGACTTCGACACCCCGAAACACGGTGGCAGATGTCGCCACGCGCACCCCGTCGTCAGCACGTAGACCACCGCCGCGAACACCGCACGGTCGTCCAAGTTGGCTGTGCCACCGCCCTGTTGGCGCACTCGAGCAGCAGGAAGCAGTGGCTCGACCACTTCCCACAAGCCGTCAGGAACGATCCATCCCCACTCACCACTCCCCATGACCCCTACAACGACACCACCGCCACGTAGGACACGGTCTTAACGTCCACTGAGGGCCCTGACGTGGGAGCCGTCGATCGCCACATCGTCCATGTCCAGCAGGCCACTTGCCCGCAGTTCGGTGAGGAGTGACTCGTGCAGGCGGGGCCAGACGCCGGCCTCGGTGCAGTCCTGCAGCCTGCGCCAGGCGGTCATCCCGGAGCAGCCGACGACCGGGGCCGGGACGTCGCACCAGGCCACTCCCTTGCGCAGCACGTACACGATGCCCGCCAGCGCCACCCGGTCCGGCACCGGGAGCCGCCCGGGATGACGATGGCGGCGGGGCGGCCGCTCCGGCAGCAGCGGGGCTATGAGCTCCCAGAGGTCGTCGGGAACAAGATCAGCAGACATCCGCCAGACCTTGGCCCAGATGCAGCGTCAGGCGCCAGCCGACACGCCGATCTCATTCTGAAATGAACGGCTAAACAGGCATTCGAGGAGAGACGCCGGGGAATCGACGTTCGGTTGCCATCACCTCAAACTCTTTACAAATCACGGAAAGCAGCACGATATCCGTTCGTGATGCACAGTTTCGTGATGCACCGTCACTTGCCGTGTACTCTGCGCGAGTTTGCCAGCTGACAGAATGTCTAGCAATGGCCCAATGGATAACGTTTCCATAAAGTCGTATGCGATCCACTGGCTCTTTAGAGTGGATCGCCAGTTACAGAGTCCATCAACAATCGTTCTGTTCAACCAACTTGACTGCCCGTCATATCCACGCGGGGCATTGGTTGAAGAGGCGACATCTTCGCGCGTAGAAAGCAGTGTTCAGACCGCACCGAATCCTCTGGCAGGATTCCCGGAACTCAATCCCTCAGGAAAGAGGTGTGGTTATGTCTGCACGTAGAAAGATGAGCAATCGGGGGCGTCGAACCCGGGTCTCACTGGTCGCGGCGGTGGTGGCCGCAGCGGGGGTCTTAGCTGGAGGTTCGGCCGCACTGGCCGGGGTCTTCACGGGCGAGCGGACGACGGTGACGGCGGCGGCCAGCGCCTCCGCGACCGAGCTCACGCCTGCAGCTGAGCCCCGACACGACGAGGCACCCAAGGCGGTGGCCTCGATACCGGCGGACGACCCGTCGAACGGTCTGGTCTACGCGGGCCTGCGGCCCGCTCCTCAGGGCGACCGCTGCCTCGGTGTCCTCAGTACGGCCGACGGGCACTGCACCCACGGCCCGGACGCGCCGCCCAAGGGCGTCGACATCAGGAAGGACACCCCACCGGTAACGTCACCGCTGCCGAGCCTCGATGCGCGGGCCGACCAATCGTCCGCCAGCCCGGCCTCAACTCCCGGACCGGGCAATGTGGTTGCCGCTCCGGCCAGCCAGTCCGTGGTCTGCGACGGCGACGGAAACACCGGCAACCGGGTCCAGGTGGTGTACGCACACGGTCCGGGCCGCAACCGGTACGCGCAGTACGCCGTCTCGTTCAAGACGTGGGCCGCCGAAGCGGACATGATCTACTCCGCCAGCGCCCAGGAGACCGGCGGCGTGCGGCACATCCGCTACGTGACCGCCGCCGACTGCACCCCGGCGGTGCTCGAAGCCGAGATCCCCGACGCGGCGCTGGCCGAGTTCAGCGCCATGAACTCCGCACTCGCGAGCAAGGGCTTCAACCGCAAGGACCGCAAGTACATGGTCTTCGCCGACGCCAACGTCTACTGCGGGATCGGCACCTTCAACGGCGACGAGCGGCCCGGCCAGGACAACCTCAGCAACTTCGGCCCGTCGTACGGCCGTTCCGACAGCGGTTGCTGGAACCCCCACACCGCCGCACACGAACTCGGGCACAACCTGGGTGCGGTGAACAACAGCGCGCCCAACACCAGTCGCGGCGCACACTGCACCGACGAGTGGGACATCATGTGCTACTCGGACACCCCGTACTACCCGGCGATGCGCACCGTCTGCCCGGATCAGGGACACGACCTGCGGCTGGACTGCAACCACGACGACTACTTCAACACCAACCCGAAACCAGGCAGCTATCTTGCCACCCACTGGAACATCGCCAACAACCAGTTCCTGCTGACCGGCAACGGCACCAAGCCTGACCCGAACCCCACGTCCAGCCCGAGCCCGAAGCCCAGTCCCACCGGCAGCACAGGCCCGTCCACCGGGCCGGACGTGACGGTCGGCCAACTTACGCCGGACTCCGCCGTCATCACCTGGCCGACTGTCAAATCGGCGGACTGGTACGAGGTCTTCCTCAACGGCAAGCACATGGGCTGGGTGAAGCAGCCCACCATCCGCCTGGCCAACCTGCGCCCGGACACCGACTACGCCATCGCGGTGTCGGTCCGCGACAGCGCCGGGCATGACTCCAAGCCCGGCCGCACGGTGTCCTTCCACACCCCGAAGGCCTGACGGTAGGTCATGTCGGCCGCCCGCCTCACCGCGCGGGCGGCCCCCTTCTCCGGGCTCGCTTCTCCGGAGCGGCCCCCGCCCCACCGCGTGGGGCGGCCCCTTCTCCGGCCGCTTCCCCGGAGCCCCCTTCCCCGGAGCCCGGACGGACGGTCCCACTACCGCGCAGGCACGTTCCGGACTCCCGAATTCTCCGATTGAGGAGCATCATGCATCGACGTCGCATGTCCCGCCGCAAGAAAGTGTTGATGAGCGCGACCGCTGCCGCGCTCTCCGGCGGTCTGATCGTCGGCCTCGGCGTCTTCGCCCAGGCCGACCTGGTCAACGGCACCGTAACCGCCGGCAACGGCCAGTACAGCAGCATCAACCATCGCGCCCAGCCGTCCCTGTCGGCGCAGATCAGCGGCTCCACACGGATCGGTGACAAGGTCGCGATGTCGTGCCGGACCACCGGCGATGCCGTCGAGAACAACACCCGGTGGGTCCAGTCCGACTCCTATTACATCGCCGCAGCCTTCATCAAGGAGAACACCGACAACCTGCCGGTCTGCCGTTCGACGACCACCGATCCCTCCCCGACGACGACCACCAGTACGACCGCCAAGTCACTCAAGATCAGCATGCAGAAGCAAGTCAAGGACCAGTGGTGCTGGGACGCCTCCGGCGTGACCATCGCCCACTTCTGGGGCCACACCAGCGTCAGCCAGGAGGAGTTCTGCAAACTCGCCGCCCAGGGCACCTGGGTGAACTGCAACAACCAGCCCGCGACCCTGGAGGACATGGCCAACGGCCTGGCCAGGCTGGGCCTGAGCAGCAGCGGCCGCAGCCTGTCCCGTAGCGCCTCGTTCGCCGAGTCCTCCGCCGAGGTCACCGCCGGCCGCCCGTTCGGCGTCCGGATCGGCTGGCGCAGCGGCGGCGGCCACATGAACGTCGTCTACGGATACGACACCGCCAGCAGCATGATCGCCGTCGGCGACCCCTGGCCCAGCACCCAGACCTACACCTGGTGGAACTACTCCACCTATGTGAACAACAACTCGTTCCAGTGGACCCACTCCCGCATCGGCATCCACGGCTGAGGAGACGACCGACCATGCAGATCATGCGACGCCCCGCGCGTGCGGCCGCCCGAGCGGCCGTCCTCGCCACAGCCACTCTCGCCGCCACTCAGTTCTTGAACATCTCGGCGCAGGCCGCCGACGGTGACGGCATCGCGGGCTACCAGTCCGCCCAGCAGGTCCTCCAGAGCGGTCAGGTCAAGGACACCGTCTCCCGGTTCCTGGTCGCGGCGCGGCAGGCCGGCACCCCCGCGGCCGCCGACGGCGGCACCGTCGGCACCCCCGGGAACGCGCCGGGCGCCGTCGCCGCGCCGCCCCGGTTCGATCTCAAGGACCCGGTGCCGATGTTCGAGCTCAGCCCCGAGTTCGTCGCCGGCAAGAGCCAGGCGAGCCCGCAGACCGCGCTGCGGCTCTCCTACCTGGCCGCCCGGGTCACCGCCTCCGACGGCCACCAGGCCGCCGTGCTGCTCGCGCCCCAGAACAACGGCCAGAGCAACGCGGCCCCGGACAAGAACGGCGTCCAGAACATCGGCGCCGAGGGCTGGCAGCTGGCCGGCATCCGGGACGGGGACGCCGAGGTCAGCCTCGCCGAACGCGGCACCGCCCAGGCCCGCACCTTCACCGAGCCGCAGATCCACGCCTGGTACCGGCTCACCGCCGAGGGCATGGTCGAGCCGCTCAACGACGAGGCGACCACCGGCCTCCAAGGCAAGGCCGGCATCCCCCTCGCCGACTACCAGAAGCTGGTCAACACTCGCTACGGCGACAAGCTGCCCGGCTCGGAGTACGACCGCAAGGGCCTGGCCGGCGGATTTGCCGGCCTGACGGACGGCCAGCCACAGCAGGTCACCACCACGGCCGCAGAGCCGACGGCCGATCCCGACTGGCGGCCCGCCGCCATCACCGGGGTTGCGGCCCTGGCCGCGATCGCCGGCGCCACCTGGTACCAGCGCCGCCGGCGGACCTCCACCACCCGCTGACGCACCCCCGAACGCCCGGCGCCGGCCCACCGAATTCACTGCACCGGCGCCGGGCGCCAACGGCGGAACGAGCCCGGGCATCGCAGCTGCCGGGCCCGGGCTCGATCCCAAGGACCCGGTCGGCCGGGCAAGAGCGCACCTACGCGACGGTGCCCTCGCCTGTCCAAACCCTCGCCTCCCGGGTGACGGCCGAAGACGGCCACCACGCCGCTGCCCTACCGCCCCGCAACCGCAGGACCGGACCTGGCAACCAGCCGGCATCCGTGGCGGCGACGCCGAGGTTGGCCACAACGAGAGCGCCACCGCTCAGGCCCCCGGTGTTCGCCGAATCCCAGTCCACGCGCGGTCTCCCTCACCACGGATGGCACCGTCGAACCGGTCAACCAGGAAGCCACCACCAGCCTCGGCTGCAAGCACCTCCTCACCGGCGGATTCGGCTCTGCAGCCGCCGCGGCACCCACACAGCCGCAAGGCCCGTCGACGCTCACTCGTCAGCGTCGGTGCCGCAGTTCTGGCTGCCGACGTCGGCATCGCCGCTCTCCGGACCGCCGTCGCACGCACCGAGTCGAAGAGCGTCCGTCTCCATGCTCACGCAGTCTCCCCTCACATAACGAAAGGGCCCGCCCCGTTGACTCAGACGCTCATTGGGCCGACACACAATGACACCGGCATGGCTGACCCGGCGTCGGATCCCGCGCCCGTCTTCGTGGACAAGTCGGGCACCCGCGGCCGCCGGCTGCGCGGCCTTGGCTGGCTGCTCGCTCTGGTGGCCACCATGCTTGCGGCCGCCGCGACCAGCAGCATCGTCGGTCTGCAGTCGCAGGCACCCGAAATCCGCATCCCGCCACAGCCCCCGGGCGCCCTCGCGGCGCGTGCCGCGAGCCCGTCGGCAGCCCCGCCCACCGCGCCATCCTCTCCGGCAGCAAGCCCGACCGCGCCCGCGCGCAGCGATCCGTCCACCACGCCACCCTCGCCCGCAGCAAGCTCGCCCACTCCCGCGCGCAGCACGCCGTCCACCACTGCCCCCTCGGGTCAGCCAAGCAGAACCGCCCGCGCCACCACCAGCCCGGACGGGCACTCCAAGAACCCCAAGCCCAAGCACGACTGATCCGCGGAACCCGCCCGGCCCCCCAAGGAACCCCATGTCCCGCCATCAGCGACCCCGGCAGTCGATCGTTCGACCGCGCCGGCTCGCCGCGCCGCCCCTGCGTTTCTTCCTGCCGATCACCCTGTTGGTCTGCCTGCTGGCCCTCCTGGTGCTGCGCGGTCTCGCGACCAACGAGGCCTTCCATGACGAGCGGGTGGCCGTCTCGGTGGACAAGAGCACGGTGCCGACCAACCTGCTGAACGGCGGACCGATCGTCGACGCCCGCGGAACGCTCAACAACCAACCGGTGAGCTACCAGGTGCCGGACCACACGGTGGTCCTGACCTTCGACGACGGCCCGGATCCGAAGTGGACACCCCAGATCCTGGACCTGCTGGCGGCCCGTCACATCCACGCCTCGTTCTTCATCACGGGCGCGATGGCATCCCGCAACCCCGAGCTGATCCGTCGGATCGTCGCCGGGGGCCACGAGATCGGCGTGCACACCTTCACCCACCCCGACCTCACCCAGCAGTCTGACGCCGGGCTGGCCTGGGAGCTCGGGCAGACGCAGCTCGCACTGGCCGGCGTCGCCGGCGTGCACAGCTCGCTGTTCCGCCCGCCGTACTCGTCCACCGTCGACGCTCTGGACGACTGGAACTACCCGGTGGTGAAAAAGGTCGGTGCCCGCGGCTACCTGACGGCGTTCATCGACTCCGACACCGAGGACTGGCAGCGCCCGGGTGTCCCCGCCATCGTCAAGGCGGCGATGCCCAAGCAACCCGGAAAGGGCGAAATGATCCTGATGCACGACGCGGGCGGCGACCGCTCGGAGACGGTGACCGCGCTCAGCCAGATCATCGACGAACTCCAGACGCAGAACTACCACTTCGCCACCATCTCCGAGTCTCTCGGCGCCTCCAGCGCGACCGTCCCGGTGCACGGCTACCAGCTGTGGGCGGGCAAGGCGTTCATCTGGCTCACCGGCCTATCGGTCGTACTGCTTCCCTGGCTGGTCGATCTGCTGGCCTTCGTCGGCGTCCTGGTTTTCGCCCGGTTCGCCTTGATGATGGTGCTGGCCACCCGCCACGCCCGGCAGCGGCGGCGTCCCGACTTCGCCTGGGGTCAACCGGTCTCCCGACCGGCCACCGTGCTGGTGCCCGCCTACAACGAGCGGGAGTGCATCGCCAACACCCTGAACTCCCTTGCCGTCAGTGACCATCCGATCGAGGTCATCGTCATCGACGACGGCTCCACCGATGACACCGCGGACATCGTCGAGGAACTGGCCCTGCCGAACGTACGCCTCATCCGGCAGCCCAACAGCGGCAAGTCCTGTGCCCTCAACACCGGTATCGCCAACGCCTCACATGACCTCATCGTGATGATGGACGGAGACACCGTCTTCGAGCCCTCCACCGTCCGCGAGCTGATCCAGCCCTTTGCCGACCCCTCCGTGGGAGCAGTCGCCGGAAACGCCAAGGTCGGCAACCGCGACACGCTGATCGGCGCCTGGCAGCACATCGAGTACGTCATGGGCTTCAACCTCGACCGCCGCATGTACGACACCCTCAACGTCATGCCAACCATCCCCGGCGCGGTCGGCGCGTTCCGCCGCGAGCCGCTGGTGCACATCGGCGGAATGAGCGACGACACTCTGGCCGAGGACACCGACGTCACCATGGCAATGCTCTGCGAAGGCTGGCGGGTCGTCTACGCCGAGCGCGCGCGTGCGTGGACGGAAGCCCCCGGCAGCATGCAGCAGCTCTGGTCGCAGCGCTACCGCTGGAGCTACGGCACCATGCAGGCGATGTGGAAACACCGCCACGCCGTCCGCAGCCGCGGCCCGGCCAGCCGGTTCGGGCGACTCGGCCTGCCGATGGTGGTGCTGTACTCAGTGCTCGCCCCGCTACTGGCTCCACTGATCGACCTGTTCCTGTTGTACGGCGTGCTGTTCGTCGACGCCCCGCGCACCCTCACCGCCTGGGCCGCCGTCCTGCTCGTCCAGATCGCGCTGGCCTGGTACGCGTTCCGGCTCGACGGGGAAAAGCCCGGATATCTCATCACCCTGCCGATCCAGCAGGTGGTCTACCGCCAACTGATGTACCTGGTACTGCTGCAGTCCTCGATCACCGCGGTGACCGGCGGCCGCCTGCGCTGGCACAAGCTGCGCCGCACCGGCGAGGTCGCCGCACCGATGGGGGCCTGACGTGAACAGCGACACCCTCAACCTGCGCATCCCGCCCGCCTTCGTCCCCAGGCCCGAACCCCAAGCGTCGGCGTCGGCTGGCCGCACACAGGGCCGCGACCGCTACCTGGACCTGCTGCGCGCCATTGCCCTGGTCCGGGTCGTGGTCTACCACAACTTCAGCTGGACCTGGCTGCCGCTGGTCTTCCCGTCCATGGGCGTGATGTTCGCGCTGGCCGGCTCGCTGATGGCCCGTTCACTCAGCCGCCCCCCGCTCGACGTGATCCGGGGGCGTCTGCGCCGGCTGTTGCCGCCGATGTGGCTGTTCGGCGTGATCGTCGTCGCCGCGCAGATCCTCGACGGCTGGGGCCCGAACTCCGAAGGACACCCGGCGTGGTGGTGGGGGAAGCTGGCGTTCTGGATCCTGCCGCTGAGCACGCCGCCCTACGCCGCGCACCTGAACGGCTTCAACCACCATCTCGTGCCGAACTGGGCCGAACAGGTCGTCGTACCGCTGTGGTACCTGCGCGCCTACCTCTGGTTCGTGCTGCTCTCCCCGCTGGCGCTGCGAGCCCTACGGCGGATGCCGTGGCTGACGGCGCTCACCCCACTGGCGCTGTCGCTCGTCCTCAACTCGGGGCTGTTCAGCCAGCAAGGGCGGATCTGGGAGACCGTCATCGACTTCACCACCTTCGGCTCCTGCTGGATGCTGGGCATGGCCCACCAAGAGGGGCTGCTGAAGCGGATACCGCGGTACCTCGTCCCGTCTACCGCCCCGCTGATCATGCTGGCCGGCCTCTGGTACCTGAACATCCAGCCGTTCGACCCCAGCCAGCCCACCGACCTCGACGGCGTGCCGATCGCCCAGGCCGTCTGGTCGTTCGGCTACGTCGCCATGCTGCTGCACCTCAGCCCGTCGTGGGAACAGTGGCCCAAGCCGCTGGAACGCTGGAATGGTCTGATCAGCCTGCTCAACGCCCGCGCGGTCAGCGTCTACCTGTGGCACGCGCTGGTGCTCTCCCTCCCGCTGACCGACCCGCTCTGGGGGGTGTCCTTCGTCTACCAGAACGCCCAGTGGCTGCTGACCAGCCAGTGGCTCCCGCTGATGACCGGCATACCGCTGATCGGGCTGTTCGTGCTCTCCTTCGGCTGGATGGAGGACCTTGCCGCAAAACGGTCGCTGCGGCTGTTCCCCTGGCCCCGCCGCCCACGCGGCAGACGTCGCGCCGCATAAGAAGCCAACGCGCGACCAATCCCGCTCTGTCCGAGGGGTGCTTCCGGGAACTCTCCACCGTCTGACGCGGTCGCCCACACGATCATGTTGTCGCAGCCCGCCCCGGCCGCCGCCTTCGCCCCACCGGGCGACGACCAAGGGCGGGATCCGGTCGGGAAGCGGCCCGGCCGCCGCGTCGGGCAGCGCTCGGCGCCACCGCCTCCATCAGGGACAGAAGCGCGGCTCACGGACCTGGCCACCACCCGAAAGATCATCGCGGAGGTCACGCCGGCAGGAACCGAATCCGAACCACCCGAGACGAACACTACCTACCAGGCCATCGTGAACGCTTTCAACCAGAACCCCGACCAGGCATTCCGGGTACGCGAGCTGCACGAACTCCTCGGCATGCCCACCGACGAGGCGTCCGTCAACATCACCCGCAGCCGCCTCGGACGCCTCACTCGCCAAGGCTTCCTCACCCAACCCGGACGAGGGCGCTACAAGAAACGGACTTAACGTCCACTCAGTCGAGACAGAACTCGTTGCCCTCGACGTCCTGCATCACGAGGCACGACTCGTTGTAGCCGTCGGCACGCAGGAGCCGCACGCGCACCGCGCCGAGCGCGACCAGTCGTGCGCATTCGGCCTCAAGTGCGGTGAGGCGCTCCTCACCCACGAGCCCGGTGCCGACCCGCACGTCAAGATGCAGCCGGTTCTTGACGACCTTGCCTTCGGGAACGCGCTGGAAGAACAGTCGTGGGCCCGCACCCGAAGGATCAATGCACGCGAACGCCGAACCCTGACGCTCAGGCGGCAGTGCGCGGTCGAAATCGCCCCAAGTGGCGAACCCCTCCGGTGGCGGCGGTACGACGTACCCCAACACCTCGCACCAGAAACGAGCGACGCGCTCAGGTTCCGCGCAGTCGAAGGTGACCTGGATCTGCTTGATCGACGCCATCGGTCCATCATAGAGGCGGGGTCTTTCGTCGTCTCCCCGGGCCCGGCCCGGGGCCCCGCTTGGTCGCGGGATGGTCTGGTGTGCTGCTCGATGCCACGTCAGTCGTGGGGCCAGGGTTGCCGCATGGTTCAGGGGTGGGTGGATTCCGGCAGGCCGCTCGCACGGCCGGACCAGGTGTCGTTGGGGGTCCTGGTCGCGGCGGTGCCGCGTTCAAGGTCGACGAGGCCGCGGCGGTGTGCGGGGTGGCCGAGCAAGGCCGGGGTGGCACGCTCCCTCCGCACGTGACCGCCTATCCGACGATGGCGCTGTGCCTGTTCTCCGACGAGGGCGCCGAGGAGGTCGCGCGGAAGGTCAGCGGGTCGCTGTCGGAATTCGGCGTGTGGGACGCCGGGTGGGAGCCGCCGACGTCGTCGGGGATCACTCAGGCGCGCAGGCAGCTGGGTCGCGACGTGCTGCGGGAGACGTTCTACCGGGTCGCCGAGCCGGTTGCCACCGGCGAGACCCGCGGCGCGTGGCTTCGCGGATGGCGGCTGATGGCCATCGACGGGTTCGAACTCGACGTCCCCGACTCGGCCGAGAACGCGGCCGAGTTCGGCTACGCCGGCAACGACCAGTCCCGTTCCGCCCTTCCCAAGGCCCGGGTTGTGGCTGTCGTCGAGTGCGGATCGCACGCCGTCATCGATGCCGAGGTCGGGCCGTGGCACCGGAGCGGGAAGACGATGGCGGCCGCGCTGCTGCCCTCGATCTCGACCGACTGGCTGCTGCTGGGCGATCGGGGCCTCTACAGCTTCGCCGTGTTCAGTGCCGCCGCCCACACCGGGGCGGCGCAGTGCTGGCGGGCACCGACGCAGCTGTCCCTGCCGGTCCTGAAGGTCCTGTCCGACGGTACGTACCTGTCGGCTCTGGTCGATCCTGCCCTGCGCGGCTGGGAGCGGGAGGAACAGCTGCGGGTGGCGAAATCCGGCGCGAAGCCCGATCCGGCCGCAGCCCACGTCGTCCGGGTCGTCGAGTATGACGTCCCCGACCGCGACGGCGGGGAACCGGTCTGCCTGATCACCACGGTCACCGATCCGGAGGCCGCGACGGCGGCCGAACTGGCGGACGCCTACCACCGGCGATGGGAGGAGGAGCCCGCGACCGGCCGGTTGAAGACCGTCCTGCGCGGCCCGGGAACGGTGCTGCGGTCCAAGAGCCCGGACCTGGTCCACCAGGAGATCTGGGCCCACCTGCTGGTCCAGTACG
The DNA here is from genome assembly GCF_041434935.1 of Kitasatospora sp. NBC_00374. Classification (NCBI taxonomy): domain Bacteria; kingdom Bacillati; phylum Actinomycetota; class Actinomycetes; order Kitasatosporales; family Streptomycetaceae; genus Kitasatospora; species Kitasatospora sp. NBC_00374. The sequence continues at coordinate 1,505,841 of NZ_CP107964.1, read as the reverse complement.
CGATCAGCTCCCTGGTCTGCCAGGCCGCGACCGGTGCTGGCATCGACCCCGACCGGATCGGCTTCGTCAGGACCCTCAACATCGTCCGCCGCACCGCCACCGGTACGGCGGCCCTTTCCCCCTGATCGGTGGGACACGGTCGGGGCGGATGTCCTCACCGCGCTCGCGGCACGCCGAAAGCGCAACCCGGCGGGCCGCCGCCGCTCCTACCCGCGCGTCGTCAAGCGGGCCCGCCACAACTCCTACCCCCGGTCTTCCCCGGCCTGCCGACCTTCTCCTGCCGCTAGGCGCTCCACTCGCCCGGACCCCTGCTGCGGCGAGGCCGGCCTGTGGGGGATCGGTTCCACGCCGTGGTGCGCCGTCAGGTTCCGAGCTGTGCGGCGGTGCGGGTGAGTCGCTTCTCGATGTCCTCCAGGGCGCGCAGGACGGAGGCCTGTTCCTCGTCGGTGGTGTCGCCGACGGTGGCGTCTTCGAGCTCGCGCCACAGCTGCTCGACTTCCTTGCGCAGCGCGTGACTGGCGGTGGTGGCCTCGATGAGGGAGGCGCGTCTGTCGTCGACGCAGGGTGAGCGGCGGACGAAGCCGGCGTGTTCGAGGCGTCGGATGGTGCGGGTCATGGTTGCGGCGTCGGAGTCGAGCAGTCGGACGAGGTCGACCTGTCGCTGCGGTCCGAGTTCCCACAGCTGCATCATCACCAGCTCCTGGCCGGGGTGCAGGCCGACGCGGCGCAGGAGGTGTCCGGCGATCATGCGGTGGGTGCGGGCCACCCGGAAGATCGCGTGACTGATGGGTCCTCCTTCGGCGGCCGCGGGCAGGGGGATGGCCGCGTCTGCCGAGGCCGGGGAGCGGCCCTCGCTGCCGGCTGCGGACTCCGTCATGGTCTGACACTCCCGTTTCCTGGTGAATATTGCCCGAGCAGGATATCTCCTCCCGCCCCGTGGGGTGCTCGCGGTCCCCCCTCTCACCTTCCCTGCGCGCACAGGCCCGACGCCGACGGATCCTGGATCGCCGTGATGGGCGTCACATCGTTTGCGGAATGCCATCGGAGGGTTTTACTGTTCGAACAGGTAATTCCGTCGGGTCGCACCAGGGCCCGCCAACAGAGGCCGCCACCGGCCGCTGCAGCACCCACTGCCTGAAGGGCTTGATCATGACCACCGCTTTCGATCCGATCGTCCTGGGCGGCCGCCGCCTGTCCAGCCGCGTCGTGATGGCGCCGATGACCCGCAGCCGCGCCTTCGGGCCCGGCGCCGAACCGACGGAGCTGATGGCGACGTACTACGCGCAGCGCGCCACCGCCGGCCTGATCGTCACCGAGGGCATCCAGCCCTCGACGGTCGGCCAGGGCTATCCCGACACCCCCGGGCTGCACACGTCCGGGCAGGTGGCGGCGTGGCGGACGGTGACCGACGCCGTGCACCGCGAGGGCGGGGTGATCTTCGCGCAGTTGATGCACACCGGCCGGATCGGCCACCCCAGCCTGCTGCCCGAGGGCCTGGTGCCGGTGGGTCCGTCGGCGGTGGCCGCCAAGGGCCAGGTCTTCACCCACGAGGGGCCGAAGGAGTACGTGACGCCGAAGGAGCTGAGCGAGGCGGAGATCCGGCAGACCGTCGACGACTTCGCCGCCGCGGCCCGCAACGCGATCGAGGCCGGGTTCGACGGCGTGGAGCTCCACGGCGCCAACGGCTACCTGATCCACCAGTTCCTGGCACCGAACAGCAACCGGCGCACCGACGCCTGGGGCGGCGAGGCCGAGGGCCGGATCCGCTTCGCCGTCGAGGTCGTCACGGCCGTGGCCGAGGCGGTCGGCGGCCACCGGGTGGGCCTGCGGCTCTCACCCGGGAACCCGTACAACGACATCGCCGAGGACAACCCGGCCGAGGTGTACGAGGCGCTGCTGGGGCGGATCGCCGGCCTGGACCTGGCCTACCTGCACCTGTTGGAGGGCCCGGACCGCGACCTGACCAACCGGCTGCGCAAGGCCTGGCCCGGCACGTTCGTCCTCAACCCCTTCACCTACCCGGAGGTCACCGGGCCCGAGGCGCTGAAGATGGTCGAGGACGGAGCTGTGGACATGGTCGCCTACGGTGCGCTGTTCCTGGCCAACCCCGACCTGCCGGCCCGGCTGGCGGCCGGTGGCCCGTTCAACACGCCGGACCCGGCCACCTTCTACGGCGGCGACCACCGCGGCTACACCGACTACCCCACCCTCGTCGCCTGACCGGGGCCCGCGCGGCCCGGGCTTCACGGCCTGCCGCCGGGACGTCCCGCCCCCATCACGCCACTCTGGTGACGCAGATCGTTTCCCGCCCGTGTCTTCCCCTCCTGGAGTTCCGATGTCCAACGCGATCACATACTCGAGCTACGGCGGCCCGGACGTGCTCACCCTGACCGAGGTCGACGCGCCCGAGCCGGGCCCGGGCCAGGTCCGGATCAGTGTCCGGGCGGCCTCCGTCAACCCGATCGACCTGAAGATCCGCTCCGGCAGGATGGCCGGCGCCCGCCCGGCGCAGTTCCCGGTGCGGCCGGGCCTGGACGTGGCCGGCGTCGTCGACCAGGCCGGCGAAGGTGCGACCGCCTCGGTCGGCGACGAGGTCTTCGGCGTCGCCCTGGGCGGCGGCTACAGCGAGTACGCGCTGCTGCGGCAGCCGGTGCCGAAGCCGACGGGGGTCTCCTTCGAAACGGCTGCCGCCCTGGTGACGGTGGGTGAGACCGCCTACCGCGGCCTGCACCAGCTGGGCGTGGCGGCGGGGGAGACCCTGCTGATCCACGGCGGGGGCGGATCCGTCGGCACGATCGCGGTCCAGCTCGCCGTCGCCCGTGGCATCGCCGTCGTCGCCACCGCCGGCGAGCACGACCTCGAGCGGCTCACCGCGCTCGGCGCCACCGCCGTCCGGTACGGCGAGGGCTGGGTGGAGCGGGTGAGGACGGCCGCACCACAGGGTGTGGACCGCGTTTTCGACACCTCCGGCGCGGGCGTGCTCGCCGACTCCGCCGCGCTGACCGGCGATGCGGCCCGGGTGATCACCATCGCCGACATGACCGCCGCCCAGCACGGGGTCCGCTTCAGCAGTGGCGGCCCCGCCGACCGCGTCGAGCAGGCGCTGCCGGAGCTGGCCGCCCTCGCCGCCGCCGGCAGGCTCGACCTCCCGATCGGTGCCGGCTACCCGCTGGCCGAGGCCGCCCGCGCCCACGCCGATATCGAGGCCCGCCGTGTCCGCGGCAAGGTCATCCTGTTGCCCTGACCGGGACCGCCGTCCCACCCGCCCCTTCACCTCATGCGGGTCCGCGCACCGCTGCCCGCACGCGAACAGATCCGCTCCGGGTGGCAGCAGCACACTCATCCGCGAGCCGGGCCACCGGGTGATGCGGCCGCCGAGCCCGGATCACCCTGCGCGGTCAGAACCAGTGCAGGCAGTGCGGGGAGCGCTCGGCGCGGAAGAGGGCGTCGGCGCGGGCGGCCGCGCCCGGGCGGTGGGCCCGGATGTGTCCGGCCCGCACGAGCGTGCTCGGGGCGGTGCCGCCGAGGTAGACCGAGCCCAGGTCGCTGACGTCCAGGGACAGGTCGGGCTCCCGGTCCGTCGGAACGCAGTCGGCCTTGCCGTCCCGGACGGTCAGCAGGTAGCGGCCGTGCTCGCCGAGGAACGGGTCGTCGACGTCCAGGACGAGCTCGCCGTCCGTGAACCAGCCGCGCGCGGTCAGCGCACCCGGGACGTCCAGCAGCCGCACCCAGAGCCAGTCGGTGTCGTTGCTCACCTCGGCGGCGCGGAAGTCCGCGAGCTGCCAGCGCAGCGGGTGCTCGGGCGGGACGTGCTTGAAGACGACCCGAGCGACCAGGTCGTGTCCGAGCAGGAAGCGGGCCAGGGCCGTGAAGACGGCGTCATCGGCGGCGATGATCTCGTCGACGGTCAAGGTCTCGGACTCGCCGAGAGAGTAGCTGGCGTACCCGTCCGGGGCGCCGTCGGCGTCCCGGTGGACGGCGATGTAGCGCGGCGCCGGAGAGATCGGGGGCTGGCCTGCGCCCGAGGACCACCAGCGGTGCGGCCGCGACAGCGCGCCGGGCTGTGCGCGACGGTACCGGTCGTAGACCTCCTCCAGGATCTCGCCGCACTCGGCACGCCGCAGCACCTCGACCGAGCCGGTGTCCGAGCCGCCTGCAGGGGCGTCGGCCGCTCCGCGCGCCCGGGGAAGAGCGAACGCGGCCCGGTGGCGCGCCACCGTGAGTCGGGCCGTGTAGGTCGCCGGTCCGTAGCCGAACCTGCGGTAGATCAGGGCCTCGGAGGCCAGCAGGACGGAGAGGAACTCCCCGCGCGCCCGCAGCGCCGTCAGCTGATGCCGCATCATCGCGGTGAGCACGCCCTGGCGTCGGTGCGAGGGCAGGACGCCGACGGCGGTCACCCCGGCGGCCGGGACGAGGGTCCCACCTGGCAGGGTGAGCTCGAAGGAGTACGCACCGGCGGTGCCGACGGGCCGCCCGTCCGCCGTCACGGCGAGCAGACTGCGGTCCATCTCGTACGCCGACCAGAAGACCCCGCCGCCGTCCTCGGCCGGGGTCTCCGGGAAGCGCCCGAACGCGGCGTGGACGGTGTCGACGAAGACGTCGAGGTCCTGATCGGTCGTGGGACGGATGTCCATCGCTGCCGCTGCCTCCCCTGAATACCGGCACCACGACTCGTGGTGTCCCGCCACAGTGCAGCGTCGACCCGCGGCCAGGTCAACCGAATTACGGCCGGGCCTGCGGCCGGTCACAGCACCCCTCAGCGGGGGCGGCATGGCTGATGACGATCTCACCTGCTCCGGCCGGGGCGGGCGCGATTGCGCCGCCTCGGCTGGGCTCGGCCCGGGGTAGGTGGCCCCCTTGTGGCGCCGGGTGGCGCCATGTGGCACCACCTGGCGCCATTCCGCGCTATCGGATGCGCATGAGCACGGCTGGCGCCACCATGGCGCGAGCCGCCCTCATCGCGTTTTCGCAGGTCAGGGCGCCCAGACTAGGGTCCGTCCCGCGAATGGCGCCACCGGGTCTTGCGTATGGTGCCACGGTGGTGCCATGATGGCGTCATGGACCTCACTCCGTATGTCGACACCCTCCGCCGCGAACTCGCGGTGGCCGCCGAGGCCGGCGGCGACGAAGCTCGCGAGCTGGCCGACCGACTCACCGCTCCCCTGGAGTCGGCGACCCGGCTGACCATGCTCAACGTGCTCTCCGCCGCGATGGACGAGATCACCCGCGAACTCGCCCCCGGCTCGGTCGACGTACGGCTGCGCGGGCTCGACCCCGACTTCGTGGTGACACTGCCGCCCACCGACGGCGGCGCCCCCGCGGAGCCGGCCGCGTCCGTCGAACCGCTCAAGGCCTCGACTCCGGCCGACGGCGACGAGGGCGGCACCGCCCGCGTCAACCTGCGTCTGCCGGCCAACCTCAAGGCCCGCGCCGAGGAGACCGCGGCCCGCGAGGGCCTGTCCGTCAACTCGTGGCTGGTCCGGGCCGTCTCGGCCGCGGTTGACGGCGACACCCGGCCGCGTGCGACGGAGAAGACCCAGAGCATCGGACGGAGCATCACGGGCTGGGTGCGCTAGCCGCATCCCGCCCGCACGAACCATCACCCCACACCACGTCCCACCAGCGGGGACGCCCCGAAGACCCAAGAGGACGGGACAGCCATGCCTTCTTTCGACACTCCCGAACCGATCTCGGCCACGGCGCACGTGGAGGCCGGTTCCATCCGATTCGCCGCGGGCGACCGCCTCGACACCGTCGTCGAGGTGCGGCCCCGCGATCCGAAGAAGGACCAGGACGTCCGCGCGGCCGACCAGACCGAGGTCACGTACACGGGCGGTGTCCTGACCGTCAGGACCCCCAAGCAGCGCTATCTGATCGGCCGCACCGGCACCGTCGACGTGACGGTCGAACTGCCCACGGGCTCGCGCATCGACATGACCGGCGCCTGGGCACAGGTGCTCGGCGAGGGCCGGCTCGGCGAGGTCCGCGTGAAGACCTCCTCCGGCGACGTCCGCCTCGACACCACCGGCCCGCTGCACCTCACCGCCTCCCACGGCTCGATCACCGTGGACCAGGTCGAGGGCATGGCCGAGATCACCACCAGCTCCGGCAGCCTGCGTGTCGGCCTCCTCGACGGCCCCGCCGTCCTGAAGAACTCGCACGGCACCACGACCGTCGGCGCCGCGACCGGCGAGCTGCGGGTGAGCGGCGCCAACGGCGACATCGAGATCCGGCGCGCCGAGGACTCGGTCACCGCCACCACCGCCCACGGCACCCTTCGCGTGTACGAAGTGGCCCGTGGCACCGTCCAGTTGGAGACCTCGTACGGTGCCATCGAGGTCGGCATCCGCGAGGGCACCGCCGCCTGGCTCGACGTCAGCTCCGGCTCCGGTCAGGTGCGCAACACGCTCACCGCGTCCGAGGCCCCGGAAGCGACCGAGGACACCGTCAAGGTCCGCGCCCGCACCCGGTACGGCAACATCGACATCCTCCGCGCCAAGGTCTGACCCTCGAAGTATCGGCGTCAACCCACCGGCTCCGCCGGCCACTTCGACCACTTCGGCCACCTCAACCACTTCAGCCTTCGAACGGGAGGGCTTCATGCCTTCATTTGTCATGCCCACATCCAGCCGGGGTGGCGGTCACCCGTCGCCGGCCGCCATCTCCGCCGTCGGTCTTCGTAAGTCCTATGGCGACAAGACCGTTCTCGACGGTGTCGATCTGTTCATCCCGGCGGGGTCGGTGTTCGCGCTGCTCGGGCCGAACGGCGCGGGCAAGACCACCGTGGTGAAGATCCTGTCCACGCTGATCTCCGCGGACGGCGGGCAGGCCCGGGTCGCGGGCCACGACGTCGCCACCGACCCGCAGGCCGTGCGCGCCGCGATCGGTGTCACCGGGCAGTTCTCCGCCGTCGACGGGCTGATCACCGGCGAGGAGAACATGCTGCTCATGGCGGACCTGCACCACCTGTCCAGGCGGGAGGGGCGGCGCACCGCCGCCGAGCTGCTGGAACGCTTCGACCTGACGGAGGCGGCGAGGAAGCCCGCCTCCACCTACTCCGGCGGCATGAAACGCCGCCTGGACATCGCGATGACCCTGGTCGGCGACCCGCGGATCATCTTCCTCGACGAGCCGACCACCGGCCTCGACCCCCGCTCCCGGCACACCATGTGGCAGATCATCCGCGGGCTCGTCACCGACGGCGTCACCGTCCTGCTCACCACCCAGTACCTGGACGAGGCCGACGAACTCGCCGACCGCATCGCCGTCCTCAACGACGGCAGGATCGCCGCCGAAGGCACCGCCGACGAACTCAAACGCCTCGTCCCCGGCGGCCACGTCCGACTGCGCTTCACCGACCCGACCGCCTACCGCAACGCCACCCTCGCCCTGCACGACGCCACCCGCGACGACGACGCACTGACACTCCAGATCCCCAACGACGGCAGCCAACGCCAACTGCGCGCCGTCCTCGACCGACTGGACACGGCCGGCATCGACGCGGACGAACTCACCGTCCACACCCCCGACCTCGACGACGTCTTCTTCGCCCTCACCACCGGCACCGACCCCCAACCCCGCATCCCCAACCAGCCCACGGAGGCCGCACGATGAGCTCCCTCACCCTCGCCGCACGCGACTCCTCCACCATGCTGCGCCGCAACCTCCTGCACGCCCGGCGCTACCCCTCCCTCACCCTGAACCTGCTGCTCACCCCGATCATGCTGCTGCTGCTCTTCGTCTACATCTTCGGCGACACGATGAGCGCCGGCCTCGCCGGCGGCAGCCCGAACCGCGCCGCCTACATCGCCTACGTCGTCCCGGGCCTGCTGCTGATGACCATCGGCAGCACCGTCGTCGGCACCGCGGTCTCCGTCTCCAACGACATGACCGAGGGCATCATCGCCCGCTTCCGCACCATGGCGATCCACCGCCCCTCGGTCCTCGTCGGGCACGTCGCCTCCAGCGTGCTGCAGTCCGTCGCCAGCGTGCTCCTCGTCGGCGCCGTCGCCGTGGCCATCGGCTTCCGCTCCACCCACGCCACCGCCCTGGAGTGGCTCGCCGCCCTCGGACTGCTCGTGCTGTTCGCCCTGGCCCTCACCTGGATCGCCGTCGGCATGGGCCTGATCAGTCCCAACGCCGAGGCGGCCAGCAACAACGCGATGCCGCTGATCCTGCTGCCACTGCTGTCCAGCGCCTTCACCCCGATCCACTCCATGCCCGGCTGGTTCCAGCCCATCGCCGAGTACCAGCCGTTCACCCCCGCCATCGAAACCCTCCGCGGCCTGCTGCTCGGCACCGAGATCGGCCACAACGGCTGGCTCGCCATCGCCTGGTGCCTCGCCCTCACCGCACTCGGCTACCGCTGGTCCACCGCCACCTTCAACCGCGACCCGAAGTAACCACCACCAACACCACCCCACCCCGCCCCACCCCAGGACGGCGTACCCCGACACCACATCGGCGTACGCCGCCCACCGGCATTCCCAGCCGAATCCGTCAATGGCCGGGAGCTTGTGGCTCCACTTCACCGCTCAGACGTCGTGCGCACAGGTTCGTGGTCCGACCGGCGGTGTCCGGCCCTGAGTGACCGAGCACGCCGAGGTCATTGCCGTCCACGCCGAGAAGTGTCGGCGGGCTGCCTGAAACCGGCCGGCCGCCGACGCCTGTCCGCACGGCTGCGCCGGAGCCCCGCATCGAGTAGCGATCTAGCATGAAAGGTGAGGCTTCATTTCCAGGCCCGCGCCGCAGCGGCAGGGAGGCCGGCATGGCGTTCGACACGACTGGTTTCGAGCAGGCGGACAGCCGCCGCTACATGCCGATCTCCGAACACGGCCTGATCGGCGATCTTCGTACGACGGCCCTGGTCGGAACGGACGGCACCATCGACTGGTACTGCTGCCCGCGATTCGATGCGCCCAGCGTGTTCGGGTCCATCCTCGACGCCGAACGGGGCGGGTCGTTCGAGTTGGCCGCCGAGGTCCCGACACGCACCCGACAGTTCTACTTCCCCGACACGAACGTGCTGATCACGCGATTCTTCGCCGCAGACGGGGTGGCGGAGATCCAGGACTTCATGCCCGTGGTCGACGAGTCGCGGGAGGCGGCCCGGCACCGGCTGATCCGGCGGGTGCTCTGCGTCCGCGGTGCCCTCCCGTTCAGGGCGCGGATCGCCCCCCGGTTCGGCTACGGCGCCGAGGCGCACACCACGCACCTCGAAGGCCACGTGGCGGTTTTCCGCTCCCCGTCTCTGACACTCGCGCTGACCGCCACCGCACCGCTGGAGAGCGACGGCCTGGACGTGTGGTCGCACTTCAAGCTCCTCGAGGGCGAGTCCAACGTGTTCGCCCTCGACCAGATCGGCGACGACGTGGCCCCTCGGTCCTGTCCACGCGTCGAGGCGCAGGAGCAGGCCGACGCGACGGTCAGGTTCTGGCGTCACTGGCTGGCCGGTTCGCGCTACCACGGGCGGTGGCGGGAGATGGTGAACCGCTCCGCTCTGGTGCTGAAGCTGCTCACCTACGCGCCGACCGGTGCGATCGTCGCCGCACCGACCACCAGCCTGCCCGAGCAGATCGGCGGCGAGCGCAACTGGGACTACCGCTACGTCTGGGTCCGCGACGCCGCCTTCTGCGTCTACGCCATGCTGCGCCTCGGGTTCACCTCGGAGGCCGAGGCGTTCATGGGGTTCCTCGGCAAGCAAGGCATCATGAGCGGCACCGGTGCGACCGGCCCGTTGCAGATCATGTACGGCATCGACGGGCGCAGCGAGCTGCCCGAGTACGAGCTGCCGCACCTGGAGGGCTACCTCGGCTCCGCACCGGTCCGGGTCGGCAACGCCGCCACCGGCCAGCTCCAGCTGGACATCTACGGAGCCCTGATCGACTCGATCTACCTGTACGACAAGTGGGGACAGCCGATCAGCAGCGCCCGCTGGGACGAGGTCGGCGCGATGGCGGACTGGCTCTGCGAGCACTGGGACCAGCCCGACGAGGGAATCTGGGAGACCCGCTCGGGCCGGCGGAACTTCGTGTACTCGCGGCTGATGTGCTGGGTGGCACTGGAGCGGGCCATCCGGATGGCGAACCGCCGCGGCCTGCCGGCCGACCTGCCCCGCTGGCGGCAGTCCCGGGACGCGATCTACCGGCAGATCATGCAGCGCGGGTGGTCGGCCCGGCGGGGCGCGTTCGTCCAGGCTCTGGACGACGGTCAGCTGGACGCCTCGCTGCTGATGATGCCGATGGCCAAGTTCATCTCGCCCACCGACCCCAAGTGGCTCTCCACCCTGGACGCCCTCACCGCCGACCTCGTCTCCGACTCCCTGGTCCACCGCTACGACGCGGCCGCCAGCCCGGACGGCCTGCACGGTCCCGAGGGCACCTTCTCGATCTGCTCCTTCTGGTACGTGGAGGCCCTGGCACGCGCAGGGCGGCTGGAGGAGGCCCGGCTCGCTTTCGAGAAGATGCTCACCTACGCCAACCACCTCGGTCTGTTCGCCGAGGAGATCGGCCCGACCGGCGAACAACTCGGCAACTTCCCCCAGGCCTTCACCCACCTCTCGCTGATCAGCGCCGCCTTCAACCTCGACCGCGCACTCGGCTGACGCGGCACCGCCGCCCGGACGCAGTGCCCGACGCGCTACGGCGATATCCATGCCGGACGGGCGATCACCCGGATCGGCATGCGCTCGGCCCGGTGCGGCCGGCGGATCTCAGCCCATTCCCCCACGGAAATCACCCGCTCCTCCTGATCCTCGCCTTGTCCCCCGCCGCGGGGTCGGTGCGAGCTTGCGGCCCGCGTGACGGGTGAGTCGGCGGCTGTCCGCCCGCCGGCCTCCCGCGTGCCGGTCCGGGACGAATCCTGACGCCTTCTTAACGCCTTCTTATCGCGTTCTTGGCGTAGCATTTCCCTTCGGTGTGCCGGGAAGTCTGGTCGGCGTCTGTGTCCCCACGTCCCGACCTGAAGGGCTCGCTCCCGTGGTTGCTCCCGCCGCCGCCCACCCCACCGTTCCGTCCGCGGCCAGTCCCAGACGCGGGCCTCGACGCTCGGTGCTGTTCTTCGCCTTCGCCTTCGCCGTGATCGCGGACCCGGTCTCCTCCGTGGCCTACGCGATCGAGGCCGCGCTGCGCGCGCTGCACGGCGACCTCGCGCTGCTGCTCCCGACGATGGCCCTGGTGGTCGGGCTCGTCGTCGTGGTGACGGCCAACTACTGGCAGCTGGTGGGGCGGTTCCCGAAGGGCGGCGGAGCGGCCGCGGCCGCCGGACGAGCCTTCGGCGCCCGGTGGACGTTCCTGCCGATCGGCGCCCTCGTGGTGGACTTCGTCCTGACCATCGGCATCTCCATCGCCGCCGCGGCCAGTGCCGTGATCGCGCTCTTCCCCGGGCTGGCGCCCGTTCGGATCCCGCTCGCACTCGTGCTGCTGGCGGTGGTGGCGGGGCTGACCTGGTTCGGGCACGGCGGCCGCCTGTTGTTCGCGGCGATGACGGTCGTGTTCGTGCTGATCGCGGTCGTGGTGCTGGTCCTGGGCTTCGCCGGGCCCCACAGCACCGGCACGGCGGCTGCGGCGGCAGACCCCGGCAGGCCCGCGGTGCTGGCCGTGGTGATGGCCTTCCCGGTCGCCATGGCGCTCGCCACCGGTATCGAGGCGCCGTCGACCGCGATCGCCCAGCTCGGCCAGCTCGACGACACCCACCGCCGCCGCTTCGGCCGCGGCACGCTCGCCCTGCTGCTGGTCATCGTCGGGGGCCTCACCCTGGCCCTGACCGCGCTCGCGGTGGACCTCCACATCGGGCTGCCCGGTGCCGACTCCACGCAGATCGCGGAGATCGCGCATGCCGCGGCCGGCCCGGGCTGGGTCTACAGCGCGTTCCAGCTCACCAGCTCGCTGCTCCTGCTCGCGGCCGCCAGTTCCTCCTTCCAGGCCGGACCGGGCCTGCTGAAGGCCCTCGCCGGGACGGCGGACAACCCCGGTGTCCTGCCGGCCGTCCTCGGCCGGAGCAACAGGCACCACACCCCGTACTGGTCGGTGGTGGTCTACCTGGCCGCCGCCGCGCTGGTCATCGTGGCGGCCTCCGGGCAGGAACAGGAACTCGTCCTGTTCTACGCGGTGTCGGTCTTCGTCAGCTTCCTCGTGGGTCTGCTGGCCATGGCCCGCTTCGCCAGAACCGAGCGCAAGCCCGGGCTGGTGCTCGTCAACGCCCTCGCGGCGGTGGCGGTCGCCTTCACCCTCGCCGTCAACCTGCTGCGCGGCTGGCCGCTGCTGTCCCTGGTCGCGACCGTGCTGATCGGCGGTGCCCTCTACGCGCGCTGGGTGCGGGCAGGCCGGCCCAGCGGCATCGAGGACATCGAGCGCCGGGCCGAGGCCGGCTGAGCGGTGCGCACGCGTCGATGCTCAACGCCGCCTCTCGTCGCTCAGGGCCGGTCGGGGGTCGATGGTCGGCCCCGAGCCGGCGTTCGAGGTCGCGCAGGTCCTTGCCGATGGACGAGCGGACCTTGCGGGCCGTGACCGGTGAGGCCGGCCGGCCTGTCGATCGTCGTGCGTTGCCCTCGCCGTTCGCGTCGTAGGCCTCCCGATCAGGACTCCTGTCGCTGGCGGCGAGCGCCCGATTGCGGCTTTACGGCTGATTCGCGGCGTACGGTCGGGTCAGCGCGGCTGCCCTCCGCGCGCGTCCGCGAAGGAGTACTTCCCTGAACGCCCACGATCACGACGGGGACGAGCCCGACCGCTCCGCACCACGGCCCCACCCGGCCCCCGAGCCCGAACAGCACAGCCCCGAGCCCGCCCCCGGACCGAGGCCGGACGGACAACCGAGCCCGCGCCCGCAACACCCGGAAGCCGAACCGTCGGCCACCCGCCCGCGGTCCGACGTCAAGGGCTCCCCGCTGCGGACGGCGCTCGCGGCCGGCCCGCCGCCTGGTCCGGCACGCCCGGAGTTCTGGCGCAGCCCGCTGCGCGGCCCGTGGCTCACCTCGGTCCTCGGCCTCGTCCTGCTGGGCGGGATCACCGTGCTGTTCGTGACCGGGCTGCTGTCCTACGCCGCCTACAACCCGGACCTCGCGGCGGTGAACGACCAGACCCCGGACAAGGGTCGGCTCGGCTTCTACCTGTTCCCCTGGCCGACCAGCCCCGCCTGGCTCTACCGCCTGACCCAGGGCGTCCACGTCACCCTGGGCATCGTGCTGATCCCGGTCCTGCTGGCCAAGCTCTGGTCGGTCATCCCCAGGCTCTTCTCGTGGCCGCCGGTCCGTTCGCCCGCCCACGCCCTGGAACGGCTGTCGCTGCTGCTCCTGGTCGGCGGGGCGCTGTTCGAGTTCATCACCGGCGTCCTCAACATCCAGCTGCACTACATCTTCCCCGGCTCCTTCTACACCCTGCACTTCTACGGCGCCTGGGTGTTCATCGGCGCCTTCGTCGCCCATGTGGCCTTCCGCCTCCCGGTCGTGGTGCGGGCGCTGCGCAGCCGGCGTCTGCGCGCCGAACTGCGCACCGACACCGCCGGCACGGTCCCCGAACCGCTCGACGACACCGGCCTGGTCTCCCCGCGGCCCGCTCCCGCGACCGTCTCCCGGCGGGGAGCCCTCGCCATGGTCGGCGCCGCCGCCCTCGCCCTGTTCGCGGTGACGGCCGGTCAGAGCATCGGCGGATGGTGGCGCCGGACCGCACTGCTCGCCCCGCACGGACAGGAACCCGGCACCGGCCCGAACGGCTTCCAGATCAACAAGACCGCCGCGGACGTCGGCATCCGCCCCGCCGACATCGGCCCCGACTGGCGGCTGACCGTGCGCGGCCCCGGCCGCGAAGCCGTCCTCACCCTGGACCAGCTGAGGCGGCTCCCACAGACCGGCGCCGCTCTGCCGATCGCCTGCGTCGAGGGCTGGTCCACCCCCGACCAGGACTGGACCGGGGTGCGCCTGACCGACCTCGCCGCCCTCGTCGGCCTGCACGACAGCCCGCCCGACGTCTTCGTCGAATCCGTCCAGCGCGGCGGGTCGTTCAGCTCGACCGTCCTGCGTGACAACCAGGTCCGCGACGCCCGCTCCCTGCTCGCCCTGCGCGTCAACGGCGCCGACCTGTCACCCGACCACGGCTACCCCGCGAGGATCATCGTGCCCGCCAACCCCGGTGTCCACAACACCAAGTGGGTCACCCGCCTCACCTTCGGAGCCACCGGATGACACGCCGCAGCGGCTTCCGGGAGCGCTACGGCGCCTCCCCCCTGCACCTGCTCCTGCTCCTGAGCTCCGTCGCCCTCGCCCTGTACGCCGGGATCCGCCTGCTCAGGGGCGATCCGCTCGGTGTCGCGATCTGGTTCGTCGGCGCCGCCCTGTTCCACGACCTCGTCCTGCTGCCGCTCTACACCTTCACCGACCGGGCCGCCCAGGCCCTGACGGGCGGACACCGGGCCGGGACCGACGGGGCGTACCGGGTGCCGGCGGTCAACTACCTTCGCGTGCCCGCGTTCTGCTCCCTGCTCCTGCTGGTCGTCTGGTACCCGCTGATCCTGCGCCGCGTCCCCGGCTACCGCTCCGCCACCGACCTGGATCCCGACCGCTTCCTCGGGCACTGGCTGCTGCTGACGGCCGCGTTCTTCGCGCTGTCCGCGGCCTGTCTGCTGGCCGCGACGGTCCGCAGGCGCCGAGCGGGCGGCTGAATCAGCCCTGCATCCTCACGTAGCGGGCTGAGCTGCATCTCGTCGACCGACAGCGCGGCTTCGGCGGCTTCTACGAGCAACTGCTCGACCTGGCGTGACCGCTGTGCGTCCCCGGGGCCGAACCGATCCGTCGTCAGGCGCTGAGGAAGCCGGCGTCCGTGAGGACCTTCTGGCCGTCGGGGGACTCCACCAGGGCGACGAACGCCTGGGCGCCGGTGCTGTTGGGGGCGTGGGTGAGGGTGGCGATCGGGTAGTCGTTGATGGCGGAGGAGGACTCGGGGAAGGTGACGCCGTCGACCTTGCCCGCAGCGGATTTCACGTCGGTCCGGTAGACGAGGGAGGCGTCGGCCTCCTGGAGTTCGACCTTGGTCAGCGCCGCTTTGACGTCCTGTTCGTAGCTGGCGGGAGTGACCTGGACGTTGCCGGCCGCGAGGGCCTTCTGGGCCGCCGCCCCGCAGGGGACCTCCTTGGCGCACAGGACGACCTTCAGGCCGGGCTGGGCGAGGTCCTGGAGCGAGGCGATGTGCTTGGGGTTGCCGGGAACGGTGGCGATCTCCAGCTGGTTGCGGACGAAGGTCGTCGGAGTGCCCGCCGCGTCGCCCTTGTCCGTGACGGTCTTCATGGTGGCCGGGCTGGCGGCGGCGAACACGTCGGCCGGGGCGCCGTTCACGATGCTCGCCGCGAGGGCGTCGCTGCCCGCGAAGTTGAAGACCACCTTGGTGCCGGGATGGGCCGCCTCGAACTGCGTGCCGATCGCCGTGAAGGCCTCCTTCAGCGACGCGGCGGCGAAGACGGTCACCGTCCCGGTGACGTCCGCCGTCGTCCCCGAAGCGGTTGCGGGGGCGGTCGAAGCCGTCGACGCGCCGGAATCGCTCGAGGAGCAGGCGCTGAGCGCCAGGAGGACCGCGGTGCAGCCACTCGCCAACCGCATGGTCCGGCGGCGGATGGTACGGGTCGGCACTGGGTTCTCCCCGTCTGTGACGGCACCGGTCGGTGCGCAGTAGCGCCGAGCATAGGGCCGCATCTGCGAGGGGGATCGGCACATTCGTCTTGCATTCGCCCAATGGTGTGAGTGATTGATCCACACTGCCGACAGGTCCCGCCCGCACGGTGAAGGCGGGCCGGCCATTCCCCGGCCGCGAGGCCTGCCCGGCCCGTGTGGGGTCGCACCCTCGGTCGTCAGGACCGAACCCTGTTCGATAGGTTGGGGCGCCAGCGTCAACTGTCGAGTACCGCAGAAGGGCCCCTCCAGATGGCCGAGCAGGCGTACCACCAGCTGTTCTCCTACGGCACACTGCAGCTTCCCGAGGTCCAACTCGCCCGTTTCGGGCGGCATCTGGAAGGACAGTCCGACGCACTGCCCGGCTACCGCCTCACGTACGTCGAGATCACCGACCCGGAGGTGATCGCGACCAGCGGCACGAACCTCCACCCCCTGGTCGTGGCCTCCGCCGAGGGCGGCGACGCGGTGGACGGCAGCGTCTTCGCCATCACCGACGCCGAGCTCGCGGCAGCGGACGACTACGAGGTCGACGACTACGCCAGGACCGAGGTCGTCCTGCGGTCGGGAACGAAGGCCTGGGCGTACCTCGCCGCTCACGCGTAGGGCGGCACCGCCGGCTGGGGCGACCGCCCCTGACTGCACGTCACCGGGGCACCTGCTCATGGCGCCCCTGCGGATCACACGCGGGGCGGAGCCTGCCGTGCAGCGGGGTTGACAGCAGCGGGCGAGCCTGCCCTGCCTCCCCTTGATGCCGCACCCCCGTGACGAGAGCCCGGAGCGGTCAGGAACGGAATGCCGCTTCGGTCTGTGCGGTGTCCTCGGTGCCGCGGTAGTGGACGATCTTCCCGTCACGGAAGGTGAACCGGTGGTGCAGGTCCATCGCCAGCCGCGTCCCGCTGGCCCGGTGCGTGGCCCGCATCCGCACCACGGTCAGGACGTCGGTGTCGTTCGCGGCGAAGGACACCGGGGTGAACTCCTCCACGGCCATGGTCGAACCGAACTGCTCGAAGAATTCGGCGACTTCCGCCTTCCCGTGGCGCACGCCGTACCACGGCGCCGCCGTGGAGCTGGTCTCCGAGGCCCAGTCGACGTCATCGCCGAGCCTGGCCAGGATCCCCGGTACGTCGCCGCTGCCGAACGCCGTGTAGACGGATCTGATCGTCTCGATCATGCTCTGCTCGCCCACCGGGCACCCCTGTCCGTCGAGGAAACCATCTCGGTCCATGCTAGGAGCGGTACCGGTACCGCCGCCTTCCGGCGCGGCCCGGCCCGTTCGGTCCGCAGGCCGTCGCCCCCGGAGCCTCCCCCCTCGGCCGTCAGGAGGCGGCCGGAGGGTCCCGGTCCGTCCGGCGCGGACGCGCTGGGCGAGGCTTGCCCCGGTGCCGGGCGTCTCTGCCGCATCATGGATCGGGCGGAAGGAGACTCATGGCGCAGCCTGTCCCGCGGAACGGCGGATGGCGCCCCTCCGTTCCCTCGCTCCCCGGGCTCGTCGTGCTCAGGCACTACCGGCGTGCCTGGCTGCGGGGTGACCTGTTGGCCGGCGGCACCGTCGCGGCGTACCTCGTACCGCAGGTCATGGCCTATGCCGGCGTCGCTGGTCTGCCGCCGGTCGCGGGGCTCTGGGCGATCCTCCCGGCGCTGGCCGTGTACGCCCTCCTCGGGTCGTCCCGGCTGCTGTCGGTGGGGCCCGAGTCGACGACGGCGCTGATGACCGCCACCGTGGTCGGGCCGCTGGCCGGCGGCGACACCGACCGCTACGCGGTGCTGGCGGCCACCCTCGCCGTGGTGGTCGGCGTACTGTTCGCGCTGGCGTGGCTGGCGCGGCTGGGATTCGTCGCCGACCTGCTCTCGCGGCCGGTCCTGATCGGCTATCTGGCCGGGGTCGCGCTGATCATGATGGTCGACCAGCTGTCCAAGCTCACCGGCGTCGACGTGGAGGGCGAGGGGTTCGGCCCGCAACTGAGGTACTTCGTACGGCACCTCTCGGAGGCGGACACCGCCACCGTGGTCTTCAGCGCGGCGGCGCTGCTCTTCCTCTTCGCCGTCAACCGCTTCCTTCCCCGCCTCCCCGGACCGCTGCTGGCCGTCGTCCTCGGCACGGCGGTGGTGGCGGTGTTCGGTCTGCAGGAGCACGGCATCGCGGTGATCGGCGAGATCCCGGCCGGACTGCCCAGCCCCTCCCTGCCGGACCTGAGGGAGGTGCACCGCCTGCTGCTGCCCGCCCTCGGCGTGCTGCTCGTCGGCTACACCGACGTGATCCTCACCGCGCGGGCCTTCGAGTCCCGCGACGAGGGCGAGCAGCTGGACGCCGACCAGGAACTGCTCGCCCTGGGCGGCGCCAACCTCGGCGCCGGATTCCTGCACGGCTTCCCGGTGAGCAGCAGCGCCAGCCGCACCGCGCTCGCCCAGTCGGCCGGCGGCCGCACCCAGGCGTACGCGCTGACGGCCGGCGTGGCCGTGCTCGCCGTGCTGCTGTTCCTGAGCCCGCTGTTGAAGTACACGCCGACGGCGGTGCTGGGCGCACTGGTCGTCTTCGCCGCGATCCGGATGATCGACGTGGCGGGGCTGCGCCGGCTGAAGGGGTTCCGGCGCCGGGAGTTCCTGCTGGCGGTCGGCTGCCTGGTCGGGGTGCTGGCGCTGGACATCCTGTACGGGGTCCTGGTGGCCGTGGGGCTGTCGGTGGCGGAGCTGCTGAGCCGGGTGGCCCGCCCGCACGACGCCGTCCAGGGCCTGGTGCCCGGTGTTCCCGGCATGCACGACATCGACGACTATCCGCAGGCCCGCACCGTGCCCGGGCTGGTCGTCTACCGCTACGACTCGCCGCTGTTCTTCGCCAACGCGGAGGACTTCCGGCGCCGGGCGCTGGCCGCGGTCGCCGAGGAGAGCGGCCCGGTGCGCTGGTTCGTCCTCAACACGGAGGCCAACGTGGAGGTCGACATCACCGCGCTGGACTCGGTGGAGGCGCTCCGGATCGAGCTGGCCGGACGCGGCATCGTCTTCGCGCTGGCCCGGGTCAAGCAGGACCTGCGGGCCGAGCTGGACGCATACGGGCTGACCGGGTCCGTCGGCGAGGACCGGATCTTTCCCACCCTGCCCACGGCCGTGGCCGCCTACCAATCCTGGGCCTTTGGCAGCGGCCCGGAAACGTGGCCGGCGGACCCGGAGTGAGGCGGACGTCCCCCGGGTGGCGGCTCCCGGTTTGACGGCCCCGACGGTCGGCCGGATGGTGGCAGGTACCGACGTCCACCGGACGGTGGGCCGGATCGACGCGGCAGCGGAAGCGGCCGCCCGCCGGGCAGCGGCGCCGGCCGGCCGCGGCGACGGCGATGGCAGGGACCGGGACAGGGGCCGGGCCGGTGACCCGCAGCCGTCGCGGACCGAGAGGAAGCGGTACCGGCGATGTCGGACAAGCAGGCCAGACGGATCGCGAAGTTCATCGAGCCGCTGCGCGTGGAGCCGGGCTCGCGGGTGGACCTCGCCGAGGACTTCGACCCCCGCTACAAGGCCCGGTTGAAGAAGCGGGACGGCGCCGAACTGCTGCGCACCGGCGTCGGCCTGCTCGCCGAGTACCAGTCACGGCTGGCCGCCCAGGACACCTACGGTGTGCTGCTCTGCCTCCAGGCGATCGACGCGGGCGGCAAGGACGGGACGATCCGCCACGTGATGAGCGGGGTCAACCCGCAGGGCGTGCACGTCAGCAGCTTCAAGGTGCCCTCCGTCGAGGAGCTCGACCACGACTACCTGTGGCGCTACGCGCGGCGCCTGCCGGCCCGCGGGGACATCGCGATCTTCAACCGGTCGCACTACGAGGAGGTCCTCGTGGTGCGGGTGCATCCCGAGAACCTGGACCGGCAGCGGCTGCCCGCCGAGGCGAAGGGGCGGGACGTCTGGACGCGCCGCTACCGGGAGATCAACGACTGGGAGCGCTACCTCTGCGCGAACGGGTTCAGAGTCGTGAAGATCTTCCTGAACCTCTCCGAGGAGGAGCAGCGCACCCGCTTCCTGAAACGGATCGACCTGCCGGACAAGAACTGGAAGTTCTCGGCGGCGGACCTGCGCGAGCGCGAGCGGTGGGACGACTACCAGCACGCCTTCTCCGAGATGCTCTCGGCCACGAGCACCCCGTGGGCGCCGTGGTACGTCGTGCCGGCCGACCGCAAGTGGTTCGCGCGCATCTGCGCCGCCGCGGTGCTCGCGCACACGCTGATGGAGATCGACCCCCGCTACCCGGTCGTCGGCAAGAAGGCCCGCAAGGAGCTGCGGGCCGCCAAGCGGCAGTTGGAGCAGCAGGCCCCCGAGGGCGCCGAGCGCGACCCGTACGCGGCCGGGCACCGGACCGGGCACCGTGCCTGAGCACCGCGGCGGCCGGCCCGCCGTGAGGAACGCGACGCATCGGAGGTGCGGGCATGGCGGCACAGACTGAACCGCCGGCGGCGGGCCCGGCCATGCGGCCCTGGTACGCGACACCGCCCCAGGAGGTCGCGGCACGGCTCGGCGTGGACCCGGAGGCCGGGCTCTCCGCCGCCCGGGCGGCGGACCTGCTGGCCGCGAACGGCCCGAACGCACTGCCGGAGGAGAAGGCGAGGCCGGGCTGGCTGCGCTTCCTCGACCAGTACCGCAGCTACATGCAGATCATCCTGGTCGCCTCGGCGGTGGTCGCACTGGCCATCAAGGAGTGGAGCACGGCGATCCTGCTGATCGTCCTGACGCTGTTCAACGCGGTCGTCGGTCTGCGGCAGGAGGGCAAGGCCGAGAGCGCCATGAACGCGCTGCGGTCGATGATGAAGACCACGGCCCGGGTCCGGCGGGACGGGGCCGAGGCGGAGATCCCGGCCGAACAGCTGGTGGTCGGGGACGTCGTGCTGATCGCCGCGGGCAACACCGTCCCCGCGGACGGGCGGATCGTCCGGGCCAGCTCGCTGCAGATCGACGAGTCGGCGCTGACCGGCGAGAGCGTACCGGCGGTGAAGGACGCGGGCACCCTGACGGGCGAGCGGCTCGGCCCGGGCGACCAGTCCACCATGGCGTTCATGAACACCCCGGTCACCCACGGCAGCGGCGTACTGATCATCACCGGGACGGGCGCCGGGACGGAACTGGGCAAGATCTCCGGGATGCTCTCGGCGACCGAGAAGGAGCAGACGCCGCTCACCCGGGAACTCGACACCCTGACCCTGTGGATCGCGGCGGCGGCCGGCCTGACCATGGTGGTGATGTTCGCCCTCGGCCGCAGCCGCGACCAGGCCTGGGACACCCTGTTCGTCAGCGCCGTCTCGCTGGCCATCGCCGCCATCCCCGAGGCCCTGCCGACCGTCACCCAGGTGATCCTCTCGGTCGGCAGCCTCAACCTCGCCAGACGCAACGCCATCGTCAAGGAACTGCCGTCCGTGGAGACCCTGGGCTTCACCTCGGCCATCAACTCCGACAAGACCGGCACCCTGACGATGAACCAGATGACCGTCGTCGAGGTCCTCAGCCCCACCGACCGCTTCACCGTCTCCGGCAGCGGCTACGGACTGGAGGGGCGGATCCACCACGCCGCCGGATCCTCGGCGGGCATCGAGGACGCCATCCTGCCGTACCTGGTCGCCAGCGACGCCGAGCTGGTGGACGGCACGGTGGTCGGCGATCCGACCGAGGGCGCGCTGCTCGTCCTCGGCCACAAGGCCGGCCTGGACATCGGCGCCACCCGGGAGCGCTACCCCCGGCTCGCCACCCTGCCGTTCGACCCCGAGTACAAGCTGATGGCCACCTTCAACTCGGCCGTGGACGCGACGGGCCGGCCGGTGGTGCGCTGCTTCGTCAAAGGCGCGGCGCCCGCCGTCACGGCCCGCGCGACCACCGCGCTCGCCGACGGCCGGACCGTCCCCTGGGACGCCGACCTGCGGGGTCGCGCGGAGACCCAGTCCGAACGGATGGGCGGCGAGGGCCGCCGGGTGATGGCGGCGGCCGAGCGCGACCTGGACCCGGCGGAGTTCGACCCGGACGGAGACCTGCTCGCGCTCGTCACCGACCTGCGGATGACCAGCCTGGTCGGCATGGTCGACCCGCCCCGCGCGGAGTCCAGGGAGGCGGTGGCCAGCGCCCAGGCCGCCCACATCCGGGTCCGCATGGTCACCGGTGACGACGTCACCACCGGCGAGGCCATCGCCCGTCAGCTCGGCATCCCCGGCGGGGCGATCCTCGGAGCGGACTTCGCCGCCATGCCGGAGCACGAGCGGCTGGCCCGGATCGACGGCATCGGCGTGGTCGGCCGCGTCGCGCCCGAGCACAAGGTCCTGCTCGCCGACACGCTCAAGAAGAAGGGCGAGGTCGTGGCGATGACCGGCGACGGTGTCAACGACGCACCCGCCATCAAGGCCGCCGACATCGGCATCGCCATGGGCAGCGGCACCGACGTGGCCAAGAACGCCGGCCGGATGATCCTCTCCGACGACAACTTCTCCACCATCGTGTACGCCGTCGAGGAGGGCCGAAAGCTCTACGACAACCTCACCAAGTACATCCGGTTCGTCCTGATGCTCCTGGTCACCTTCGTCCTGACCTTCCTCGGCGCGACCCTCTTCAACATCGCCGCCGGTGAGCCGTTCACCCCGCCGCAGGTGCTGTGGATCCACTTCGTCGTCAACGCGCCCTTCGGCTTCGCCCTCGGCTTCGATCTGGCCAGCCCCGGCCTGATGCGGCGCACCCCGCGCCCGCGCGGCGAATCGCTGCTGACCAGGTCCGTCATGGTCACCGTCGGGCTCAGCGGACTGGCCGTCACCGTCGCCCTGCTCCTGCTGATCAAACTGGGCGAGCACCACTACGGCAGCGTGAAGACCGGCAGCTCGATCGCCTTCACCGCCTTCGCGCTCTGCCTGATCGTGGCGGCCTACGAATGCCGCAGCGAACGCGCCACCGTGCTGAGCACCGGCACGTTCGACAGCAGACCGATGAACCTGGCGGCCCTGTCCGAGTTCGTCCTGGCGGTCCTGGTGACGCAGATGGACGCCTTCCGCCGCATCCTCGGCACCACCGAGATCACCCTCGCCCAGTTCGGCTGGGCCCTGCTCGCCCCCGTCGCACTCCTGCTCCTGTGGGAGCTGGGCAAGCTCCTGTCCCGCCGAACGTCGACGGCCGCCTGACACCCGGCCACGTGGCGGGCTTGATCACCACCCGGTGCGCCGGCCCTCCGCCGCCGCGATCCTCGGCCGCCCGCCCGCTACGCCGGTGAGCGCTGTCACCCCATTCAGAAAAGCCTGCTGACACCGAGTCAGCCGAAATGTCGAAGCTCGCGCGGCCGCTCGAACATGGCATTTCGGGCGATTCCGACCGCACGTCACCAGCCCGTGTGACTTAGCACACGTTTTGCTTTCACATTGTCCAGATTTGGCAGGCATGGTCACGCTTACTCCACTCGATCCGTGGCGGGTCCACCTCTCTGACCTCCCGGTTTGTGTTGACACCCGGTTCGATGGTTTACGAAGATCTGCTCCGCATTAGAAGATCTTAAGAATTCGGGGATGAGAAGACGGTGGCAAGTACAGAGTGGAGACGGGCGACGCGGGCATGGATTGCCGCGACCGTGGCTGCCGGAGCACTGATCGGCTCCGGCCTGCTCCCGGGCGTCGCGTCCGCCGCTGACGGATCGCCGGCGGCTTCGACGCCGGCCGGCGTCACCTCGACCGACGCGGCGGAGGTCGCGGCGGTCGCGGAGGCGAAGCGGTCGGGGAAGCCGGTCGAGGTGGCGTCGAAGCGGACCGAGACGAGCGACGTGGTGGCCCAGCCGGACGGGAAGCTGGTGGCGACGACGTATGTGCAACCGCACCGGGTCCGCAGGGCCGGCGGCTGGGTGGACGTCGATCCGTCGCTGAGCGTACGCGCCGACGGCTCGGTGGCACCCAAGGCGGCCACCGCCGACGTGGTGTTCTCCGGCGGCGGGAGCTCGCAGCCGTTGGTCCGGATGACCTCGGCGGGCAAGGAGCTGAAGCTGTCGTGGCCGAAGGCCCTGCCGAAGCCGGTGGTGGACGGCAGCACGGCGGAGTACCGCTCGATCCTGCCGGACGTGGACCTGAAGCTGACCGCGACGCGGACCGGGTTCAGCCAGATCGTCGTGGTGCACACCGCGGCGGCGGCGAAGAACCCGGAACTGGACCAGCTCCGGCTGGGCCTGAAGGGCGACGGCCTGACGGTCAAGCAGGCCGCCGACGGTTCGCTGACCGCGGTGGACAGGAACGGCGGCGGGACGGTCTTCGAGGCGCCCACGCCGGTGATGTGGGACTCCTCCGGCCCGGCTGCCGCCCAGGCGGCAGCGGCCGCGGCCGCCGCCCCGGCGGCGAAGTCGAGGACCCTCGCAGCGCCGGCTCAGGAGTCCGCCGCGCTGCCCGCGCCGGACCTGCTGCCGGGTGAGGGCGCGAAGGTCGCCCGGATCAAGGTCGACCTGCCGCTCGCACAGGACAGACTGGTCCTCACTCCGGACCAGACGATGCTGGACGACCCGGCGACGGTGTTCCCGGTGATGATCGACCCGGCCTGGAACACGCCGAACGCGGCGGACTGGGCGGGTGTGTCGCGGTACTACGCATCCCAGTCCTACTGGCACTTCACGTACAACAGCTCCTACGTGCACGACTGGGGCGTCGGATACTGCGGTGACACCAGCCGCTGCGCACCGTCGGACGTGAAGCGGGCGTTCTTCCAGATCCCGACGTCGACGTTCATCGGGAAGCAGATCCTGAGCGCGGAGTTCGGTACCTACGAGAGCCACTCGTGGTCCTGCTCTCCGAGCAACGTGGAGCTGTGGAGCACCGGTTGGGTGTCCTCGAAGACGAACTGGACCAGTCAGAGCGCGTCGGGATTCTGGAGCCGGAAGCTGCAGACGATGAGTGCGGCGAAGGGCTGGAGCGGTAGCTGCCCGGGTGGCTGGCTGGAGTTCGGCGGCGCCTCGGGCGGGGTCAAGGACCTGGTGCAGGACGCCGCGAACTGGGGTTGGTCGTGGACCACGTTCGGGCTCAAGGCCGAGAACGAGGGCGACAGCAACAGCTGGAAGCGCCTGACCGACGACGCCTTCCTGCGGGTGCACTACAACCTGGCACCCCGCCAGACCCCGATGAGCGGCCTGACGATGTCGCCCGGCAGCTGCCTGTCGACCGGCGTGACCATCAACAAGTGGCCCCAGATCACGGCGCGTGCCGACGACCCGGACGGTGAGGCCGTCGGCGTCCAGTTCGCGGTCGGCTGGGACGACGGCACCGGCTTCGCCCGCCGGTGGTGGTCGACCGGGTCGGCGGGTGCGGCGCCCGCATCCGACACCTTCAAGGGCTCGGGCTCGCAGTTCTCGCTGACCGTCCCGCCCATGCCCGCGCCCGCCAAGGGCGCCTACGGCTGGGAGATGAGGGCCTGGGACGGCGCGAGCTGGGGGCCGTGGTCCTCGGTCGGCGACGCGACCAACTGCTACTTCCGCGTCGACACCTCCGCGCCCGACGGGCCGGCTGTCACCTCGGCCTCCTACCCAGGCTCGAAGGACGCCGCCGCAGCGCTGCCGTGGACGGACGGCGTCGGCAAGTACGGCGCCTTCACGATCGACTCGGCGGCCACCGACGTCGTCAAGTACCAGTGGGGGCTGGACACCACGGCCTCCGCGGCCCACGAGGTCGCCACCACGGCGGGTGCCCCGCAGACCATCAGCGTGCTGCCGGAGACACCCGGCGTGCACACCCTGTCGGTGCGGGCGCTGGACGGGGCGGGCAACGCCTCGCAGCTGGAGACCTACTACTTCAGCGTCCTGAACGGCCAGCCGCAACGCGCCGGCTGGACCATGGACGAGGCCTCCGGCACCACCCTCGCCGGAACCGGCGCCCGGATCGACGCCACCAAGGGCGGCGGCGCGGTGACCGGGGCGCCCGGGCACCTGGGCACCGGGGCGGCCTTCAACGGGACCTCCACCTCCTACGCCGGAACCCAGGGCGCGGTCCTCGACACCACCAGGAGCTTCACCCTCTCCGCGTGGGTCTACCTGACCGACGCCACCCACAACCGCATGGCGATCGCCCAGGAGGGGACCTACATGTCCTCCTTCAGCCTGGGCGAGCGCGACGGCAAGTGGGCCTTCGTCAGCACCACCAAGGACAGCACCGGCTACGCCTGGCAGATCGCCGCCTCGCCGACGCCCGCCCCGCTCAACCAGTGGGCCCATCTGACCGGCGTCTACGACTCCGCCAACCAGACCATGGCGCTGTACGTCGACGGGGTTCCCACCGCGACCGTCCCCGCACCCGTCAGCTGGAGTGCACGCGGACCGCTGGACATCGGCCGGCTCACGTACCGAGGCGGGTACACCGACTTCTGGGCCGGGTCCCTGGACGAGGTCAAGGTCTGGGACCGGCCGCTCTCCGCGGCCGAGGCCGTCGAGGTCGCCGCCGACCGCCCGCTGACCGCGGGCCTGCCCGCCAAGGCGGTCTGGCACCTCGACGAGGACGCGGGCGCCGCGACCGTGGCCGGCTACCCGGAGTCCGACAGCCTCACCACGTTCGGAGGCGTCCAGGCCGGCGTTCAGGGGACGGCCGGCAAGGCCGTCCACTTCGACGGCACCAGCGGGTACGCCCGCACCGCCCGTCCGCAGGTCGACGGGGCCCGGAGCTTCGCGGTCTCCGCCTGGGTGCGGCTGCCCAAGCTCGCCGACACGGACGGGACGGCCAAGATCGCGCTGTCCCAGATCGGCCGGCACAACAGCGAGTTCTCCCTGTACTACTCGGCCTACTACAAGCGGTGGATCTTCGGCCGGTACAAGGAGGACACCGCCGCCGACACCCTGGTGCGGGCGATGCAGCCGGACTGCGCCGCGGGCAGCACGGTGAACGGGGTGCCGTGCTTCGCCGGCACGGACAACCAGTGGACGCACCTGCTGGGCGTCTCCGACACGGTCGCGAAGAAGACCCGCCTCTACATCAACGGCTTCCTGGTCGGCGAGGCGGACTACACGCAGAACGCGCCGTGGGCGGAGCCCGGCCCGCTCCAGCTGGGTGCGGTCAGCCGTGAGGGTGCCAACGGCGAGTTCTTCGGCGGTGACATCGACGACCTGCGGATCTACGACCGGGTCGTCACCGGCCCGGAGGCGGCCGACCTGGTGGCCCAGCGCCCGCAGCTCACCGGCCGGTGGAAGCTCAACACCGTCGCCGGTACCGCGACCCCGGGCGAGGGGCCGACGAAGCCGGCCGCACAGCTCGGCGGCGGCGCCACCATCAACGCCGGCGGCGGTCTGTACGTGACCCCGGGCACCCTGCAGCTGAACGGCACCACCGGCTTCGCAGCCACCGGCGCCGCACCGGTGCACACCAACCAGAGCTTCACGCTGGCCGGCTGGGCGAACACCGCGGGCTCCCCGACAAGGGACATGACGGTGCTCTCGCAGGGCGGTACCACCGGTGACGCGGCCACGCTGCGCTGGCACTACCTCAAGGACGACCCGAACACCGGTGAGCACCTGGGCGAGTGGCAGGCCGTGCTGGCCGGCACCGACGCGGCGGGTGCCGCCCGCACCGTCGTCGTGCACTCCGCGGTCCCGTCGGTGCTGGAGAACTGGACGCACCTGGCGCTCACCTACGACGCGCTCTCGAGCCGGCTGAGCCTCTACGTCAACGGCGACCTGGAGAACCAGGTCTGCACCACCGGCGCGGCGGACTGCACCAGCCGTACCTCGTGGGCCCAGGCGGTGCGGCCGTTCGACGCCACCGGCGGGCTTCAGTTCGGCCGGGCGAAGGCCACCGGCACGTTCGGTGAGTACTTCTCCGGTGAACTGGACGACGTCTGGGCGTTCCAGGGCGTGCTGAGCGCCGCCCAGATCGCCCGACTCGCCGACTACAACACCGAGTTGGACACCACGACCGGTCCCTGACCGGTCCCTGCGCGGGCCGGGTGGCAGCTGCCGCCCGGCCCGCGTCTCCGTCTTCCGCCTGCCGCGCCGGCAGGCGGTCCAACGGCGGCGCCAGCCTGTCGGCCGCCGCTGTCACTCTCCGTGCCCGCAACGTGACGGGCGCGCGTATCAGGAGGAATCTGATGAGCAGGGAAAGGGCTGCCGGACGGCGGTCCCGGCCCAGGATCTCGGCCCTGGTGGCCGCGACACTGGTCGGGTCACTGCTGCCCACGCTGCCACTGGCAGTGGGTGCGGCCGCGGCCGAGTACACCAAGCCGTCGGCGGTGTCGGCCGAGAAGCCGGTACAGGGCTCGGCGGGGAAGGCCAAGGGCCGCAAGGCCGACACCACCGTCAGTGCCCCGGCCGCGAAGCAGGCCGCCTGGCCGAAGGCGGGCGGCGCCAAGGTCACCGTCCCGGGGGAGGCCGGCAAGGGAGTGAAGGCCGGCGAACTGCCGGTCACCCTCACCGCGACCGGCACCTCGCAGGCGGCGAAGAACGCCGACGTCCAGGTCCTCAGCCAGGACCTCGCCCGGAAGGCCGGCATCTCCGGCGTACTGCTGAGCGTCGCCGCCCCGCAGACCGCGGACGG
This sequence comes from Kitasatospora sp. NBC_00374, assembly GCF_041434935.1. Classification (NCBI taxonomy): domain Bacteria; kingdom Bacillati; phylum Actinomycetota; class Actinomycetes; order Kitasatosporales; family Streptomycetaceae; genus Kitasatospora; species Kitasatospora sp. NBC_00374. Next base: position 1,477,707 of record NZ_CP107964.1, on the reverse strand, counting down.
CACGCAGGCGAACATCAGTGTCGACTACAGCTCCTTCGCCCAGGCCGGTGGCGCCGGCTTCGGCGCCCGGCTGCATCTCGTGCAGCTCCCGGCCTGCGTCCTGACCACGCCCGACCTGCCCGAGTGCCGCGTCCAGACCCCGCTGCCCGGCGGCAACGACCTGGAGAAGCAGACCGTCACCGCCGACGCCGTGGCCATCGCGGCGCCGGCCCCCGTCGGCGGCATGAGCCTGCAGTCCACCTCCGGCGGGGGAGCCGTTCTCGCCGCCACCACCGGCAGCGCCGGCCCCGGCGGCGACTACAAGGCCACCCCGCTGTCCGCCGCGTCCTCGTGGTCGACCTCGCTGAACAGCGGTTCGTTCTCCTGGTCCTACGAGATGCCGCTGACCGCGATGCCGGGCGGGCTGACCCCCAAGCTCGGCCTCTCCTACAGCTCCGGCAGCATCGACGGCCGCACCGCCAACAGCAACAACCAGGCCTCCTGGGCCGGCGACGGCTTCGACCTGTCCCCGGGCTTCGTCGAGCGCACCTACAAGGCGTGCGCCGAGGACGGCGTGAAGACCGGCGGCAACTACCCCGGCGACCTGTGCTGGGCGACCGACAACGCCACCATCAGCTTCGCCGGCCACTCCGGCGAGCTGATCCCCGTCTCAGGTGACGAGTTCCGGCTCAAGGGCGACGACAACACCAAGGTCGTCCGGGTCCGCGACACCAACCGGGGCAACGGCGACAATGACGGCGAGTACTTCCGCGCCACCACCACCGACGGCACCAACTACTACTTCGGCTACAACCGCCTCCCGAACTGGAGCAGCGGCAAGCCGGAGACCAAGTCCGTCTACACCGTGCCCGTCTTCGGCAACAACGCCGGAGAGCCGTGCCACGGCGCAGACTTCGCGTCGTCGTGGTGCCAGCAGGGCTGGCGCTTCAACCTCGACCTCGTCGTCGACGGCCACGGCAACGACATCACCTACTGGTACACCCCCGAGACCAACAACTACGGCCGCAACCTCAAGGCCACCGACCGCACCCCCTACGTCCGCGGCGGGCACCTGGACCACCTCGACTACGGTCAGCGCCAGGCCGACATCCACTCCGGCACCGTCAAGCCGATGGCCCGGGTCGATTTCGGCACCGCGGAGCGCTGCCTGGAGAGCACGGCCGGCCTCTGCGATCCGGCGAAGATCGACGCCAACCGGCAGTACTGGTACGACACTCCGTGGGACCAGAACTGCAGCACCGGCAAGGACTGCACCACCCAGGTCGCCCCGACCTTCTTCACCCGCACCCGGCTGACCCAGATCGTCGCCAAGACCCTGCAGTCGGACGGCTCCTACAAGGACATCGACTCCTGGTCGCTGAACCACAAGTGGGGCACCGCCGACGTCGACTACCAGCTGCTGCTGGAGTCCGTCCAGCACACCGGCTCCTCGGCCACGCCGTCGATCACGCTGCCGAAGACCACCTTCGCGTACAAGCAGCTCACCAACCGCCTCGACAAGGTCGGTGACGGCCGCGCCCCGTTCATCAAGCAGCGCCTGGGCACCATCACCGACGAGCTCGGCGGCCAGCTGGACGTCAACTACAGCGCGCCCGCCTGTGACTGGAACACCCTGCCCACCCCGCAGACCAACACCACCCGCTGCTTCCCACAGCAGTACCAGGCGTCCAACGAGACACCGGTGACCACGGAGTGGTTCAACAAGTACGTCGTCGACTCGGTCATCGCCACGGACCGCACCGGCGGCGCACCCGACATGGTCACCCACTACACCTACCTCGGCGACCCGGCCTGGCACTTCGACGACGAGGACGGCATCACCAAGGAGAAGCTGAAGACCTGGTCCCAGTGGCGCGGTTACGCCCGGACCCGGGTGGAGACCGGCGGCGTCTCGGGCATGTCCACCCAGGCCGAGCACTACTTCCTGCGCGGCATGGACGGCGACCGCAGTGACCCGGCCGACAAGACGAAGAAGCGCACGGTCGCCGTCGACGACGGCCACGGCACCAGTCTGACCGACGACGACGCCTTCTCCGCCTTCGAGTACCGCACCGAGCAGTACGACAAGCCGGGTGGCAAGGTCCTCTCCAAGACCGTCAGCACGCCCTGGAAGAAGGAGACCGCCAAGAGCGTCCGCGACTGGGGCACCACCACCGCCAACCTCACCGGCACCCGGACCAGCCGCTCCTTCACCTCCCTCGACCAGGGCGCCGGCGCCTCCTGGCGCGAGACCCGCACCGACAGCACCTTCGACGGCTACGGCCGCGTCGTGCAGTCCGACGACCTCGGCGACGCCGACGTCGGCACCGACGACAAGTGCACGCGCACCACCTACGCCGACAACACCTCCGCGTGGATCCTCGTCGGCACGATCCGCACCGAGACCGTCGCCGCCGCCTGCGGCGCCGACGTCGACCGCGACACCCGGCCGGACGGGAGCTCGGCCGTCCTCTCGGACGTCCGCCTGCGCTACGACGGCCAGGCCTACGGCGCCGCCCCGACCGTGGGCGACAGCACCCTGGTCGAGACGCTGAAGTCCCGCTCCGGGAAGGTCGCGACCTACCTCGACGGCGCGACCCACTACGACGCCTACGGCCGGGCCGACAGCACCACCAAGCTCGCGTCGACCTCCGTGTTCGACACGACCGACGCCACCGCGCCGGTCACCACCGCCAGCCCGCTGGCCCAGACCACGAGCACCGGCTACAGCCCGGCCACCGGCCGGCCCACGAAGGTGACCGTCACCGGCCCGCCGGTGACCAGGGGCAGCCCGGCCACCGCCATGACCACCGTCACCGACTACGACCTGGCCCGCGGCCAGGCGGTCGACACCGTCGACGCCAACAACCGGCGCACCGACGTCCTCCTGGACGCGCTCGGCCGCACCCTGAAGGTCTGGCAGCCCAACCGCTCGCGGTCGACCGGCCAGAGCCCGAACCACGAGTACGCCTACGCCGACCTCGACGGCCAGATCCGGGCCGTCGCCACGAAGTCGCTCAACGCCGACGGCTCCCAGGACACCGCCTACACCCTCTACGACGGCCTCGGCCGGGCCCGCCAGACCCAGGCACCCGGTGACAACGGCGGCCGGGTGCTGACCGACACCTTCTACGACGAGCGCGGCCAGTCCGCCCTCGCCTACGCGGCCTACTACGCCACCGGCTCCCCCTCGGCCACCCTCTTCAAGGTCGACGACGCCACCGGTGTGGAGACCCAGACCGCGAACACCTACGACGGCCTCGGACGTGTCGTCAAGTCCACCGTCCTCGCGGGCAACGGCGTCGGGTCCCCGATCTCGACCACGCTCACCGAGTACGGCGGCGACCGGGTCACCGTCACCCCGCCCAAGGGCGCGACCCCGACCACGACCATCAGCAACGCGCAGGGCCTGACCACCGAACTGCGGCAGTACCACGCCGACACGGCCACCGGCGCGTACGACGGCGTCGGCTACGCCTACGACCCGGCCGGACACATGGTCAGGCTGACCGACCAGGCCAGCACACAGTGGACCTGGACGTACGACCAGCAGGGCCGCCTGGTCAAGAGCGTCGACCCGGACTCCGGGACCTCGGTCAAGACCTACGACGACAGCGGCCTCCTGACCACCAGCCGCGACGGCAACAACCAGACGCTGGCCTACGTCTACGACAACCACGGCCGCCAGATCGAGACCCGGTCCGGCTCGGCCACCGGCCCCCTGCTGACCTCGCAGATCTGGGACCCGGCCGGTAACAAGGGCCTCATCTCCTCGGCGACCCGCTACCTCACGGTCGGGTCGAGCACGTACCAGTACAAGACCACCTGGTCGCTGTACGACCCGCTCGGACGGGCCACCCGCACCACGGTGTCCGTCCCCTCCGTGCCCGGACAGGAGGCACTGGCCGGCTCCTACGTCAGCGGCACCGTCTACCGCCTCGACGACCAGCCGCAGAGCACGAGTTACCCGGCCGCCGGAAACCTCCCCGCCGAGTCGGTGGCCTTCGGCTACGACACCCAGCACCGCCTCACCACCGCCGGCGGCCTGAGCGGCTACCTCGCCGGGCAGACCTACAGCCTGACGAGCAAGCCGATGCAGGCGACCCTCTCCGACGGGACGCCGGGCAAGCAGGTCTACGTCACCAACGCGTACGAGTGGGGCACCCAGCGGCTCACCGCCTCGCGCACCGACCAGTACGGCGTCGCGACGCCCCTGCGCGCGGCCACCTACACGTACGACCAGGCCGGCAACGTCACGTCGATCACCGACACCTCGCGCGGCGGCACCGACCGCCAGTGCTTCCAGTACGACCACCTGGTCCGGCTGACCGAGGCGTTCACGCCGAGCTCCGGAAGCTGCCCGGCCGTACCGGACGCCAGGTCACTGGGCGGCCCGGCTCCGTACTGGACCAGCTTCGGCTACCGCAGCGACAGCACCCGCGACATCCAGACCCAGCACAACCCGACCGGTGACGCGAGCAAGGACGTCACCACCAAGTACAACTACCCGGCCGCCGGGGCCGCCCAGCCGCACACGCTGCGCAGCACCAGCGGCACCGGGGTGCAGACCGAGTCGGACGGCTACGACCTCGCGGGCAACACCATCGCCCGGCACCGGCAGCTCACCGGCGGCGGCACCAGCGACCAGGCCCTGACCTGGGACGCGGAGGGCCGTCTCGGCAAGGTGGTCGACACCCTGGTCAACGGTGGCAGCACGACCACCAGGACCACCGACTACCTCTACGACGTCACCGGCAGCAGGCTGACCGCGCACGTCCTGGACAGCGCCGCCCCCGCGGGCGAGCAGTGGACCCTCTACCTGGGCAGCACGGAGCTGACCCTCACCAAGGGTGCGGCCAAGCCCACCGCGACGCGTTACTACTCGCTCGGCGCGGCGGCCGCCGTCCGCACCGACGACAACAAGGTCGCCGTCCAGATCGTCGACCACCACGGCACCGCCGAGCTGAACATCGACACGGTCACCGGCAGCACGGCGCAGCGCCGCAGTGCTCCCTTCGGTGAGGCCCGCGGCACCAAGCCCGCGACCTGGTCCGGCAGTCACGGCTTCCTCGGCGGGGTCGGCGAGCCCACCGGGCTGACCCACCTCGGGGCGCGCGACTACGACCCGGCGGCCGGCCGCTTCATCAGCGTGGACCCGCTCTTCGCCCCGGACAGCCCCAAGGAACTGAACGGCTACAGCTACTCCGGTGACAACCCGGTCGGCAGCACCGACGCCGACGGCCGCAAGATGTGCGCGGACGACTGCTCCAGCAACGACATGGCCGAACACGGCTGGGTCGGCCTCGGCGGAGTCTTCCACGAGCCCACCCGGGGCCCGCAGTGCACCTCGCTGTGCCACCCCGTGGTGCCCACCACTCCGGCGACGGAGGTGGTGACCAACACCTCGGAGAACCGCAAGAAGTGGCACGAGGCACGGATCGCCTGGCTGCTGCAGCCGGACAACCCGATCATCGGGAAGTACCTCGCCGACATCGAGAAGATCAACCGGCAGACCTGCCACCGGGAGGCCCATGACGGCTGCGGCTACGGCAACATGTCCACCACCGCGTTCCTGGAGAGGGCCGTCAAGGACGCCGCCAACCGCATCGACGAGTCGGCCATCCCGTTCGACCCGAAGCGGTTCAAGACGCTCACCAAGCAGGGCAGCAACCTGACCACCTACGCGTTCAGCAACGGCGAGTACCAGATCGCCTTCGACCTGGCGATGGGCGGGTCGACGGTGGTCGCGATCCCCGAGAGCAGTGACGCCAACGTCAAGACCCCGGACGCGAAGGTGGACGGGGTGCCCTCGGAGTTCAAGGCTCCCGGCAGCGGCAAGGGCGCGGTCCAGGACAACCTCAAGAAGTCCAACGCGAAGGGCGCCGAACGCGCTTACATCCGGCTCCCGGACAACTACAGCTCCGAGACGGCGATGAAGAGCCTGAAGAGCTACCTGGCCAACAGCAGCTCCGACTTCTCCGAGTACTCCATCTGGGCCCGCGGCGACGTCGGTGGCTGGCTCATCTCCGGTAAGATCGGCAGCGAACCGACCTGCAAGGGCTGGGGGTGCTGAGCGATGTCGAGTGACGCGGCCGTGCTGGTACGGCGACACACGGGCGGTGCCCTCACCACCCGACAGGTGGCCACGGCGCTGGGCCTGTCGGAGGACCCGTCAGTCGTGCTCTGGCAGCAGGCCACCGGGCCGGACGGTTCGCTCTTCAGCCTCCGGATGAGCACCGACCCGGGCGACCGGCTCGGTCCCGCGGTGGGGGAGCCCTCGCCCGAGTGGCCGGCGGAGCGCTCCTACGACTGCTACCTGCACGTCACGATCGATCGGACGGCGGACGAGGACGGGGACAGCACTGCCGCCCTGCGTGCGTTCTGCCGGTCGGTGGTGTCGCGGCTGCACGGTGCCTGGGCCGCTCTGGAGACGGCCTTCAGTCTCGACGCCGACGGCTCCTACAGCTACCGGATCGACCCGCACGAGATGCGCGGGACCGAGATCGAGCTGTGGCTGGGGAGCGCGGCGCAGCCGTTCGCGCCTCGGTTCTCGCTGGCCGGAGCGGCCGACCGGGCGGCCGCGGCCGCCCGGCTCGGGCCGCTGTTCCACGAGTGCCCGCCAGGCCGGTTCATCCCTGACGCGGAGACGGCGGGCGACGCGGTGACGGAGACCTTGGCGTTGCGTGCCGAGCGGCCCGGCTTCCGGGCCGCGGCACGGACGGCCGAGTGGTCCGGCACGCCGGAGGAGCTGCTCGGCTTCACCGAGCGCCTGCTGACGGAGGTCGGAACGGCTTTCGAGGAGGTCGACCTGGCCCTGTGGGTCGACGGCCGACTGTGTCGGAACGAGGTCGCCGCGCGCGTCGAGGCGCCGTGACCTGACCCCTGACAAGGCTGACAAGGACCCCCGGAGGCGGAATGCCGCATCCGGGGGTCCTTGTCTCAGGGCATGACGCAGCAGCACGACGCAGGTGTGCGGCGCCAAGGGCCCGGCCGGTACCCGGGGCCCGTTTCACCGGATCGTGGGGTTTGGCGCCGCTGCGGCCGGGAGCGGGGATCCGGGCGTTCGCGATCATGGATACTGGCTGCCATGCGCGTCGACTTCGATCCCGAGACCGTGGGCCGTGACGAGTTCTACCGGCTGCTCACCGCCGTCGTGGTGCCCCGGCCGATCGCCTGGGTGTCCACGCTGTCGGCGAGCGGGGTGGACAACCTCGCGCCGCACTCGTTCTTCAGCATCTCCTGCGTGGCGCCGCCGATCGTCCAGTTCACCTCGGTCGGCCGCAAGGACACGCTGCGCAACGTCGAGGCGACCGGTGAGTTCGTGGTCAGTATGGCGCCCGAGGCGATGTTCGAGCAGATCAACGAGACCGGCACCGACTTCCCGTCCGACCAGGGCGAGTTCGACGCCGTGGGCGTCGAGCGGGAGCCGTCCCTGCTGGTGAAGCCGGCCCGGGTGGCGGCGTCGCCGGTCGCGTTGGAGTGCCGGCTGCACAGCACCGTCCGGCTCGGCGACTCGACGCTCGTACTGGGCCGCGTGGTGCACGCGGCCGTGGACGAGGCGGTGCTGGTGGACGGCCACCCGGAGATCACCAGGATGCGCCCGCTCTCCCGGCTCGGCAGGGACCAGTGGGGCACCACGGCCGGCATCCGCTCGATCGCCCGGGTGCCCTACCGGGGCGAGCGGCAGTCGTAGTCGCCCTGTTCGGCCGGCCCCAGCCGGACCCTTCGGCGTCGCCACTGCAACGCGGAGCCCTTGTTCTTGAATGACCGCTCATGTATTGTTTCCCGCATGCCCAGACCGCGCGAGTTCGACCCCGACACCGTCCTGAACCAGGCGATGCTGCGGTTCTGGGAGCGCGGCTACCGGGCCACGTCCATCGAGGACCTGGTGAAGGCGACGGGGGTCAAGCCGGGGAGCATCTACAGCGCCTTTCCGGGCGGCAAGCACGCGCTCTTCGTCAAGTCGCTGGAGCGCTACTCGAAACTGGTCGTTCCGCAGAAGCTGGGTGAACTCGAGGCCGCGAGTGCCTCGGTGGCCGAGATCCGGGCGTACTTCGACGGACTGGTCCGTGACCTGCTCAGTCCCGAGGGGCGGCAGGGCTGCCTCCTGGTCAACACCGCGATCGAGAAGGCCGCCGAGGACGACGAGGCGGCGGCGGTCGTGCGGGGCCATCTCGCCCGGCTCGAGCGCTGTATGACCCACGCGCTGCAGAACGCGGCCCGCCGGGGCGAGGTGCGGCCCTCGCTCGACGCGACGGGCAGTGCCAAGCTGCTGGTGGCGACCTGCCAGGGGCTGATGGTCGTGGGAAAGGCGAACCCCGACGAGACGGTACTGCGGGCGATCGTCGACAACGCCTTCCTCGCCCTCGCCTGACGGGTCGGCAGGCGGGCCACCGTGCGCGGTGGCCCTTTCGTCGGCCCAATACTTGAATGACTAATCAAGAATGGAGACCCGAACATGAAGGCCCTGGTCATATCCGCCTACGGCGGCCCCGAGGTGCTCACCGCCACCGACCTGCCCGACCCGGTGCCCGCCGCCGGCGAGGTGCTCATCAGGGTCAAGGCCTTCGGCCTGAACCACGCCGAGGCCTACATGCGCAGCGGCGCCTGGGGCGAGGTCGCCGCGGTTCCGGGCATCGAGTGCGCCGGCCTGGTCGAGGCCGACCCCTCGGGTGAACTCCCCGTCGGGGCCCGGGTGGTGGCGATCCTCGGCGGTATGGGCCGGACCCGCAACGGCAGTTACGCGGAACTGGTGACCGTCCCCGCGACCAACGTGGTGGCGGTGCACTCGCAGCTGCCCTGGGCCGACCTGGCGGCGGTGCCCGAGGTGTACGCCACGGCGTTCAGCGCCCTGCGCGGCAACCTCGCCCTCATGCCCGGCGAGACGCTGCTGGTCCGCGGTGCGACCTCCGCACTCGGGCAGGCCGCCGTCAACCTCGCCGTCCAGCACGGTGCCAACGTGCTCGCGACGACCCGGGACCCGGCGCACGCACCGCTGCTCAAGGAACTCGGCGCCGCCGAGGTGCTCATCGACGACGGACGCCTGGCGGCCGAGATCGCCCGGCGGGACATCACCGTCGACGCGGTGCTCGACGTCGTCGGCAACAGTGTGCTGCGCGACTCGCTGGCCGCAGTCCGACCGTGTGGGCGGGTCTGCCAGGTCGGCTTCCTCGGAGGATTCGCCCCGGTGGCGGACTTCGACCCGATCGCCGATTTGCCCAGCGGTGTCCAACTCAGCTTCTTCGGCAGCGCGTTCGTCCTGGGCACCCCCGCGTTCCCGCTCTCCGCCGTGCCGCTGGACGACATCTACGCCCAGGTCGAGGCCGGCGTGCTGAAGGCCCGTCCCGCCCGGGTCTTCCCGTTCGACGAGGTCGTCGAAGCCCACCGGGTCATGGAGGCGGGCCGGGCGCTGGGAAAGATGGTCGTGGTCCTCGACTGAGTCCGTCCCGGTGCCACCCCGGCCGGGTACGGGTGAGCCGCGGCTCCCGGGAGGCTCCGGGAGGCGCGGCTCACCCGCCGTGTGCCGTGGGTTCAGAGCGCGACGATGCCTTCGCCGCCCGCCGCGCCGGGGACGGTCGAGGAGCCGAGCGCGGTCAGCGAGCCGTCGCCGTTGACGCGGAAGGCGTCCACGATGCCGTTGATACCGGTCTGGACGTAGAGGAAGTGGCCGTCCGGGGTGGCGGCGGCGTCGACCGTGCCCGGGTTGGTCGCGGTGGTCCCGAGCGAGGTCAGGAGGCTGTGCGCGCCGACGCGGAAGCCGCTGAGGTTGGAGGTGCCCGCGTTGGACGCGTACAGGAAGCGCCCGGCGGCGGCGATCCAGCAGGTGGCCGACTGGCCGGTGGCGGCGGACGCGGTCTTCGTGGCCGTGCCGTCGGCGTTGATGGTGAAGGTGGCCACGGCATTGGGGCCGGCCTCGGTGACGAACAGGCCGTGGCGGCCGTTCTGGACGAACCCGAAGGGCACGGCGCCGGGGTCGGTGGTGACCACCGGAGCGGCCGCGGGCGCTCCGGTGCGGTCGAGGTTGAAGACGTCGATGCTGTTGCCGTTGGCCTTGGTCGTGACGACCAGCTGATTGCCGGCGCCGGTGAAGCCGACCTGGGCCGGAGTGGTGGTGAACTGCGGCGTGGCGTTCGGGTCCAGCCCGAGGCCGCGGTGCCAGCCCGCCACCGGGGCGAGTTCCCCGTCGGCGACGGTGTAGCCCTGCACGGAACCGCCGTCGAGCGCGTTGAGGACGTAGACCACGTCCTGGTGGACGGCGATGCTCACCGGGAACCTGCCGCCGGAGGCGACGACCTGGCACAGGTGAAGGTGCTCGCCCTCGACCGCGAAGACGGAGACGGTGTCGCTGCCGGCATTCACGGCGTAGAGCAGGCGGTGCTTCTCGTCGTACGTCAGGGAGCCCTGCGAGGCCAGGTGGTCGGCGACCGATCCGCCCAGGACACCGCCGAGGCCCCCGGTGTCGTAGACGGCCGACTGGGTCAGCCGCCCGTCGTCCTCGCGGTGGTAGGCGACGATCTGGTTGCCCGCCGGGTTGTCGGTCTGGACGAAGACGGCGTGGTGGACGTGGTGCCCCGGCCGTCCGCCGCCGTGTCCCGCGGCGGCGGACGGGACGGACGGCGCGAGCGCGGCGGTGGCGGCGAGCGCGGTGGCGACCGCGGCACCGAGACGGGTGATCCTCTGCACGGGTGTTGCCTCTCGGGGAGCTGGGGCACCTGGTGCGACGTGCGGGGGACGGGACCGCTCGGGTCGCGTTCGGATGCCTGGCGTCGTGGAGGGGCCCCGGGTCGTGGCGTGGGAAGAGCACCGACGCCGGCCCCGGGATCCTTGAGGCGGGGTTGTCGTCGGTGCCCCTGCGTGACTTTATGTGACGCTATGTCGGAATTGAGGGAGGCGCTGCGGGCGTACCCGTGCGTCCTGCCCGGCGGCCCGGGCCGATCCACGGGGATGGCCGAATCCGCCAGAGTCTCGTCATTGCGGCCGTCACGGATCGGGCGGAATGATCAGGGCATGCCCCAGCCACCCCACAGAGTCGTCATCGCCGCGTTCCCCGGCGTCGAACTGCTGGACGTCACCGGGCCGGCAGAGGTGTTCTCGGTCGCCACCCGGGTCGCCGGGCCCGGCCGGCCCGGCTACGTCGTGCAGATCGCGACGGCCGACGGCGGACCGCTGCCGACCTCCAGCGGTGTCCGGCTGCTGGCCGACCTCACCCTCGACGAGGTGGCCGGCCAGGTGGACACCCTCCTGGTGGCCGGCGCGGTCGACCTGGTCGGCGACGGGGTGGAACCGGTGATCGACCGGGGGGTCACCGACTGGCTGCGTTCGGCGGCGCCCGGGGCCGGCCGGGTCGGGTCGATCTGCGCGGGCGCACACCTGCTGGCCGCCGCGGGGCTGCTCGACGGCCGGCCCGCCACCACGCACTGGCTCACCGCGGCCCGGCTGGCGGCCGACCACCCGCAGGTCGCGGTCGACCCCGATCCGATCTTCATCCGGGCCGGGGGCGTGTGGACCTGCGCCGGTGTCACCTCGGGGATGGACATGGCGCTGGCGATGGTCGCCGAGGACCACGGCCAGGCGCTCGCGCTGGCCACCGCCCGGATGATGGTCATGTACGTGAAGCGCTCCGGCGGGCAGAGCCAGTTCAGCGTGCCGCTCTCCGTCCAGACCTCCGCCGGTGACCGGATCGACGACCTGCGGGTGTGGATCGCCGAGCATCTGGCGGAGGACCTCTCGGCCGAGGCACTCGCCGCGCGGCTGCACCTGAGTGTGCGCCACTTCTCCCGGCTGTTCCGCCGGCGCACCGCGACCACGCCGGCCGCCTACGTGGAGTCCGCCCGGCTGGAGGCCGCCCGCCGACTGCTGGAGGAGACCGACCGGAGTCTCCCGGAGATCGCCGCCGCCAGCGGCCTCGGCTCGGTGGAGACCCTGCACCGCTCCTTCCAGCGACGTCTGGGAACCACTCCGGCCGAGTACCGCCGCCGATTCTGACCGCCGGCTCGCGCCCCACCTCCTGCGCCCCACCTCCTGAGCCCCGCCGACCGCCGCCCGGCGGCTCCCGGCCATGCCCGCACGGCCGGCCACCACCCAACCCCAAGGAGACAGCCATGTCCCGCACGAAGGTCGTACCGATCCCGGTCCTGGGCCGGCACGCCGTCAACGCGTACCTGCTGCTCGGCCGACGGCCCGTCATCGTCGACGCCGGGACCCCCGGAAGCGGCCGGAAGATCTACGAGCAGGTCGCCAGGCACGGTGTCGACCCGGCCGACATCTCGCTGATCGTCATCACCCACGGCCACATCGACCACTTCGGCTCCGCCGCGGAGCTGCACCGCCTGACCGGCGCACCCGTGGCCGGCCACATCGCCGACCTCGGGCCGTACCGGACGGGCCGGGTCCGCGAACCGTACCTGCCCACCGGTCCGATGGGCCGTCTGATGGACCGGAACAGAAAGCTGCACGTCCGGGCCGAACCCGTCGAACCCGGCGTACAGATCAGCGGCGAGACCGGTCTGGAGGACTTCGGGATCGCGGCGCGCATCATGCCGACCCCCGGGCACACCGCCGGATCGATCTCCGTCCTCACCGACGAAGGGGACCTCGTCGCCGGGGACCTGATCGCCAACTCCTTCATGGGCCTGATCCCCGGCCGGCCGGCCAACCCGCCCTTCCACGACGACCCCTGGCAGAACCTCGCCAGCCTGCGGCAGATGCTGGCCCTCGACCCCACCGCACTCCACGTGGGCCACGGCACCGCGCTGGACCCCCGCCGGGTCCGGCGCTGGGCGGAGCGCGAGCACGACCGCCTGACCCGGCTGAGGGCCGCCGGCCGTCTCACCCGCCGCGCGGAGGAGCCGTCCTGACGCACCGGGACGGGCGCCGCCGCCTGCGGGACCGAAGGGCGGCGGCGCCGGTGCGGCCGGGACTGCGGGCGGTCAGGAGAGGTGGCTGACCTCCGGCCAGTCGATCTCGACGGCGGCGGCCTTGTCGAAGCAGCCCCGCCTCCCTCATGCGTACGGCCCATCCCCACCGGCGGCGCACGGGCGCGCCTGGTGAAGTGGACGAAAACCCATGCCCGCGCGACGCCGGAAGGCACACCCATGCCGGACACAGCCACCTCGTACACCGACCTGCGCGCACTGGTCATCAACTGCACCCTCAAGCGTTCCCCCGAGCGCAGCCACACCCAGGGCCTGATCGACATCAGCCGCGGCATCATGGAGCGCCAGGGCGTCGCGGTCGACGTCGTCCGGGCCGTCGACCAGGACATCGCCACCGGGGTCTGGCCCGACATGACCGAACACGGCTGGGAGAGCGACGAGTGGCCCGTCCTCTACAGCCAGGTGATGGCCGCCGACATCCTCGTCCTGGCCGGCCCGATCTGGCTGGGGGACAACTCCTCGGTGACGAAGAAGGTCGTCGAGCGCCTCTACTCCTGCTCGTCGGTCCTGAACGAGGCCGGGCAGTACGCCTACTACGGACGGGTCGGCGGCTGCCTGATCACCGGCAACGAGGACGGCATCAAGCACTGCGCGATGAACGTCCTCTACAGCCTCCAGCACATCGGTTACACGATCCCGCCGCAGGCCGACGCCGGCTGGATCGGCGCGGCCGGCCCCGGCCCGTCCTACCTGGACGAGGGATCCGGCGGACCGGAGAACGAGTTCACCAACCGCAACACCACCTTCATGACCTGGAACCTCCTCCACCTCGCCCGCATCCTCAAGGACGCCGGCGGCATCCCCGCCCACGGCAACCAGCGCTCCGAGTGGGACGCCGGCTGCCGCTTCGACTTCGAGAACCCAGAACACCGCTGAGCGAACAAGCGGCCCGAGCCGAGGTTTGACCTGGCTGCGGAGCCTGGCGGTAGTTGGAAGCCGGACGATGCGGGCGCAGACACGGCATGCCATGTCTGTCCGTCCCGGTCGGCCAAAAGCCCGATGGCGCCTCGGCCAGCTTGTCAGACCAAGGACTGCATGAAGTCCTGACCCGCCTAATGGGACTTGCTGAGTCGTAGAGACTCGGTGCCGTAGCCGCCAGCAGGTGAGCACTCTCTCCGCCGGAACCACTGCGAGTTCTGGGGTCAGACCGTGCCCCTGCTGGTCGGCCGGAAGGCCATGACCGCTGATGGGGTGGCGTGCCCGCCGAACAGGGCGTGAGCACTGGATCCATTAGGCCGCGTGCCGTGTCTTCCGCAGGCTGCACGACCAGCAAATACGCGATGGGGAGGAAGAGTTGCTGCTGATCGGCGACGACTGGGCCGAGGACCACCACGACGTCGAGGTCCAGGACGCGACCGGCCGACGCCTCGCAACCGCGAGGCTGCCCGAGGGCGCGGAAGGCATCGCCAAGCTGCACGAGCTCGTGGCCAAGCACGCCGGAGAGGACCCCGATCCCGCCGACGTGATCGTCGGGATCGAGACCGACCGCGGCACCTGGGTACAGGCCCTGCTCGCCGCCGGCTACCAGGTCTACGCGATCAACCCCCGGCAGGTCGCCCGGTTCAAGGAGCGGTACGGCACCTCCGGCGCCAAGAGCGACAAGGGCGACGCCCACGCCTTGGCCGACATGGTCCGCATCGACCGCGACCAGCTACGGCCCATCGCCGGCGACAGCGACCAGGCCCAGGCCGTCAAGGTCGTGACCCGCGCCCACCAGACCCTGATCTGGGAACGCACCCGCACCTTCCAACGGCTCCGCAGCACGCTGCGCGAGTACTTCCCCGCCGCCCTGAACGCCTACGCGTCCCTGGAACTGACCAGCACCGACGCACTGGAACTGCTGATCAGAGCACCCACACCGCAGGCGGCGGCGAAGCTGACCCGCACCCAGATCGCCGCCGTCCTCGCCCGGGCCCGCCGACACAACCGGGACCAGAAGGCCGGCGCGATCCAGGCCGCACTGCGCGAGAAGCAGCTGGAGCTGCCCGAGCCGGTCACGGCCGCCTACGCGGCCGCCACCATTGCCCACTCCCGGCTCCTGCTCGCCCTCAACGAGCAGATAGCCGCGATGGAAAAGCAGGTGAGGGCGCATTTTCTCGCGCACCCGGACGCTGAGATCTACCTCTCCATGCCCGGCATCGGAGAGATCACCGGCGCCCGGGTGCTCGCCGAGTTCGGGGACGACCCCACCCGCTACACCTCCGCCAAAGCCCGCAAGAACTACGCCGGCACCAGCCCCGTCACCCGGGCCTCCGGCAAGAGCCACACCGTCCAGGCCCGCTACGTCCGCAACAACCGGCTCGCCGACGCCCTCCAGCGCCAGGCGTTCTCCGCCCTGCGCGCCTCACCCGGCGCCCGCCGCTACTACGACAAGCAGCGCGCACGCGAGGCCGGCTACAACCCCGCTCTCCGCCAGGTCGGCAACCGACTCGTCGGCATCCTCCACGGATGCCTCAAGACCCGCACCCACTACGACGAAGCAACCGCCTGGTCCCACCACGCACACCTCCATGCCGCTTGACCTCAAACGTCATGGGGTGTCTGACCCGCCTGACCCGCCCCCCGGCGGGGCGCCCGCCGGCCGTGGTCGCCGGGGGCCGCTCGCCGACCGAGCTGGGCAGATCGCCGAGCAGCTCGCCTCGGCCACCGAGCTGGGACTCGTCCCCGACCCGGACTCCGTCCGCGCCGTCGGGGACGACGCCGTCGCCGCGGCCCGGACACTACTGCCGGACGGCGCCTGCCAGCCGATCCTGGACGTCGCGACCCTGGGCCCCGCCCGCGGCTGGGCGGTGCTGCGCGCCCCCGGCGGCATCCCCATCGGGAAAGCCGGCCTCCACGGCCGGCCCGGTGGCAAGCCCACCGGGGGCTCGCCCGCCCGTACCGCACTGCGACGCCTCCTCGCGACGGTCTCCCGATCTGCCGAGCACGGGCCGGCAGCCACCGTCACCGACGCGCGTCACCCGGCGTGAGCAGACTGGTGAGTTTGGCGGTCGCCCGGGAGACGGAGAGTGTCGGGAGTCACC
Source organism: Kitasatospora sp. NBC_00374 (assembly GCF_041434935.1). Lineage (NCBI taxonomy): Bacteria > Bacillati > Actinomycetota > Actinomycetes > Kitasatosporales > Streptomycetaceae > Kitasatospora > Kitasatospora sp. NBC_00374. The sequence continues at coordinate 1,461,770 of NZ_CP107964.1, read as the reverse complement.
TCCGGTTGCGGGAGACATCGGGCGTGATTCGATGAAATTACGTGGGTTGCGACACAGCAACCACCTTCTCCGCGCACACCGGGGCATGTCGTCCGTGGAGCGCGCCTCCGCTGTCTCTTTCCTCGTAGCGCTCGCGTCCATGCCCGGCCCTCGGCGCGTGGCCCTGGGTGCCGCGCAGAGCTCGCGGAGGGAGACGTCATGATGGCGAAGGTCGTCCGGCACCCACCAGGCAAGGAGCGCCCTCACAACGCGCCGATGACGACCCTGCCCCTCAGGCGGGCCGGGGCTCGGGTCCTGTCCTTCTTCCGGTGCCACTGGCACAGGTTGATGATCAGTCTGGAGGCCCGTCGCGGCAGGACGCGGCCCAGGAAGTGGCGCAGGTGGGGTTCCTACACCAACACGATGCGGGTCTTCTGGCTGGTGGTCTCCCTTGCGGTCCTCGCCTGGATCGCGGAGGGCCTCTACATTCTGATCACGGGTGAAACCACCGCCTTCGAGACGTGGCGGAAGGGCAATGCGGGGTTCGACGCCCTCATCCGGTTCGTCGGTCCGGTTCTCACCGCCGGAATCGCTACCGCGCTCTTCCTGTTCCTCTGGTACGGCTGGACGAAGCGGCGCTTCCTCAAGAAGGCGCGCAAGAAGCCCAACGAGTTGGTCCTCACCGCAGGACCGCACATTTCCGAGGTCGTCGGCCGCCGGGAAGTGGCGCAGGTCATCGCCCAGCGACTGCGTGAGCGCAGCACGCGCAGGCCGTATCTGTTGGTCGGTGGGGTGGGCGTCGGGAAGACGGCCGTCCTGGTACAGCTGACGGAGATCTTGGCCCGGGAACACGCGGTACCGGTACCCATCCGGCTGCGGGACGCCGCCCACGAGTCCGACCTGAACTTCGAGGAGATGGCCAAGCGACGCTTCTCCGAGGAGGCACCTCAGGGCATCCTCGCCCGGAGCAAGAACGACCGGGTCTGGAACCAGTTACTGGCGGACGACAAGCCGGTCGTCATCGCCGACGGGCTGGAGGAGGCGATCCTCGACGAGAGCCTCCAGGACGACCGGGACAACGTCATCTGCCGGGCCATCGAGCGCGCGTACCAGGAGAAGCTGCCCCTGGTCATCGCCTCCCGACCGCACGCTCCCCTGGAGGGCACCAACGCGGCGATCATCGAGTTGGAACCCCTCAGTGAGGAAGCGGCGCTCTTCTTCGTGGAGGCAGACGCTCCCGAGAGTGACGAACGCCGCCTGGACTGGATCGTGGAGACGGCGGAGGTCACCGAATCGCCGATCTACCTGCAGATCGCACGGGAGCTGCATCGCCACGACAGCCTGGAACGTGACCGGCCCCGGCCTGATCCCAAGCGGCTGGACACGCGCAGTTGGGACCGGTCCACCCTGCGGTTGTGGCTGCTGGAGACGTGGTACCACGCTCTGGAGGAGGGCCGGCTGGAGGAGGGTGTCGCACTGGAACCGCAGGAGCGCCGCGACACGCTCGAGGTGGTCTCGGCGCTGGCGTGCATCGGCCTGCTCCAGGACAAGCTGGAGGTCTCTTTCGCGGATCTGCTGGGCGAGGACGTTCACCCCGGCTTGACGCGACAGATGGAGACCAAGGTCCAGCACTTCTGGACCGAGCAACGCGGGTTTGATCAGTACGGCAGGAGTGCGAACACCTTCACGGCGTGGCAGCGGGAGCAGATCTGGGCCACCCTGTGCGACCGGCTCAGCAAACCGGAGGGCCAGCACCTCGGCCACGGGAGCACCGTCCAGTGCCAGGCCGCGCTCGCCCGGTTCATGCGCCACGCAGGTGAGCTCAAGTTGGTGGAGGGCTTCGAGAAGAAGGTCCGGTTCCCGCACAGCATCATCCAGGCGTACTTTGGCTATCGCATGCTCTACCACCTGGGGGAACGCAAGGCTGGCCGGCTCATTGAGCAGGCGCTGTACCCGCCCGGGCCCGGTCGCGAACTGCTCATCGCGCTGGTGCTGCTTTCCCGCCGACGCGCGAAGGAACCCCCGGCGGAGAGCGGCAGTCTCAAGGCCGACGTGACGAGGGAGGCCAGCAAGCTGTTGCGACGCGCACCGCTGACCGGACGGACGCTCTCCGAGCGGCTCTGCAGCGCCGCGAGCCGCCGTTCGGACCCGAAGGCCCTCGACCTCTACGCGGCTGCCCTGGAGATCGACAGCGTCGAGGCAGTGCCCCGGCAGCTGGACACGATCACCCGCAAGCTCAAAACACGGTGGCGCGGTATCAAGGGCGACAGGCGAACCCTGGACGAGGCGAAGCTCGGTCTGGTGAAGCAGTTCGGCGCCGCCCTGCGCACGGCTGACGGCAAGACCGACATCACGGACCTCTACGAGCGGCTCTTCGACCTGGGCATCAAGGAGCCCTCTTTCGCAATCCGCCTCGCAGTCGCCCAGGAGTTCGGCAGCGGCGGCGACCCGGCATTCGCCTTGATCCGCAAGTGGATCCACAAGAACAGCGATCCCCTGGAGGAGTACCGATCGCATGTCGACGAGCTGAGGGACACGAAAAGGAAGAAGACCGCTGAGTGGATCGAGAAGCGGAATGCATCCGCTGTTCGGGGACCCTCCCGGACAGCGCCGGAGAAGGATGATCCGCTGGACCGCGAACGGCAGGCCATCAACGTGCGGTACCGGGACGGCCGCATCGAGCTCTGGCGTCAATTCGTCATGCGGGCCTGGATGATTCCGATGCTGCTGGGATCGGTCAGCGACGGGCACCGTGACGAGGCCCGCGACCGCCTCCTGAAGTGGCTGCGCCACCTGGACCCCGAACACACCGGCGGTACGCCCGACCTGCCGCGCTCCCTGGAGAACGCGCTCGCCCAGGGCTTCAAGTACGCGGCCAACCGGCGCAAACGCCACCCCGACACCTATCGCGGTGGCCGCATCGACCTGATCCGGCAGGCGGAGACCATGCTCCAACGAAGCCGCTGCTGGTACTCGCAGATCTGCCTGCTCCAGGCACTGTGCCTGTGGGAGCTCCCGGACAGTGTCACCCGCGACGGACAGAACGGTGAGGTGGCGGCATCGCGCGCGGGCAAGGGCTACGGCAACGGTGCGGCCGGGCGGATCGAAGGCTCCCGCGGTACCACCGCCGTCCAGACTGTGGAACGCTGGCTCTCCATGGCGGGCACCGCCCGCACCGCAGGTGATGGAGCCATGCCCAGGCAACGCCTGCACCCCTTCGTGGCCGAGGCGGGCGACCTGGTGGCCCTCGCCCTGGAGACCAGGCAGCCCGAGCGCTTCATCTGGATCGACGAGAAGGGCGTCGCCGAGAACATCGGCTCCCGGGCGGACGGCTCGCAGCACTACCGCAAGCACAGTCTGTGGATCCCGCCCTCGGTCGGGTGGACCACCCTGGACGGGCGCGCCCAGCGGCTGGTCGCCGATGTCCTGGTCATGCTCAACCTCATCGAGCGTGACGGGCTTCCGGACGACGTCGAGGAACGGCTGAAGAGGTCCGAGCAGCCGGACATGCCGCTACCGCCCTGCCTCACCACGGACCGTACCCCGCTGCATCCCGAGCTGAAGGTCGGCACCACGGATCCACCGATCCCGGGCGCGACCTGCCTACCCACCTGCAAGTTCCAGCTCTGCCCCTACCCGCCCCAGGGAACGCAGCTCCGAGTCGAGATACGCGAGCCGTTCTGCCGGCAGCAACAGGCCCTGCTGCCCGGGCGCGTGCGCCGCGTCTTCCCTCGAGTTCTCCGCCGGAAGACGCCGAACTGGGTCGGCATGCGCGTCCGGGAACTGCACGACTTCTGGGAGGAGATGGCCAAGCGCTAGCGGCACCACCACCTTCATGACCTGGAACCTCCTCCACCCCCCCCGAATCCTGAAGGACGCCGGCGGCATCCCCGCCCACGGCAACCAGCGCTCCGAGTGGGACGCCGGCTGCCGCTTCGACTTCGAGAACCCAGAACACCGCTGAGGACGCAAACGGCCTGAGCCGACGGGTGCGCCGAAGCGACGCCCGCTGAGGAGGTACCCGAGGTCCGGGCCGCGGTTCACGGGGTTGCGCGCAGGGCGTGTTGAATGCTTGCAATGAACCGGTGGAGGACGGCGGGGTGTCCGGCGGCGCGGGAAGGGTTGAGCTCGCAGATCGAGAGTGCTCGGAAGCGCGGGTCCCGGCAGGCGGTGTCCAGCGCCTCGGACACGGCGTCGAGAGTGGGGCCGCTGTTGCGGCCGTCCGTGCTTTCGGCGAGCGGCGCGTCGGTGAAGTCCAGGACGTCGACATCGAGGTGCACAGCCAGGGGACCGGCCGGGAGCGTACTGAGGGCCCGTGTCACCTCGGTTCCCGGCGTGGTGGCGAGATCGAAGTGCGAGCCCCATCGCAGGCCCAGGCGACTTGCCTGCTCGCGTTCCCAGGAGGTGGCGGCCTCGGGATCGATGCCGAGGAGGTGGAGCCGGTCCGGGGTGAGCAGCGGGCGGCGGGCGAAGGCGGCCGCCAGCGGCTCCGCGGCTCCGGGCAGGTCCAGTCCGTGGGCGAGCCCCATCCAGTCGAGGGCGCCCTCGCCGGTGCTCTCGGGCGTGTTGAGATCGAAGTGCCGGTCGATGTAGAGCAGGCCGGCGTCCGGGTCGCCTGCCGTGAGAGCTGCCATCACACCCAGTGCGACGGTGCAGTTCCCGCCGATGACCAGGACGTCCGCGTCCTCCTCCAGCGCTCCGGCGACGTGGTCGGCGACCGCCTTGACGGCTTGGACCACTGCCGCGAGGTTCTGAGCCCGCGGGTGCTGCGGGTCTGGGGCCCACACGTGCAGCGGCCCGTCCCCTGCATCCCGTACCCGGCGGCCCGCCGCCCTCAGACGATCGATCAGGCCCAGCTCGCGCAACACGCGTGGTGCAGCCTCCTGGCCGGGTGCGTAGCTGCCCGCGCTGGTCGGCGCGCCCACCAAAACGAGATCCCGTGGCATCCACCCATCATCGCGGTCCGCCCGCATGGGCGCGAGCGGGCTGCGTCCGCGGGTCGGCAGGGGGAGTGACGATCTCGCACGGTGGAGAACGCGGGCCGGGCCCCGAGAAGCTGTCGTCCGACGTCTTCCAGCCGCTGACGCTCACCGCGGCCGAGCCGGTGTTGTACAGCTTCACCGTGTCGTTGGCCGCGGCGCATACAGCGGCGACGCCGGCAAGCGAGCGAGGGGCGCGAGGCCGCCGCGCCGTCGGCAGGGATATTCGCTTGTCGCCCCCGTTGACGGCTTCCCCACGGCCGGGCGGCCGGCTGCCTGTCGCTGTGCACGGGCGTTGCGCACCATCGCCCCCGTTGGCGCGAAGCCGAACGCTTGACCAGCCCCCGACCGCAGTCCTGTCCGCGTGGCCTCTTAACATCATTTCGGATTCTTCGACGGACCCTGCTGCTGCTCGGCCGTGTGCCCGCAGTCCAACACCCAACACGACACAACGGCTCCACCGCACGGCGATGGAGCCGTGCATCGAGGAGGAACGTCCATGCAAGCCCGGAAGATCGGCGCGGCCGCCGCGACAGCGGTGGCGCTTCTGGCTGCCCGCGACCTCATGCAGAAGAGGCACGCGCTGTTGCGGAACTTCCCGGTGATCGGGCACGCCCGGTACCTGTTGGAGACGATCGGGCCGGAGCTGCGGCAGTACATCGTGACCTCCAACGAGGAGGAGCGCCCGTTCAGTCGTGACCAGCGCACTTGGATCTATGCGTCGGCGAAGGAGGAGAACAACTACTTCGGGTTCGGGACCGAGGTCGACGTCGAGCACGTACAGGGGCACGCCTATCTGAAGCAGCGTACGTTTGCCGGCACTCTGCCCGACGCGCACGATCCGCAGGCTCCGCTGCCCTCGGCCAAGGTGCTGGGCGGGCCGCGCGGGCGCGCCAAGGCGTTCCGGCCGACGAGCGTGGTGAACGTCTCGGCGATGAGCTTCGGATCGCTCTCCGGCGCGGCCATCACGGCGCTCAACAAGGGGGCGGCGCTGGCCGGCACGATGCACAACACGGGCGAGGGCGGCCTCTCGCCGTACCACCGCAACGGTGGTGACCTCGTGCTTCAGCTCGGTACGGCGTACTTCGGCTGCCGCAACGAGGACGGCAGTTTCAACCTTGAGAGGCTCAAGGACGTCGTCGCCAGTGCTCCGGTCAAGGCGATAGAGATCAAGCTCTCCCAGGGCGCCAAGCCCGGGTTGGGCGGGATGCTGCCAGGCGCGAAGGTGACCTCGGAGATCGCCGGGATTCGCGGCATCCCGGTCGGCAAGGACTGCGCCTCCCCGTCGCGGCACACCGCGTTCAGCGACGTGGACTCGATGCTCGACTTCGTCGAGTTGCTCGCCACCGAGACCGGTCTGCCGGTCGGGGTCAAGAGCGCGGTCGGAGAGATGGGCTTCTGGCAGGAGCTGGCCACGTTGATGGTGCGTGGTGACCGTGGAGTCGACTTCGTGACCGTCGACGGCGGCGAGGGCGGCACCGGGGCAGCGCCGCGGATCTTCGCCGACTCGGTGTCGCTGCCCTTCCGGATGGGCTTCTCCCGGGTCTACGGCACCTTCGCCGAGCTGGGGCTGACCGACGACCTGACCTTCATCGGCTCCGGCAAGCTCGGCTTGCCCGAGAACGCCGCGGTCGCCTTCGCTCTGGGTGCCGACATGATCAACGTGGCCCGTGAGGCGATGCTGTCGATCGGCTGCATCCAGGCGCAGAAGTGCCACACCGACAAGTGCCCCACCGGCATCGCAACCCAGAACCCGTGGCTGGCCCGCGGCCTCGACCCGGCCTCGAAGGCCACCCGGGCCGCTGCCTACTTGCGCACCCTGCGCACGGAGCTGATCAAGATCTCGGCGGCCGTCGGCGTCGCCCACCCGGCACTCATCACGGCCAACGACATTGAGATCATGAACGGCGACTACGAGGCCCGCACCCTGGCCGGCGTCTACGGCTACAAGGACGGCTGGGGCGAGCTCGGCCCGCACCTTGCCGATGAGATCACGGCACTTCTCACCACCAAGCCGGCCTCCGTCCGGAAGCCGGCTGTCTGACGCGCTGACAGAGGCGGCGGCACCATGACGTGTTCAGCGGCATCCCACCCCACTTCCGAGCCCCATGCCACCTCATGACCGCGGGCCGCCACCGCACCGAAAAGATCATCAGCTTCGCGATCCGGGACCGGATCACCGGCGTCGTCGGTGTGCCCAGCACCGCCTGACCGAGGGCCGACAGCCAGCCCCGCCATGCCCTGACGCGTCGCCACACGCCTACATCCCCAGAACGTGACAACGCCCGGCGAACGGCTGCGAAGGTCCGTAACGCGGCTGCGAGGCCTGACCGGACTGCTGCAGACCAGGCTGGCCGCGGTGTCACTTCCCTTCGTCGAGCCGTAAGCCGCCCGGGCTGCGGGTCCGGTACCGCAGAGGGCAGCCGAAGCCCGACGCCTTCCCGCCGGGCTCGTCCCGAACCGCAGGCTGGCGCAGCGGCCGCGGAGGCGGGCAGAATGCGTCAGGATCTGTTCCCGGCAGCTGCGACGCCGGGAACAGGCCCTAGGAAGGGGGTGGGGCTCCGGCTCCGGACCCTGGGCGCGGCGTGCGTGGGTGGTGCGGCTCGACCGGGCGGGGGCCGCCCCTGGGCGGGTAGTCGGCGGGCCGGGCTGCCGAACAGCTGAACTCCTCGAACAGGGCTTTGTCCAGGTTGACGGCGCAGGTCTGCATGTTCCACGTAATATCACCGGGCAGCCTTTGCCATGCCTAAAATCAACCGGGCGGTCAGATTGCGAAGTTCGGCTGGACCGTCAACCGGAGCCTGCCGTGCGAATTCTGAGATCTGACATTGAGGAGTGAATTTTGCCTGGCCAGTCCCCAGCGAGTCCGCACGTCGCCGTCGCCTTGGACAGCCCCGCGCCCATCTGTAATCCTGGTTCTCGACGGTGGACGATCCTTCGACACTCGCTGTCCATCGTCATGACGACAGCAGCCATCGTAGCGGCTTTTATGGTCATCAGTCTTCCAATTGTGGCAGTCTTTTTCATCGACAAAGCTATCATCGCCAGCGATTACGCCAAGGCCGTTCTATTCGCCGCTGGCGTGGGGCTTGCCGTGAGTGTTTTCATTTTTCCCATTGCCTTCGGGTTTGAGCGGCTGGTCATGCGCGGTGGAGCTACGTGGAAGGTGCTGGCGGCGTTTGCACCGATAGCCTCTCCGGTCGCGGCTGTGCTGATTTTCGTTTCGCTGTTTAAATTTCAACCATCGACTGTTGTTAGTAATGCTTTCGCTGTTGCGATCTTGTTCTTCATGGGCTTCTCCGTCTACTGGTTGTCGCTGTGGTCATTGAGTGCTGTTCGCTACGGCGCTTGGCGCTTTTCCCGGCGCATGAGCCGAGGTCGGCGGTTCGGCTAAGGGAGGACCCGTACCTGGTCGTGGCGGGCAGCTCCGGACGGGGACGAGGTCGACCCCGTGCACGGCAACCAGCGCCCCGAGTGGGATTGCCGGCTGCCGCTTCGACTTCGAGAACCCGGAACACCGCTGAGCGAACAATCGGCCCGTGGTGCTGCCCAATGTGCGCGGCGCATGTCAACGGCCAGTTCGGTGTCGACGACCGGGCTGCGTGTTGCCCGGACAGGTGCCGTCCGACGGGAGCGGAATTGTTGTGCTTCGGGCCCGGTCTGGCTTCTCGTTGAGGCAGGCGTGACTGGTGCCGAAGTGAAGCTGCGAGCTCGCCTCGGGGTGAGCCGCAGGAGTGTGTCGGCGAGGAGGTGTCCGCTCGTCTGGAGCCTGGGCCGGGGGGCCGCGCGCAGGGCGTTGAAGGCGGGGCCGGTGCGGTTCTCGGCGGCGAGGCGGTTCGCGAGCCGGAGGATCTGGGCGCGTCCGGGCTCGGTCGGTCCGGTGGAGGTCCGCTCGCCGCCGACGCGTCCAACGACGTTGCCGTGGGCTTCGCCGCGACGGGTGATCACCAGCCGTGCTCGGAGCGGGCGAGGAAGGCTGCGGCGTGGGTCATGGCGATGGCTGCCTCACTTCTCGACGAGCACGATGTCTTCGATATCGCGGGTGAGCTTCACGGTGTTGTTGGTGACCGTGACGATGTGCTGGAGGCCCTTGATGGAGTCCTGCTGCTCGGGCACGTGGAACTCCTCGCCCTCACCGGCGAGATAGGCCGGGAAGCAGTTCAGTGAGGGGCCGAAGAGACGGATGTAGTCCGCGAGGCGCCGGAACAGCTTCGGCAGGATCACCAGGTCGCTCGTGATCGAGGAAAGTCCCGTGATCGTCGCCCCGCTCCTGGTCGCGTCCTTCGCCCACACGCTGCCGAGAACGGCCGCGGTCCGCGCCTGCCTGGCCGTGTCGGCCATGTCGAGGCGCAGGTCCTTGGGCAGGTTGCTGTAGAAGGTGGGGTAGACCAGGCCGCGGGAGAGCAGGTGGTGATTGGCGGTCTGGTTGACCATGTTCACGTCGACGTTGACCCGCTCGCCGTCCTTGGTGTCCGGTGGCAGCGGGCCGCGGCCGACCATGGCGATGCAGCGGCCGAAAGTGTCGGCGCCACTGGCGAGGATGTAACCGGGCACGGTCTGAGGGGTCGAGGCGGTGACCTTCTCGTCGGCGCCCTGGGTGACGCTGGTGAAACCGAGCCAGTTCAGCAGCTCGTCCCGGGCGGCGTGTGCCCCGAGCTCCAGCGGCTGATTCACGACGCCCGGGCCGACCCCCTGGTAGTGGGTCTCCAACGCGTCGATCCCGTCCAGGCGCAGCGCGCCACCCCCGTGGCCGTTCCGCTTCACCCTGTTCTTGCCCGGGAGGTCGCACCAGAATCCCGGATCCTGCGGGGTGAAGTGGACAGTGTCGCCGTCCGGTTGCGAGTCGATGATCTTGTACGTTCCCTTGATGAGCAGCATCGGCATGAGTGCCTCCCGTAAGTGGATTGGCACTTATTGTGATGCCGTTCGTGATCAAACCGGTGGAGCCGCTTCGGCGAGTTCTCGTGGACTCGTGCGCCGGTCGCCGGACAGGCGGGGTCCCGTTCATGCCGACGTCGCACCTGCCCTCACAGGCGGCCCCGCTGTCGCCGCACCCGGCGACGCTCGGCAGCCGATGCGGCCGCGCCGTGTCCGGCCCCCGCCTGTTGCAGGGGGGCTCACCGGCCTTCCCGTACACGGAACTTCGGCGGATCACCCGCGCTCGACCGGGCCGCACTCTCGCAATTGGTCCAGACCTATTGACGTGCCCTGCCGCCCCTCCTACGATCCGGTCCGGTACAGCCCCACATGTCCCCACCTCACCCAGAGCCGGGCGTCACGCCCCCACGCGTCGGTCATGTCCATGACGCTCGGCGGGAAGGGAGCACAGCATGTTCCGTCGGAGGTCTCGTACTCCACGTCTGCCGGGTGATGTCGGCCCGCCGCTCCGAGCCGCTCGCCAGCAGCGGACGGCAGTGGAACGCGCATCGCAGGTGAACCCCAAGCACGAACCGACCCTCCTGAGGCGCCTCTTCGCAGGGGTGAGCGCCGCCGCCGTCATCGGTGGCGGCATCGCCGTGGCCGGCTCCGTCACGGCCGGGGCCGCCACCACCAACCTGGTGGCCAACGCCGGATTCGAGAACGGACTCTCCGGCTGGACCTGTTCCAGCGGTTCCGGCGCGGCCGTCGGCAGTCCGGTCCACTCCGGCGCTTCCGCCCTCAGGGCCACGCCGACCGGCCAGGACAACGCCCAGTGCACCCAGACCGTCAGCGTGCAGCCCAACTCCCAGTACACGCTGAGTGCCTACGTCCAGGGCAGCTACGTCTACCTGGGGGCCACCGGCACCGGCCTCACCGGCGCCCCGTCCACCTGGACGCCGGGCAACGCGTCGTACGGCCAGCTCAGCGTCGGCTTCACCACCGGATCGAACACCACCTCGGTGACCGTCTACGTGCACGGCTGGTACGGGCAGCCCGCGTACTACGCGGACGACGTGTCACTCACCGGCCCCGGCGGCAGCAGCCCCTCGCCGACCACCCCGCCGCCGACCACCGCCCCGCCCACCACCGCGCCCCCGACCACCACGCCGCCGACCACCGCGCCCCCGACCACCACGCCGCCGGGCGACACCTGCCCCACGAAGCCCAGGCCGTCGGGCAAGGTCCTGCAGGGATACTGGGAGAACTGGGACGGCGCCGCCAACGGCGTCCACCCCGGCATGGGCTGGGTCCCCATCACGGACAGCCGGATCGCCGCGCACGGTTACAACGTCATCAACGCCGCCTTCCCGGTGATCCTCTCGGATGGCACCGTGCTGTGGCAGGACGGCATGGACGCCGGCGTCAAGGTCTCGACGCCCGCCGAGATGTGCCAGGCCAAGGCGGGCGGGGCGACGCTGCTGATGTCGATCGGCGGCGCCGCCGCGGGCATCGACCTGAGCTCCGGTTCCGTCGCCGACAGGTTCGTGGCGACCGTCGTCCCGATTCTCAAGAAGTACAACTTCGACGGCATCGACATCGACATCGAGACCGGCCTGTCCGGAAGCGGCGACATCAACACGCTGTCCGCCTCCCAGTCCAACCTGATCCGCATCATCGACGGCGTCCTCGCGCAGATGCCGGCCGGCTTCGGCCTCACCATGGCCCCCGAAACCGCGTACGTCACCGGCGGAAGCGTCACCTACGGGTCGATCTGGGGCGCCTACCTGCCCATCATCAAGAAGTACGCCGACAACGGCCGCCTGTGGTGGCTGAACATGCAGTACTACAACGGCAGCATGTACGGCTGCTCCGGCGACTCCTACCAGGCCGGCACCGTCCAGGGCTTCACCGCGCAGACCACGTGCCTGAACAACGGCCTGACCATCCAGGGCACCACCATCAAGGTGCCCTACGACAAGCAGGTGCCCGGCCTGCCGGCCCAGCCCGGCGCGGGTGGCGGCTACATGGCGCCGAGCCTGGTCGGCCAGTCGTGGAACGCCTTCGGCGGCTCGCTGAAGGGGATCATGACGTGGTCGATCAACTGGGACGGCTCGAAGGGCTGGACCTTCGGCGACAACGTCAAGTCCCTCCAGGGCCGTTGACGTCCCGCTGACTCTCCGCGCCCCGGTTGCTCCGTTCCGGGCTGGAGCCGGTCATGGACCGGAACCACACCCGGGGCTGGGCCCGGGGCGCGGATTGTGGGGCTACGTCGCAAGGACGCCGGCGGCATCCCCGCCCACGGCAACCGGCGCCCCGAGCGGGACGCCGGCCGCCGCCCTCGGAACGGCCCGGGCCGGGCCGGGGATCAGCGCAATCCGGCGAAGAGGTCGTTCTCGGGCACGGCCGCGCCGGTGGCGTCCTGGACCCGTACGAACGTCTCCGTGCCCATCAGCTCGGTGAACCTCTCCTTGCCCATCCTCAGGAAGAAGATGTTCTCGCCCTGGCTGGCGTGCGCGGCGAGTGCGTCGAACTTCTGACCGCCGAACTCGGTGGTGTCCACCCAGGTGGTGATCTCTTCGTCGGGAAGCCCGATTTCCTGCATCGCGGCGGCCTCCGCCGGATCCGGCTCCTCCCAGTCCGCGCCGAACTCGCGCATGACCTCCCCGAATCGCTGCATCATCGAGCGCGGCGCCGTCGTCCAGTACACCTTCGGCGTCATCCCGGTCATCGCCAGCGCCGCCATGGTGATGCGGTTCGCCTGGATGTGGTCGGGATGGCCGTAGAAACCGTTCTCGTCGTAGGTCACGACCACATCGGGCTGGTAGCGCCGGAAGAGTTCGGCGAGGCGGGCGGCGCCCTCCTCCACGGGTGTCTGCCAGAAGGAGCCGGGCGCGTCGTTGGCCGGCCAGCCCATCATCCCGGAGTCGGCGTACTCCAACAGCTCCAGATGACTGATCTTCAGAACCTCACAGCTCGCCTCGAGTTCTTGCCGGCGCATCACGGCGACGGCCGCCGGATCGTGCCCGGGCTCGCCCGGCTTGACGCCTCCCGGTCCGTCACCGCAACCGCCGTCGGTACACGTGACGAGGACCGTGCGCATGCCCTCCGCCGCGTACCGCGCCAGGACGCCCCCTGTTCCGGTGGCCTCGTCGTCGGGGTGGGCGTGCACTGCCATCAGCGTCAAGGGCCGGCCAACCATGGAAAACCATCCTTCGGTATGAGAAGTGCTCGGTCCGAGTCTGCGGCACGTGGGCGGGTGCTCGCCCGCAATATCGGGGTGACCGGGGCACTCGGGAGACCGAAGGTCGTACTCGGGGGCGTCTGAATCCTGCGGATCGGCCGGAGGGCGGGCACGCTGCGGGCGCCGGGTAGGGCGCCGGGTGGAGTGCCGCGTGGAGTGCCGCGTGGGGTGTTGTCGCCCCCGGAGCCGGTCAGTCGATGAGGCCGAGCCGCGGTCCGCCCCGGTCGTGCAGTCGCCTGAGGAAGGCGAGCACGCCGGCGGAGCCGCCGGCCCAGGTGGCGCTGGGCCGGGTCAGACCGGTGTTCGGGAACACCGGACGGCTCGGGGTGCCGCCGCTGCGGCTCAGGATGATCGCGGCGACGGTCTCGGCGGCGTCCCAGAACTCCTCGGATCCGGACGCCTTGGCGACGTCCACCAGCAGGTCGCCGACCCCGAACAGCCCGCAGCACTGGGTGACCAAAGGCATGCGCGGCGCCAGCGCGGCGCAGGTGCGCGCGGTCCGCTGGGAGAGGCGGAGGTACCCGGGTTCGCCGAGGCGGTCGGCGGCCCGGACGAGTACCGCCCCGATCCCGGCCAGACCGCGGCACCACGAGCCGTAGCGGCGCGTTGCTCCCGGAGCCGTCGCCGCCGCGACGATGCCCGGTGTGCCGGCGGCGAGCTGCGCGCCCCGAGCTTCCGCCGAAGACATCGCCGGGTGTCGGGACGTTCGCGCGGGCGGCGAGCACGGGGTCTGCGATCCTGCGGGCCTCGTCGACGCAGAACGCGGTCGTGTGCTCGATGATCTCTTCGAGCAGGCCGCCGTCGAATCGGAGCCGGCCGGGCCCTCCGGACGCTCGGGACATCGTGGGCGGCTCGGGCGGCTCGGGCGCCCCGGACAGAGGACCTGACGCGGCGTCAGGCGAACCGCCGGGTCCGGGTGGAGACAGGACCCGACGATCTCCCGCAGGGCCGACGGCAGGGCTGCCGCCGCGTCGGCCGGGCCCGGTCCGAGCGGCTCCCGTCCGGACGCCGCGTAGGCCAGCGTCGCGCCGAGCGAGAACACGTCGTCCGCCTGCGTCACGGGCTGCCCGAGGGCCGCCGCCGGCGACCCGACGTCGGCCGCCGGCGGCGGGGCCCCGACCTGAATCCGTCGCGCGAGGCCGAAGCCGGTCAGGTACGGGCCGGCCGTTCGGCCGGAGCCCTGCTGCCGAGGAGGTCGCGTCGCGCAGCAGCACGCCGGATCCGGCGGCGAGGCGAGGTCGGAGATCACCGACGACGGGGTGGTGACGCTGCGCACCCCCGGCGGACGGCCCGCGCCCAAGCTGCCCGCGCGCGCCTGTACGCCTGCCCGCCGCTCCGAGTTGCGGAGGAGCGAAGGAGCGAACGAGGAGCCATGGACGAGGTCCGAGGACGGCCACGGCGACGAACGGGCGCCGGCGGTGAAGCGGTTGTGGGCACGCGACCGGACCGGCGGGCGTACCGTGAAGACATGGCCAAGGACTTCTTCCAGGTCGGGCGAGTCTACGAGCACTACGTCGCCGGACGTCGCTCCGGGGAAGGGGTTCTGTGGGTGCAGTGGGTGGGGACGCCACCGCCCGATTTCGAGGAGCCGAGCCGGCGTGACGGCGTGGCGGCCGGATGGCATCGGGGTTTCAGCCCGCACGGGGTGCCGGTCCGCGGCTTCTACAGCACGGCGGACTACGAGGGCTGGCGGGAGGTCCCGGAGAGTGCCCGGGCCGATGCGCTCGCCGGGCGCCCGCCCTACGACTACGCCCTCGTCGAGGAGTACCGGCACAACCTCGGCCGACCGTCGCCGCCCGCCCTGGAGCCCTGTCCTGACTGAGGCCGTCCCGGCGACTGCCCGCCGGCCGGATCCCTACAGCCGACTCTCAACGGCAGTTCTCTACGGCGCGGCTCTCTACGGCACGGCGTGCAGGGGGCGCGCGCCGTCGGATCCCGCCGCGCCGGAGATGAGCTGCTCGGCCCAGACCGTCTTTCCGGTCGGTGTGTGGCGGGTGCCCCAGCGGTTGGTGAGCCGGCCGACGAGGAACAGCCCGCGCCCGCCCTCGTCCAGGTCCCGGGCGCGGTGGGAGTGCGGCGAGGTGCTGCTGCCGTCGGAGACCTCGCAGATCAGCGTCGAGTCGTGGATGAGGCGGAGCCGGATCGGCGGGCTGGCGTAGCGGATGGCGTTGGTCACCAGCTCGCTGACGACGAGCTCGGTCGTCAGGGCGCTCTCCTGCAGGTGCCACCGGGAGAGCTGGTCGGCGGCCCACCCGCGGGCGTCCGCGAGGACGGCCGGGTCGGCGGCGATCTCGCGCGAGGCCACGTGGCCGGAGCCGAGCCGCCGGGTGCGGGCGATCAGCAGGGCCGCGTCGTCGTCGGGCCGATCGTGCGGAAGCGCGGCCACCACCCGGTCGCAGCTGGTCTCCAGCGAGGCGGCCGGCTCGCTGAGGGCGCGCATCAGCGCCTCCGTCCCGCCGTCGACGTCCCCGTCGTCCGTCGCGACCAGGCCGTTGGTGTAGAGGACGAGCAGGCCGCCCTCGGCGAGGTCGACGTCCGTGGCCTCGAACGGCACGCCGCCGACGCCGAGCGGTGGCCCGGGGACGATGTCCACGTTCCGAGCCGTGCCCCGCGGGCTGACGCTGATCGGCGCGGGATGGCCGGCGCTGGCGATGACGCAGCGCAGCGTGGTGGGGTCGTAGACCGCGTAGACGCAGGTCGCCCCGATCTCGGCGGTGGTGTCGATCCCCTCCTCGACCTCGCCGAGGATGAGGTCGTCGAGCTGGGCGAGCAGCTCGTCCGGGGGCAGATCCACGTCGGCCAGGGTGCGTACGGCCATCCGCAGGCGTCCCATGGCGGCGGAGGCGTGGATGCCGTGGCCGACCACGTCACCGGCCACCAGGGCGATCCTGGCTCCCGACAACGGGATGACGTCGTACCAGTCGCCGCCCACCCCGAACCGGGGGTCGGCGGGCAGGTACCGGGTGGCCGTCTCCACGGCGAGCGTGTCCGGCGGGCGGCGCGGCAGCAGGCTGCGCTGAAGGGCGAGGGACGGGCTGTCGGCACCGTCCGGCGGTGTGGACACCTGCAGATACCACTGGACCAGGCCCTGTGCGTCGGCCAGCGGGCAGGCCCGCACCTCTGCCTCCAGGCGGTCGCCGTCGCGGTCACGCAGTGCGATCCGCCCTGCCCAGGCCTGCTTCTCGGCCGTGCTCCTGCGGGCGGCCGCCGGTAGCCCGCCGCACAGGAAGTCCGCGGCCCGGCGCCCCAGGCTCTCGCCCGCCGTGTACCCCAGCAGGCGCTCGGCGCCGTGGCTCCAGGCGGTGACCGTGCCCCGGGCGTCCAAGGCGGCCGCGGCAATGTCGGGCACCGGGGCCGGGGGAAGGGCTGGGGGCCGGGCCGGGGGAAGACTGCGTCCGTTCATCTCACACTTCTCTCCGAGGAGACCCCTTCCCGGCACTCTCGGTGGTTGAAACCAGGACTGGCGCTCGCGAGACGGAGACGAACCGTCGGCTACCGACCGTGACGGTGATCGTTTCCCCGCATCGGGCGGTGCCGCGTTCCGGTTCGTGGCCGCGGTGCGGACTGTTCGCTGGCGAGCCGGGCGCGCCGACTCGCGGCCTGCGGCCCGGACGCGGATCACGTCGCGCGGCGGTCGGGTCAGGCGGACGCGGCGGTGGGCGGCGTCATGGCCCAGCGGATCGTCCGGGTCAGTCCGTCCGTGGCCAGACGGACACCGGTGGCCTCGACGAGGGGCAGCCAGGGCAGCCGCAGCGGGGCCCGCGCCCACCAGGGCAGCAGCGCGACGGCACCGGCGGCCAGCACCGCGTACGGCGGTCGCGCGAACCAGGGCAGGGGAGACCGGAAGAGGAGGAAGCGCGCAGCCTCCCGGGCTTCCGGCGTGCTGCGGAGCTCGGGTCGGTAGGCGGCCAGCCGGGCGGCCAGTGACGCCTGGTCGCGCGGCGGGTCCGGGACACCGAGGGCCATCGCCACCCGGGCGGTGTCCGCGACGTAGCCGTCGTACCCGGCTTCGTCCAACGGCCTTGCACCGTAACGCCGGTGGGCGCGCAGGAAGCTGTCGACCTCGGACACGTGGACCCAGGCGAGCAGGTGCGGGTCGCTCGCCCGGTAGGGCTCGCCGGCCGCGGTGGTGCCGCGTACGTGCCGGTGCACGGCCCGGACGCGGTCGACCGCGCGCTGCGCGTCGTCGGCGGTGCCGAAGGTGGTCACGGCCAGGAAGGTGCTGGTGCGCTGCAACCGGCCCCAGGGATCGCCCCGGTAGCCCGAGTGCGCCGCGACCGCCGCCATGGCCAGCGGGTGCAACGACTGCAGCAGAAGCGCCCGCAGGCCGCCCACGAACATCGACGCGTCGCCGTGCACCTGCCGGATCGGCCGCTCCGGGCCGAACCAGCGCGGCCCCGGGGTGTCGTGGATTCGGCGCCGCACGGCGTCGCCGTCCGGCCCCGCGATCCGGGCGAACAGCGCGGCCCCCGCACGCGCTCGCACGGTGTCGGGGCCGCCGGGCAGAACCCTGTCAGCCACCATGACGTCCATGCTACGGGCGCTGGATCCCCGGGGGGTACGGAGTGAACGGCCACCCGCCCGGCGTGCGGGGACGCGCCGGGCGGGCAGCCGCGGCGCAGGACCCGCCCGGCCCGGCGTGCTGCGGGAGGGAGTGGTCTCAGCGCAGCCGACGCACGCGCAGCACCAGGTCGTCGGTGTGGTGCGCGCCGGCGCCGCCGTCGGGGGCCATGCGTGGACGCTGCTCGTCCACCTCGATCCTCCAGTCCTCGTCGAGCAGTGCGGCCACCATCGAGGGCCAGACGTAGTCGGCCGGGTCGAAGCCGCTGTCGTGCGCCTGCCGGGTGTCCATCCCGGCATGGTGCACGAGCAGCAGCACGCCGCCGGGCGCGACCGCCGCGAGCAGCGCCCGCTCGGCCGCGGCGTCGGGGGTACGCAGCAGAGCCGGGTACTGGGCGGAGACCAGGTCGAAGGAGGCCGGCGGGAGCACCGCCTCCGCCAGCCCGGCATGCACCCAGCGAACGGTGACGCCGGCGTCCCGGGCGTGGCCGGCCGCCCGCTCCAGCGCCACACCCGAGACCTCCAGCCCGGTCACGTCCCAGCCGCCGCGCGCGAGCCAGACGGCGTCCGCGCCCTCGCCGCAGCCCACGTCGAGCACACGCCCCGGAGCGAGCCCGGCGACCTCGGCCACGAGCGCGCCGTTGGGCCGGCCGCTCCACAGCTGCTGCCGGTCGGCGTACCTGCCGTCCCACTCCGCCCGCACCGCGGGGTCTCCGAGGTAGTCGTCCGCGGGGGAGGGGGCGTCGGAGACGGATGATCCTGCTGCGATGTTGTCGGTCACGGGCCCACCGTCGCCGATCGCGTCCCGGTCACGCCACTTCTGTTGCCGTTCCGGCAAAACGGCGACCGAGGGGAAAGGTCGAGGGGGAACGAGGAGTATCCGTACCGGACGATCCCCCGCGGCCGCGGGGCCGCCCCGAACGAGGGGCGGCCCCGGGGTCCACGTCGGTCGGCCCTGTCTACCGACCCGGCTCGGCCGCGTCGGCCGACCCGGTCCGCCCGCCGCCGAAGACCTCCTCGACGAGCTTCTGCGTCGCCGTCTGGAACGGCCCTGCCATGGACAGCGCGGCGTCGTCGACGTAGTTCAGCGCGGCGGTCAGGGTCCTGCTGCCGTCGGGCGTGCTGTACATCAGTGCCGCGTGGCCCGCCATGCCGCCGTTGTGGGTGATGACGGTGCCGCCGCCTGCGCCCGCATCCTGCACGAACACCCCCAGGCCGTAGCCGACCTTGGGATGCGGCTTGCACATCTCGGCCAGCAGCGGGGCCGGCAGGAGCCTGCCGCCCATCAGCGCGGAGATGAACGTGTGGAGGTCCCGGGTGGTCGAGATCATGTCCCCGCCGGTGGAGATCCAGGAGGGGTTCTGGCGGGTGACGTCGACCGTCCTCTGCCGGCCGGCGTCCTCGTACCGGTAGTAGGCGTGGGTGTGCGGTTCGGGGATCTCCGTGCCGGTCTCCGGCAGGACGGTGCCCGACAGCCCGAGCGGCCCCAGGACCAGCCGCTGCATCTCCTCGGCGAGCGAGCGGCCGGTCACCTTCTCGATCAGCAGCCTGGCCAGCACGTAGTTGGTGTTGGAGTAGCTCCAGTCCGTCCCCGGCTCGAACCGTGCCGGCTTGGACAGCGCCAGCCGTACCAGCTCTTCCGGCCGGTAGGTCCTGAACCGGTTGTCCACCCACTCCTGGCCCGCCGTCGTGGCGGGGATCCCCGGCGCGAACGTCCCGTCGTCGTAGTACTCGCCGGTGAAGTTGAACACCCCACTGGTGTGCTGCAGCAGCATCCGCACCGTGACCTTCCGGTCCAGCCCGAACTCGGGCAGGTGGTCGGCCACCGGGGCGTCCAGCTCGATCGCGCCCTCGGCCACCAGCCGCAGCGCCACGGTCGCGGTGAAGGTCTTCGTGACGCTGCCTGCCCGGACGTGCCCGTTCGTCGGCGGCTTCGCGGTCTCGCCCAGCTTGCGCACCCCGGCGCTGCCGACCCACTCGCCCCGCTCGTCGTGCACGCGCATCGTGACCCCGGTGAAACCGGACTCGACCATCTCCTCGATGGCCTTCTGCAGCTCCGGGCGGTCATGGTCGGTAAGGGTGTTGGACATGGTGCGGTGCTCCTTCAGGACTGTTACGAGGTTCAACCGAACGGACGGGATCGCCGCGCCTGAGCGGCGCCCCTGCTACAGGCTGTGGGCGGTGATGTTGCCGTGGGTGGTGGTGGCGTGGATGGTGAGTGCGGCGTCGGCGCCGTCGGTGTTCTTGAGCGCGTTGTCGATGCGGCCGTAGGAGGTGCCGGCGTTCAGGGCGGCGGAGACGCCGCGGGCGGCGCCGATGGAGATGTCGCCGGCCTGGGTGCGCAGTTCGACGGTGCCGTGTGCGGCCTCGGTGATGTGGAGGTCGCCCTGCTGGGTGGTGATGTTCGCGGGGCCGCCCAGGCGGCCGACCGCGATGGTGCCGGCGAGGAGGGTGAGGTGGGCGCTCGCGGTCTCGTCGAGCTTGACCGTGCCCCGGGCGGTGTCGAAGGTGACGTCGCCGAGCCGTCCGACGCCGCGGAGTTGGGCGTCGGCGGCCTTCGCCTCGATCCGGGAGCCGGCGGGCAGTTGGACGGTGACCTCGACGGATCCGCAGGCGCCGAGGATCTGGTTCCTCGCCTCCGGGGCGTTGATCCGCAGGACGCCGTCGGCGTACTCGACGGTGGTCTGCTCGGCCGCCTTCACGTCGCGGCCCTTCGAGGCGTTCGCGGGCAGGACCTCGACCGTGGTGTCGGTGCGGTCGGCGGCGATGAAGCGGAGGCGGCCGGCGGGGATGTCGAGGACGGCGGTGATCGGGGTGGGGGTGGCGAACTTCTGCATGGTGTTCTCTCCTGCACTCGTTGTTTCTGACTCAGAGAACGCTACGTTGCGTTCAAGAATCGCGCTACGAGTTCGTTGCGCATGATCGGCGTCAGTGCAGGTGGAGGTGGAGATTTCATTGCAATGGCTCTGAATCTAATGCAATAGTCCTCGCCCTTTGCGTTGCAATGAATCGAGAGTGAACGCTAAGGTGGAGACACCACGGACCACGAAGGAGACCGCGATGCCGGGAGGCAGACTCACCCAGCAGGAACGCCAGAAGATCGCGCTGGGACTGGCCGACGGCCTCGCCTATGCGGAGATCGCCAGGCGCCTCGACCGCCCCACCTCGACGATCACGCGTGAGGTGATGCGCAACGGCGGCCCCACCGCCTACCGCGCCGACCTCGCCCACCGCGCCACCGAACACCGCGCCCACCGCCGCAGGCGCGCCGCACCCCAGGGCCCCAACACGCCCCCGCAGGCCCACGGACGCGATGCCGAGGCCGTACGCGAGTACGAGGAGGTGCTCGCCACCGTCTTCATGCAATCGGGCCTGCCCAAGATGACGGCCCGGGTGCTGGCCGGCCTCTACACCACCGACGCCGGCAGCCTCACCGCCTCCGAACTCGCCCAGCGCCTCCAGATCAGCCCGGCGTCCGTCTCCAAGGCGATCACATTCCTCGAAAGCCAGGGCCTCATCCGCCGCGAACGCGACGAACGCCGCCGCGAGCGCTACGTCGTCGACAACGACGTCCTGTACCAGTCGACGATGGCCAGCGCCCGCGCCACCGCCCACCTCGGCGAGGTCGCCCGCCAGGGCGGCGGCATCCTCGGCCCCGGCACCCCGGCCGCCGCCCGCCTGGAGAACATCGCCCGCTTCGTCGACTTCATCTCCGAGAGCATCGCCCGCGCCGCGGACCAGGCCCGCGAGATCCTCCACGCCAAACCCGAAACGACGTCGGACAGCACCACCTGAGCCACCGAGCCACCTGCGGATCGCGAGTGGGCAGCCCCGGCGACCACCGCCGGGGCATCGGCGCGCCTTCAACCGCACCAGCAGCGCGAACCGCCGCAGCCGGGCCCGCTCAGCCCCCACCGTCGTCATCGTCCTCCGGCTCGGCGGCGCCCGGCTTGGCGCGGGGCGTCGTAGAGCGCCTCGGCCTGCTCCGAGACGTCGAAGTGCTCGTCCTCGACGGTCCAGGCGGCGATCGGCGTGTAGGCACGTGTGTTTCGACAGGTCGATTGGGAGCCAGTTGGGCAACGAGAGTGAGAGCCACGTTGCTCTATTGGTGGAGCCATCCGGAGTGCCGTCGGACCAAGATCGACAATGGGTTTCGGAGCCGCCCCTTTCGGGTGATGTTTCACCACAACGATCCGATTCGGAGTGCTGTCATCGGAGTCGGGGTGGCCGGGTTGGCTGTCCCGGACCCCGTCAGGTCGTTTCGCCGACAGGCTCTACCCGGAGGGACCTGGCTCTGTTCCTGTGGCCGCGCCCTCCAGCAGCGGCGTGTCGACCGTGGTAGTCAACGTGTATGCCGATGGAGCCCCCCAGTGCTGGAGACCGGCCGTCTCTGTTCGGCCGGCTGCGGCGGGTGGTCCGCCGGTCGCCGGCCGGGCGCGGCTGGATGCGGGGCGGCGACCTGCAGCTGTCACAGCGGGCGCTGGGCTTCGCGGCCCTCGGGTTCCTCACCCTGGTCCCGCTACTGATCGTGGTCTCCGCAGCCGATCCCAACCGTGGGCGAGGATTCGCGCAGTGGCTGGGGGATGGGCTCGGCGTGTCACTGGCTTCCAGACAGGAGGTCGAGCAGCTCTTCGGGCGGCCCGGCCAGGCGTTTCAAACCACGACGGCCTTCGGCCTCGCCGCCCTGGCGGTGTTCGGCCTCTCGTTCGGGGCCGCGGTGCAAAGCGGCTACGAGAAGGCCTGGAATCTACCGCCGGCCCGCTGGTGGGCCCGGTGGCGCCACGTGCTGTGGCTCGCCGCCCTCATCGGATTCCTCTTCCTGTCCGCCACCAGTACGCTCTGGCGCCGATCCCCGGCCGGCGGTCTCGCGGCGGCGCTGAGCGCGGTCCTGTTCGTCTGGTGGTCGCAACGGCTCCTGCTCGGCGGGCGGGTGCGCTGGCGCGCCCTTCTGCCAGGGGCCGTGGTGACCGTGGTCGGACTGCTCGGCCTGCGGCTCTTCTCCCGGCTCGTCTTCTCACCGCTGATCGCCTCCAACACGGTCACCTACGGTCCATTCGGGACCGTTCTGGTCCTCCAGTCATGGCTGGTCGGCGTGGGAGTCGTCGTCTTCGGCGGCGCACTGGTCGGCCGACTACTTCACGAGGAACTCCCCCGCGTGACACGCGCGCTGAAACGGCAAAAGTGAGACCTGACTCGCCGTCGTGGCCATCTCGTGAGCGACGCCACTCGTTGCCTTCTGGTGCTGAAGGGTGACAGCCCAACCGGCCTGTCTTGCATGATCAAGAAGTGCAGTGTGTCGCGTCCAACCGGACCAACTGATGACATTGCTCCGAACATGGTGTGTCGCGCTGTCAGGCGAGGCGGCTCTCAATCTCGGTGCCTAGACCAGTGGCTCTCACTCCCGTTGCCGAAGTGGCTCTCAAACGACCTGCCCAATACAGCACGTGTCATGGACAGTGACCGGTAACTCCGCACCAGCTCCGGCACACGCTGGCCACCCGGGCGCCCGGCCGCTTGAGCAGCCACGGTGGGTGGCGTTCGACGTGCCACCGCTCGGGATCGGCTATGCAGGCCATGGTCGGATCTTCGGTGGCGACCGGCAGGTCGAACTCCCGCAGCGTCAGCTCGGCGATCTGCAGCGCAGCCACGTCAGCGACGCGCTCTCGCCCGGCGTGCCGAGCCGGTCCACGTCCAGCTTCAGCGCTTAGCGTTCACTCTCAATCCAATGCAACGTACAGCGAGGCGTTCGTTGCGTTAAAGCCAGATCCGTTGCAACGAAACTTGGGCTTCCACCTGCAGTGATGCCGATCATGCGCAACGAACTCGTTGCGTGATTCCTGAACGCAACGTAGCGTTCTCGGAGTCAGAAACAACGAGTGCAGGAGAGAACGCCATGCAGAAGTTCGCCACCCCCACCCCGATCACCGCCGTCCTCGACATCCCCGCCGGCCGCCTCCGCTTCATCGCCGCCGACCGCACCGACACCACGGTCGAGGTCCTGCCCGCGAACGCCTCGAAGGGCCGCGACGTGAAGGCGGCCGAGCAGACCACCGTCGAGTACGCCGACGGCGTCCTGCGGATCAACGCCCCGGAGGCGAGGAACCAGATCCTCGGCGCCTGCGGATCCGTCGAGGTCACCGTCCAACTGCCCGCCGGCTCCCGGATCGAGGCGAAGGCCGCCGACGCCGAACTCCGCGGCGTCGGACGGCTCGGCGACGTCACCTTCGACACCGCCCGGGGCACGGTCAAGCTCGACGAGACCGCGAGCGCCCACCTCACCCTCCTCGCCGGCGACATCGCGGTCGGCCGCCTGGGCGGCCCCGCGAACATCACCACCCAGCAGGGCGACCTCCACATCACCGAGGCCGCACACGGCACCGTCGAACTGCGCACCCAGGCCGGCGACATCTCCATCGGCGCCGCCCGCGGCGTCTCCGCCGCCCTGAACGCCGGCACCTCCTACGGCCGCATCGACAACGCGCTCAAGAACACCGACGGCGCCGACGCCGCCCTCACCATCCACGCCACCACCACCCACGGCAACATCACCGCCCACAGCCTCTGAACGTCATCCCTGATCCACCTCCGACACCGGAAGAAGCCAAGCCATGACCGTCAAGCAGTCCGCCTGGACCGGCATGGTGTCGATCGATGACACCGCACTGGCCGTGACCGACACCGGCGGGCCCGGCCGTCCCGTGGTCTACCTCAACGGCTCCTACGCCGACCAGTCGCACTGGCGGCGCGTCATCACCGACCTCGGCGGCGACTACCGGCACATCACCTACGACGAGCGCGCCCGCGGCAAGTCGAGGCGCGCCGCGGACTACTCCTTCGAGGCGTGCCTCCGCGATCTCGACGCCGTCCTCGGCGCCAGGGGCGTGGACCGGCCGATCCTGGTGGGCTGGTCCTACGGCGCCATGGTCGCCGTGCACTGGGCGGCCCGGAACCCGGACCGCGCTCTGGGGGTGGTGTCCGTGGACGGCGCCCTGCCGCACGAGTGGCTCGACGACGCCGCCCGGGCACAGATCCGCAGGCTGTTCCGCCGGCTGAGCCCGCTGTTCCCGATCGCCCGCCCGCTCGGCCTGGCGGCGCGAATGAGCGCCGCGCAACACGCCGAGATCAACATCGAGGCCAACGAGCTCTGCGCGCCCGCCGCCCTCGACCCGGTCCTCGACCGTCTGACCGTGCCGGCCCGGTACGTACTGGCCACCGGCGGCAACCTGGGCGGCGACGCGAAACTGATGGAGCAGATCCGCGCCAACCTCGACCCGGTGCTCGCCCGTAACCCCGACATCCGGGTCAGCGCGAAGGTCGCGAGCAACCACTCCAAGATCCTGCGCAAGGACTTCCGAGCCGTCGCCGACGCGGTACGCGAGCTCGCCGCCACCCGCGACCACCAGGTCGGCTGAGCCATGACGTACGGGTCGGCCGATCCCACGCCGCCCCGGGACACCGGCGCCACCGTGGCCTGCGTTGCTCCGCGGCGGGCGGGAGGTCCCACCTGGTCCTCGCCGGCCCAGGCCGCGCCTGACCACGAAGAGCCGGCATCGAGCCCGTCCGCCGTGCGGGGTGGGGGTGGACCGCTGATGGGGTGACAGCGGGACCACCGGCCGGGTGCCTCCCCGGGCCGGGGGAGCGGCTCGCCTACGCTGAGCCGGCCGCCGGTCCGGCGGGCCAGGTGGTCGGCGGTCTCGACAGGGGTGCACGATGGCAGGCTCGGCCTCTGATGCTCGTGGTTCCTCGCCATCGGCGCGGCAGCGGTTGCGGGCGTGGTTGCTGGAGGGCACATCGGACCGGGCGAAGCAGCACCCGGGTCCGCACGCCGAGGCTCCTGCGGAGCACCGGCAGCGGTGGTGGCGGGTGATGTGCCTGACCGGGCTGGACTACTTCTCCACGCTCGGCTACCAGCCGGGTATCGCGGCGCTGGCGGCCGGGCTGCTGTCCCCGCTGGCGACCGTCGTGCTGGTGCTGGTCACGCTGTGCGGGGCGCTGCCGGTCTACCGGCGGGTGGCCCAGGAGAGCCCGCACGGGCAGGGCTCGATCGCCATGCTGGAACGCCTGCTGTCGTTCTGGCAGGGGAAGCTGTTCGTGCTGGCCCTGCTCGGCTTCGCCGCGACCGACTTCGTGATCACCATCACCCTCTCCGCCGCCGACGCCACGGCGCACCTGGTGGAGAATCCGCACCTGACCGACGCGCTGCACGGCCGTCAGGTGCTGATCACGATGATCCTGGTCGCCCTGCTCGGGGCGGTGTTCCTCAAGGGCTTCAGCGAGGCGATCGGCGTGGCCGTGGTCCTGGTCGCGGTCTATCTCGCGCTGAACGTGGTGGTGGTCGCGGTCGGACTGTGGCACGTGCTGACCGATCCGCAGCTGATCACGGACTGGACGGACGCGCTGACCGCCGAGCACGGCAACGTGGTGGCCATGGTCGGTGTGGCCCTGCTGGTCTTCCCGAAACTCGCCCTGGGCCTGTCCGGCTTCGAGACCGGCGTCGCGGTCATGCCGCACATCGAGGGCGAGGAGGGCGACACCGAGGAGAAACCGACCGGGAGGATCCGCGGCACCCGCAAGCTGCTCACCACCGCCGCCGTGATCATGAGCGTCTTCCTGATCACCACCAGCCTCATCACCACCCTGCTGATCCCGCCCGCGGCCTTCGAACCGGGCGGCGCGGCCAACGGCCGCGCCTTGGCCTACCTGGCTCACGAGTACCTCGGCGGTGCTTTCGGCAGCGTCTACGACGCCTCCACCATCGCCATCCTCTGGTTCGCCGGGGCCTCGGCGATGGCGGGCCTGCTCAACCTGATGCCCCGCTACCTGCCGCGCTACGGCATGGCGCCACACTGGGCGCGGGCCGTGCGCCCGATGGTCCTGGTGCTCACCGGGGTCGCCTTCCTGATCACCTGGATCTTCGACGCCAGCGTGGACGAGCAGGGCGGCGCCTATGCCACCGGCGTCCTGGTGCTGATCACCTCGGCCGCCATCGCGGTCACCATCGCCGCGCACAAGGCCGGCCAGCGCGGCTGGACCGTGGGCTTCGCGATCATCGCCGCGGTCTTCGTCTACACCACCGGCGACAACATCGCCGAGCGGCCCGACGGCGTGAAGATCGGTGCCTGCTTCATCGCCGCCATCGTGCTGATCTCGCTGGCCTCCCGGCTGGCCCGCGCGTTCGAGCTCCGGGTCACCGACGTGGTCCTCGACCAGGTCGCCGAGCGCTTCGTACGCGACTGCTCGAACCGGACGATCCGGCTGATCGCCAACCAGCCCGACAGCCGCGATCTCACCGAGTACCGGGAGAAGCTGCACCAGATCCGGGCGGACAACGACATCCCGGTCGAGGACGACCTGGTGTTCGTCGAGGTCACCGTCCGGGACCCGTCCGACTTCGAGGCTGAACTGCGGGTCCACGGCGCGGTACTGCACGATCGCTACCGGGTCCTCACCCTGGAGCACTCCAGCATCCCGAACGCGCTCGCGGCGCTGCTGCTGCACGTGCGGGACGCGACCGGGCAGCAGCCGCACATCTACTTCGAGTGGACCGAGGGCAACCCGTTCGCGCAGTTCATGCGGTTCTTCCTGTTCGGCCAGGGCGAGGTCGCCCCGGTCACCCGGGAAGTCCTGCGGGAGGCCGAACCCGACCGTACCCGCCGCCCCCGCGTGCACGTCGGCTGACCGCCCCTTCGAGGACGATGGAGACAGTCACCGACGACCGGCAGAGGCGTTGAACAGGAGGCCTTCGTGGCCAGCGACGGGAAGCTGCGGGTTACCTGGGCGCCGCGCCGGGGGTGGGGAAGACGTACATCGACACCGAGGCGGACAGGCTGACCCGTCTCATCGTCGTCCTGCTCGACCTCAGCCGCATGCAGGCCGGGCAGGTGCCGGTGACGCTCAGGCCGGTGGCCGTCGGGGACGTCGTGGCCGCGGCGGTGGCAGCGCTGCCGGGATCCTCGGTGCCGGTGGAGACCGAGATCGCGGAGGACCTTCCCGGGATCGAGGCCGATCCCGGCCTGCTGGAGCGGGCGTTGGCCAATGTGCTGGCCAACGCCCGGACTTGGTCACCGCCCGGCACTGCGGTGCGGGTGGACGCCGGTGTCGTCGAAGGCCGGGTGGAGATCCGGGTCATCGACCGGGGCCGGGGGATCGAACGGGACCGGCGCGACGATCTCTTCCAGCCCTTTCGGCAGGCCCAGGGCAGTACCCCCGGGACGGCAGCCGGTCTCGGCCTCGCCGTCGCCAAGGGGTTCACCGAGGCCATGCACGGAGAACTCGGTGTCGATGACACCCCGGGAGGCGGCACGACGTTCGTCTTCGGCCTCCGCATCGCGGCGTCGTGAGTGCTCTCGGTGCTCTGACCCCGGCCCTTCTCGCGGTGTGACCCGCGAACCGTGCGGGCGGGTTCAGGCCGAGACGGCGGAGTGGCGCGGAGCCCGGCTGCGGCCGGCGAGGAAGGGCAGAGGTGCGCCGCTGCGCGCGGTGAGTTCCATACTCTCCAGGAGCTCGGACGGGGAGACCACCAACACGTCGCAGACCGCGTGGGTGCGGCAGTGGCGAGCCACCGAGCCGTGCAGGGCGTGCTGGAGGCGGCCGCGGTGGCCGCTGCCGAGCACCAGCAGGTCGGTCGGGCGGTCGGCGGCGGCGACCAGCGCTCGGCCGGCTTCGGCGCGGACCACGAGCGGACGGATCACGATGTCGTGCGGGTAGCCGCCGAAGGCCTGCTCGAACACGGTGTCCAGACGCTTGCGCGCCGCATGCTCCAGCTCCGACAGCGGCCGCAGGTGGTCGCCGCCCGTGTCGGACCAGGCGATCACCGGGACGAGTACGGCATCGCGCCGGCCCGCTTCCTCCACTGCCCGGTACACGGCCGCGAGACTGCTCAAGGAGCCGTTGACCCCGACGACGACCCGAATGCCCTCGATCATGACAGTTCGCTCTCTTCCCGCTCTCCGGTCGGCGGAACCCGTTCAGCCCCGCACCTCCATTTGACGACCGTCCGACCGCTCGGGCTGCTGTCCTTGACGTACGTACTACGCGTCGCGCGCCGTCCTTGACGTGGTCTTGATACATGCCGCCGTGAACCCGGCGCTCTCGGTCCGCCGGGACCGGGTTCGGGCTCACGGCCGGTGCTGCGCACCGGGGTCGTAGCAGTAGCCGACCTGCCGGACGGTCGCAATGGTGTCCCGGAGCTCGGGCCCGAGCTTGCGGCGCAGCCGGGCGACGTGCACGTCGATCGTCCTGGTGTCGCCGAACGGCTCCTGCTCCCAGACACTGGTCAGCAGCTGGCGGCGGCTGTAGACCCGCAGCGGATGCGCCACCAGGTGGGCGAGGAGTTCGAACTCCATGTAGGTGAGCTTCAGCGGGCGGCCGCCGGCGACCGCGGTGCGGCGCACGGTATCGACGGCGATGCCGGTCGCGGTGGCGCGCGGCGGGTCGGACCTGGGACCGCCGTCGAGCCGGAGGACGGTGGCCGCTGCGGCGTCGACGGCGGGCCAGGTCGAGTGGATACGCGAGACCCGGGGGTAGTACAGGGACATCTCATCCTCCTTGCGGTCGTGTCAGCGGGGCGAGGTACAGGGGGATGCGGTCAGTTGTCGGGAGCCCAGCGGGCTTCGAGCCGTGGTGTGCCGTCCGCTGTGGTGACGGTCCGCCAGTCGGCCCGCACCCGGACCGTCCGACGGCTCACGCCCTCACCACCGCCGGCACTTCCGGCCGGGCCGCCGATGGCCTGCAGCACCGAGCTGTCCAGTGGGCTGTCGGCGAGCCGCCGGAGCACGGCGGTGAGCAGGGCGAGCGCGGACCCGAACGCCCTGGGTGAGGTCCTTGGCGCGTGGGTGCGCGAGGCGCCGAGAACTGCCATGTGGACTCCTCCTCGGTGAAAGGCCGTCAGGTGCGGCGGGGCCCTGTGCGGTGGGACGGGGAGAGCGTGGCGCCGGCCCGCCGGAGCCCGGTGACCACGGCGGACAGCTCCCGCTGATCGACGCCGGCCCCGTGCGGGTGGTGGGGTCGACGAAGTCCAGGGAGTGCGGGCCCTCCTCCCCCGGCGATCGCCCGCAGGGGTCGCCGAGGGTCTGCGGGTCGACTCGGCGTCGACACCGGTGAGCACCCCACTGCCGAGAGGTGCGGACAGGTCGCGGTCCGACCCGGCTGGTGTCTCTCCGACGCTAGGCCGCTTCACGCGCACGGCAACCGTTCCTGACGACTCGTTGACTGTCCGGCGACGGCCCCTGACGGCTCCTTGACATGGGGCCCGTTCTCGGAGCGGCTCCCGGTGTTGACGCTGGGTGGGGGAACATGGCGTCGGTGGGGCAGGTCGACGTCGGTGAGGCCCTGAACGGGTGCCTCACACACGTCGGCCGGACCGGCGGTCAGGGCGGGAAGTTGACGGATCGTGGGTTCCAGCTCGGAGCGGTGGGCGGCCCAGCGGGCGATGTTCTCGCGGAAGCGGGACGGTCACCACGGCCACGTCCTCGTCGGGCCGGCGCGGTTCGGCAGATCAGGACGGTGTCAAGGAGTTGTCAAGACGGGCGACTTGGGCGTAGGCCGCACGTCAATGCCCGTTGCGGCGGGGGAGGATCGGGACTCCACTGGGAGTGGCAGAGATCGCCTGGCGGCCCCGAACAGGGCCACAGACTCCCCCCCCGGCGGCTCTGAGTGCGAGACCGCGTCCCGAAGGAAGCGAATGACCATGAGCATGGGCACGCAAGACACTGTCGAGGTCAACCGCCCGTCCGGCAATCCGCCGACGCCGGTGCTCAGGCTTCCGGCGGGGCGACCGCGCGATCTCCGCAGCCTGCCCGTGGTCTCGGTGCCACGGCCCGCGGACGCCGACGACCCGGAGACCGACCAGGGGGAGTGGCACCGGGCGTCCGGAGGCCACTGCCGGATCGCCATGGGGTACTTGGACTGACCCCGTACGGCCGTCGGCCGGATCACCGGCCGACGGCCTCGGCATGGCGGGGCAACTATGCCGCCCGTCCCTCGAACTCCGCATCCGTAGCCAAGCCGAGAGCCCGGTGTCGTCGTGGTCGGGCCGCCCGTGGCCTGCTGTACCGGACCGGCGAGCGAGCCGGCGACGGTGAGGTCCGCCGGAACATCCCGAGGATCAAGGCGGCGTCAATCTCTTCTGGCTGACCGTCAGAAGAGTGTCAGAGCCGGCCGTCCGCGCCCACGGCCGCCGGTTGGCTGAGGTCGACCTTGCCCAGCCTCCCGTCACCGGCCCGCCAGAAGGTTCGCAGCATGCTTGCTCCGGCTCCCGAGAGGGACCAGTCCATCCGCCCGGCGCCACCGTCCCCGACTGCCCGTCACCGCCGTTCCGGGGGCGGCCTGTTCGATCCGAAGCAGTTGCTCACGTCGTTCCCGGACGCGCTGCGCAAGCTGCATCCCCGGGTGATGATCAAGAACCCGGTGATGTTCGTGGTCGAGGTCGGCTCGGCCCTGACCACCGTGTCGGCGGTCGTCTCGCCGACCGTCTTCACCTGGCTGATCAGCCTCTGGCTGTGGCTCACCGTGGTGTTCGCCAACCTGGCGGAGGCCGTGGCGGAGGGACGCGGCAAGGCCCAGGCCGAGTCCCTGCGCAAGGCCAGGTCGGGGACCTTGGCCCGACGGCTCGCAAGCTGGCGCGTCGGGCTCCGGACCTTCCGGGAGGAACGGGTGCCGGCCGAGAAACTGGTCCTCCACGACTTCGTGGTCGTGGAGGCCGGTGAGACGATCCCCGGCGACGGCGACGTGGTCGACGGCATCGCGGCCGTCGACGAGTCCGCCATCACGGGCGAATCCGCCCCCGTGATCCGGGAGGCCGGCGGCGACCGCTGCGCCGTCACCGGCGGCACCAAGGTCCTCTCGGACCGGATCGTCGTGCGAATCACCTCCAAACCCGGGCTGACCTTCATCGACCGCATGATCGCCCTGGTCGAGGGCGCCGAGCGGAAGAAGACCCCGAACGAGATCGCGCTCAACCTGCTGCTCGCCTCCCTCACCATCGTCTTCATCCTCAGCGTCGTCAGCCTCCAGCCACTCGCCATCTACGCCCGCGCCGAGCAGAGCACGGCCGTCCTGGTCGCCCTGCTGGTCGCGCTGATCCCCACCACCATCGGTGCCCTGCTGTCCGCGATCGGCATCGCGGGCATGGACCGTCTCGTGCAGCGGAACGTGCTTGCGATGTCGGGCCGGGCGGTGGAGGCGGCCGGGGACGTGGACGTTCTGCTGCTGGACAAGACCGGCACCATCACCTTCGGCAACCGGCAGGCCGTCCGCTTCGTCCCGCTGGCCGGCGTGACGGCCGATCAGCTCACCGAGGCCGCCCAGCTGTCCAGTCTCGCCGACGAGACCCCCGAAGGCCGCTCGATCGTGGCACTCGCCCGCGAGCGGTACGGGCTGCGGACGCGCGCCCAAGGTGAACTCGGGCACATGGACTTCGTCCCCTTCTCCGCGCAGACCCGGATGAGCGGTGTCGACCTCACCTGGCCCGACAGCCCGGCGATCCTGGTCCGGAAGGGAGCCGCGGCCGCAGTCGCGACCTGGGTGTACGACCACGGGGGGCAGGTTCCGCCGCAGGCCTTCGAGATCGTCGACGTGATCGCCGCGGGTGGTGGGACCCCGCTGATGGTCGCCGTCCACGACCGGCACGGCGCCCGGGCGCTGGGAGTGATCCAGCTCAAGGACGTCGTCAAGGAGGGCATCGGCGAGCGGTTCGCGGAACTGCGGCGGATGGGAATCCGTACGGTCATGGTCACGGGCGACAATCCGCTGACCGCCAGGGCGATCGCGAAGGAGGCCGGCGTCGACGACTTCCTCGCCGAGGCCACCCCCGAGGACAAGCTGGCGCTGATCAGGAAGGAGCAGGAGGACGGCAGGCTCGTCGCGATGACCGGCGACGGCACCAACGACGCGCCCGCGCTGGCCCAGGCCGACGTGGGGGTGGCGATGAACACCGGGACCTCGGCGGCGAAGGAGGCCGGGAACATGGTGGACCTGGACTCCAATCCGACCAAGTTGATCGAGATCGTCGAGATCGGCAAGCAACTGCTCATCACGCGAGGGGCGTTGACCACGTTCTCGATCGCCAACGACGTGGCGAAGTACTTCGCGATCATCCCGGCCATGTTCGCCGGCGCCTACCCGGGCCTCAGGTACCTGAACGTCATGGGCCTGCACAGCCCGACGTCCGCGATCACCTCGGCGATCGTCTTCAACGCGCTGATCATCGTTGCGCTGATCCCGCTCGCCCTCCGGGGCGTGCGCTACAAGCCCTCCTCCGCCTCCGCGCTGCTGGGGCGCAACCTGCGGATCTACGGCCTCGGCGGACTCGTGCTGCCCTTCCTCGGCATCAAGCTCATCGACCTGCTGGTCCAGTTCGTACCAGGCCTTTGACCAGGTGCTCCGCAGGGCTGTGCGGTCGTCAGGAACGCGTTGGAATCGTCGTCCCGACCGTCAGGGAAGCGTCAACGAACGGCGGCGCCTGCCCGCCCGTGGGCTTGGCTGGGCGTAGTCGAGTGAACGAGGAACGAAATGACGGGCATGGATGAGGCCTGCCGCGGCGAGCACCGGACGCAACGGATCGTCGTCGGCGTCAGTGGATCGCTCGGCAGCCTGGCCGCTCTGCACCGGGCTGTCGAGGAGGCCCGCCGCACGGATGCCGAGGTGCTGGCCGTCCTCGCCTGGCTCCCGCAGGGCGGTGAGCACGTTACCGCCGTGCGCCCTGCCCGCCCTTGCTGGCCGCCTGGCGGGAGGCCGCGGTCGTGCGCCTGGAGAAGGCGCTCGACGACGCTTTCGGCGGCACGCCGACCGGGGTACGGCTCTCCAGCGAGGTCGTGCGTGGCGAGTCCGGCGGCGCCCTGGTGTCCAGCGCGGACCGCCCGGACGACCTGCTGGTGGTGGGTGCCGGCGGCGGCAGCCCGATTCGCCGAGCGCTGCGGCCATCCGTGACGGCGTACTGCGTCAACCACGCCGCCTGCCCGGTTCTCGCCGTGCCGAAGCCTACGCTCCAGCGTGAGCTGGAAGCCTTTCGCCGCCGCAGGGTCTGGCACCTGCCGGCTGTGCCGGTCGAGGGTCATTGAGAGGGAACGGACAATCATGAGGCTCTACCATGCCCGTCCGGGCCGATCCTCCTTCCGGCCGGTGGTGGACCGTCTGGCGGTGAGCATGTCGGGCGCGATCGCACTGATCGCCTGCGCCGCCCTGACGCTCGCCCTCGCCGTGCTCCGGGAGCAACACTCCACAGCGTTCGCGCTCGGCGGGTTCACCGTCCTCTGCGTCCTGGTCGGCGCGGTCTCCCGCCCGGTGGCGGCCCCGCTGATCGCAGGGACCGGCTGGCTGTTCTTCAACGGTTTCGTGGTCCACCGCCATGCGACCTTGGAGTGGGGCGGAACCGGCGTCGAATGCATGCGCCTCGGCCTGTTCGCGGCTGCCGCACTTGTCGCGTCGCTGCCCGCCTCGCTGCCCCGACGCAGGGTGCGCGTGCAGGCGCTGGCCGTGCAGGGTCACACCCGGACTCCGCGGGGCTGACTGCTCGTCAAGGATTCGTCAGGGCAAATGAACCGTCCTTGCCCGGCCGGTGGCGGGTGCATTTGAATGGACGTCATGAACCGCTCGACACGCCACCACGACCGCCCGCCGTATTCGCGGGCGACCGAAGGAGGCGCCTCCCGGCCCGACGCCGGGGGAGTCGCGCTTCGTCACCGCCGTCCGGTGACTCTGCCTCCCCGCGGCTGATCCGGTCGGAGCGTGGCAGGGCTTCCATGGCCGCCCACGCCGTACCTGTCCGGCCGCGGTTTCCCCGCAGCGGCCCGACGAGCCAGTAGCAGTACACCTCCCGCACTCCTTGGACGGGCTCGAAGGTGCACTACGTCGACGACGCCTGCCAGCTCACCGGCCTCCCCGCCGACTGCGCCGGCTACACCCAGCAGACGGTGATCGCGCAGCTGGCGGCCTCCGTGTTCGGCGGCAGCGACAGCATCCTGTTCTACGTGATCCAGGCCGCGACCGCGCTGGTGCTGATCCTGGCCGCGAACACCGCGTTCAACGGCTTCCCGCTGCTGGCCTCGATCCTGGCCGAACACCGTTACCTGCCCCGGCAGATGCACACCCGGGGCGACCGCCTCGCGTTCTCCAACGGCATCATCGCCCTCGCGGTGGTCGCCGGCGGCCTGCTCTGGCTCTACGACGCGGACGTCACCAGCCTGATCCACCTCTACATCCTCGGCGTCTTCACCTCCTTCACGCTCTCCCAGGTCGGCATGGTCAAGCACTGGAACCGGCTCCTTGCGAGTGAGAGCGACGGCCCGGTGCGTCGAGCGGCCCAGCGCTCCAGGGTGATCAATGCACTGGGCGCGGTCACCACCGCCCTGGTGCTGGTGATCGTGCTGCTGACCAAGTTCGCCCAGGGCGCCTGGCTGGCCGTGGTCGCCGCGATCGTGCTGTGGCTGATGATGCGCGCCATCCGTCGCCACTACGACAGCGTCGCCGACGAACTCGCCGTCCAGGACCCGCAGGCCGAATCGGTGCGCCCGGCCAAGGTGCACGGCATCGTCCTGGTCTCCAAGCTCCACAAGCCCACCCTGCGCGCCCTCGGCTACGCCGAGGCGTTCCGCCCGGACACCCTGGAGGCCGTCACGGTCGAGGTGGAGAGGGAGGCGACGGACGAACTGCGCACCCAGTGGGACGAGTTCGAGGTGCAGGTGCCGCTCAAGGTGCTGGACTCGCCGTACCGCGAGATCACCAAGCCGGTCGTCTCCTACGTCCGTACCGTGCGCCGCACCAGCCCCCGGGACGCGGTCGCCGTCTTCATCCCCGAGTACGTGGTCGGCCACTGGTGGGAGCACCTGCTGCACAACCAGTCGGCGCTCGGGCTGAAGAGCCGCCTGCTGTTCACCCCGGGCGTGATGGTGATCAGCGTGCCCTGGCAGCTCTCCTCCGCCCCCCGCGCCCCCGGCGCGGTGCGCCGCGGCGAGCCGGTTCGTTCCAAGGCCGTACCGGCGCCGGAGAAGCTGTGATCTGAGCGCGGACGTGTGGCCCCGGACAGCGTGCTGTCGGGGGCCACCGACACGTTCCGGCCAGGGTGAAGTCTCAAGCGTGTGAAGCAGGTATCAAGGCCGCGTCAATGTTCCAAATTCATCCGTATGGAAGGCGTCAGGGATCCGATCAGCGTCCTGACCGGCTGATTTGCTGCTCTGGCCGGTCTGCCGCCGGTGTCGTGCGGGCCCTTCGGAGGCGTCCACGACCAGGTCCTGAACCACGTTGGTGGAGCCCATGCTCGATCTCGTTTTCGTCGGCGTCACGGTTGCCGTGTTCGCCGTCATCGCCCTGGTCGCGCGGGGGGTGGAGAAGCTGTGAGCGCCGAGAACATCGCAGGTCTCATCGTCGCCGTCGCTCTCGTCGGCTACCTCGTCGTCGCGCTGATCTACCCGGAGAAGTTCTGACATGAGCTCCACTCTCGCGGGCTGGCTGCAGGCCGTCGCCCTGGTCGGCGCGCTGGCCCTGTGCTACCGCCCGCTCGGCGACTACATCGCCAAGCTCCTGACCTCCGCCAAGCACCTCAGAGTTGAGCGCGGCCTGTACAAGGTGGTCGGCGTCGACGGTGACGCCGACCAGCGCTGGCCGGTCTACCTGCGCTCGGTACTCGCGTTCTCGGCTCTCTCGATCCTCTTCCTGTACGGCCTGATCCGGCTCCAGAACCACCTGCTGCTGAACCTCGGCGTCCCGTCGATGGAGCCGCACCAGGCCTGGAACACGGCGGTCTCGTTCACCACCAACACCAACTGGCAGTCCTACAGCGGCGAGTCCGCGATGGGCCACCTGGTGCAGATGGCGGGCCTGGCGGTGCAGAACTTCGTCTCCGCCGCGGTCGGCATCGCGATCGTCGCCGCGCTGATCCGCGGGTTCACCCGCAACCGCACCGACCGGGTCGGCAACTTCTGGGTGGACCTCACCCGGATCGTGCTGCGCCTGCTGCTGCCGATCTCGATCGTCTTCGCGCTCGTGCTGGTGGCCAACGGCGTGGTGCAGAACTTCCACGGCTTCCACGACGTCGTGACGCTGGGTGGCGACACCCAGTCGATCCCGGGCGGCCCGGTGGCCTCCCAGGAGGTCATCAAGGAGCTGGGCACCAACGGCGGCGGCTTCTTCAACGCCAACTCGGCGCACCCGTTCGAGAATCCGACCGGTTTCACCAACTGGCTGGAGATCTTCCTGCTGCTGGTGATCTCCTTCTCGCTGCCGCGCACCTTCGGCCGGATGGTCGGCGACAACCGCCAGGGCTACGCGATCGTCGCGGTGATGGGCCTGTTCTGGGTGGCCTCCGCCGCGCTGGTCACCTTCTCGGAGGCGCACCACTCGGGCGCCGCGCTGCAGGCGGCCGGCGGCGCGATGGAGGGCAAGGAGCAGCGGTTCGGTGTGGCCGCCTCCAGTCTGTTCGCCGCCTCCACCACGCTGACCTCGACCGGCGCGGTGGACTCCTTCCACGACTCGTTCACGCCGTTCGGCGGCGGCATCACGATCTTCAACATGATGCTGGGCGAGATCGCGCCGGGCGGTACCGGCTCGGGCCTGTACGGGATGCTGATCCTGGCGATCGTCGCGGTCTTCGTGGCGGGTCTGATGGTCGGCCGCACGCCCGAGTACCTGGGCAAGAAGCTGGGCGGGCGCGAGATGAAGTTCGCCTCGCTGTACATCCTGACCACGCCGGCGCTGGTGCTGGTCGGCACCGGTCTGGCGATGGCGCTGCCCGGTGAGCGGGCGGGGATGCTGAACTCCGGTCCGCACGGCTTCTCCGAGGTGCTGTACGCGTTCACGTCGGCGTCCAACAACAACGGTTCGGCGTTCGCCGGTATCACCGTCAACACCGACTGGTACGACACCGCGCTGGGCCTGTGCATGGTGTTCGGCCGGTTCCTGCCGATGGTGTTCGTGCTCGCGCTGGCCGGCTCGCTCGCGCAGCAGCAGCCCGTCCCCGCCACCCCGGGCACCCTGCCCACCCACAAGCCGCTGTTCGTGGGCCTGCTGTCGGGCGTCGTCCTGATCGTCGTCGGCCTCACCTACTTCCCGGCCCTGGCCCTCGGGCCGATCGCGGAAGGTCTCCACTGATGTCCACCACCCTTACCCCCGCACCGGTCGACCACGGCCAGGCTCCACACAGAGTCTCCGGCGGTCTGTTCGACCCGCGGCTGATTGCCAAGTCCCTCCCGGACGCGGTGAAGAAACTCGACCCGCGCGTCATGGTCAAGAATCCGGTCATGTTCGTGGTCGAGGTCGGCTCGGTGGTCACCACCGTCTCCGCGATCGCCGATCCGTCCGTGTTCGCCTGGGCGATCACGGTGTGGCTGTGGCTGACCACGGTCTTCGCCAACCTGGCCGAGGCCGTCGCCGAGGGCCGCGGCAAGGCGCAGGCCGACACCCTGCGCAAGACCAAGAGCGACACCATGGCCCGCCGCCTGGTCAACTGGCCTGCCAGTGGCGCGGAAGAGGAGGTCTCCGGCACCGCGCTGCGGCTGGGTGACCACGTGGTGGTCGAGGCCGGGCAGATCATCCCCGGCGACGGTGACGTCGTCGAGGGCGTCGCGTCGGTCGACGAGTCGGCGATCACCGGCGAGTCCGCGCCGGTGATCCGCGAGTCGGGCGGTGACCGCAGTGCCGTCACCGGCGGCACCAAGGTGCTCTCCGACCGGATCGTCGTCAAGATCGCCTCGGAGCCCGGCAAGTCGTTCATCGACCGGATGATCGCCCTGGTCGAGGGCGCGGCCAGGCAGAAGACGCCGAACGAGATCGCCCTCAACATCCTGCTGGCCTCCCTGACGATCGTGTTCCTGATCGCCGTGGTCACCCTGCAGCCGATGGCGACCTTCGCCGGGGCCCCGCAGTCGATGGTCGTGCTGGTCGCCCTGATCGTGGCGCTCATCCCGACCACCATCGGCGCCCTGCTGTCCGCGATCGGCATCGCCGGCATGGACCGCCTGGTGCAGCGCAACGTGCTCGCCATGTCCGGCCGCGCCGTCGAGGCGGCCGGCGACGTCAACACCCTGCTGCTCGACAAGACCGGCACCATCACCCTCGGCAACCGCCAGGCCGCCGAGTTCCAGCCCGCGAACGGTGTCACCGTCGAGGAACTGGCCGACGCCGCCCAGCTCTCCTCGCTCGCCGACGAGACCCCCGAGGGCCGCTCGATCGTCGTCCTCGCCAAGACCGGGTACGGCCTGCGGGCCCGCGCCCAGGGCGAGTTGACGCACGCGACCTGGGTGCCGTTCACCGCCCAGACCCGGATGTCCGGCGTCGACCTCGACGAGGCCGACGCCGTGCACCGGGTGCGCAAGGGCGCGGCCGGCTCGGTGAGCCGGTGGGTGACGGAGAACGGCGGCAGCGTCGGCAGCGATGTCGCCCAGCTGGTCGACGGCATCTCCGCCGCCGGCGGCACCCCGCTGGTCGTCGCCTCGAAGATCGGCGAGAGGACTCCTCGCGTCCTGGGCGTGATCTACCTCAAGGACGTCGTCAAGGAGGGCATGAAGGAGCGGTTCGACGAGCTGCGCCGGATGGGCATCAAGACCATCATGATCACGGGTGACAACCCGCTGACGGCGCGGGCGATCGCCGAGGAGGCCGGCGTCGACGACTTCCTCGCCGAGGCCACCCCCGAGGACAAGATGGCCCTGATCAAGAAGGAGCAGGCCGGCGGCAAGCTGGTCGCGATGACCGGCGACGGCACCAACGACGCCCCGGCGCTCGCCCAGGCCGACGTCGGCGTGGCGATGAACACCGGCACCATGGCGGCCAAGGAGGCCGGCAACATGGTGGACCTGGACTCCAACCCCACCAAGCTGATCGAGATCGTCGAGATCGGCAAGCAGCTCCTCATCACCCGGGGCGCGTTGACCACGTTCTCGATCGCCAACGACGTCGCCAAGTACTTCGCGATCATCCCCGCGATGTTCGCCGGGGTCTACCCGGGCCTGCGGCACCTCAACATCATGGGTCTGCACAGCCCGGAGTCGGCCATCACCTCGGCGATCATCTTCAATGCCCTGGTCATCGTCGGTCTGATCCCGCTCGCCCTGCGGGGAGTGAAGTACCGCCCGTCGGACGCGAGTTCGCTGCTGGCCCGGAACATCGGGGTCTACGGACTCGGCGGTCTCGTGGTGCCGTTCATCGGGATCAAGGCGATCGACCTGATCGTCCAGTTCATCCCCGGCCTGAGCTGAGAGAAGCAGAGATGTCCAAGCCACTGCCCGCCGTCGTGCGCACGCACCTCACCGCACTGCGGATGCTGCTGGTGATGACCGTGATCCTCGGCATCGCCTATCCGCTGCTGGTCACCGGCGTCAGCCAGGTCGCGTTCGCCGACAAGGCCGACGGCTCGATCGTGAAGTCCGACGGCAAGGAGATCGGGTCCAGCCTGCTCGGCCAGAACTACAACCTGCCGAAGAAGAACCCCGACGACCCGGACGAGGAGGCCCAGCCGG
The DNA here is from genome assembly GCF_041434935.1 of Kitasatospora sp. NBC_00374. Lineage (NCBI taxonomy): Bacteria > Bacillati > Actinomycetota > Actinomycetes > Kitasatosporales > Streptomycetaceae > Kitasatospora > Kitasatospora sp. NBC_00374. The sequence goes on along the minus strand of NZ_CP107964.1, from coordinate 1,421,703 downwards.
ACCCGAAGTGGTTCCAGCCGCGGCCTGCGGCCTCCGCCTACGACCCGAAGGCCTCCGGCGCCTCGAACCTCGGCCCCAACAGCGAGGACCTGCTGAAGAACGTCGAGGACCGCCGCGCCGCCGTCGCCGCCTTCGACGGCGTCGACCCGGCCACCGTCCCGGTGGACGCAGTCACCGCCTCCGGATCCTCCCTCGACCCGCACATCTCGGTCGCCTACGCCAAGGAGCAGGTCGACCGGGTCGCCAAGGAGCGCAATGTCTCCACCGAGACGCTGAACAAGTTGATCGACAAGTACACCGAGGGCCGCTCGCTCGGCTTCCTCGGCCAGGACGGCGTCAACATCGTCCTGCTCAACAAGGCACTGAGCGAGTCGAAGTGACATCGCGTCAGCGCAGAGCGTGACACGGACCGGCCCGGGGCGCGGGGAAGCACACCCCGCCCCGGGTCGGTCCGCGGCATTGCGTGTCCGCTGAGCGGACGAGTGGACGCCGCTCAGTCGATCGCCCACCGAACCTCCACCATCCCGGCCGCCCTTCGTAGAGAAAGAGCAGCGCCCATGTCCCGTGACCTCACCCCCGGCATCGTCACCCGCCGCGGCCGGCTGAGGGTCTACCTCGGATCGGCCCCCGGTGTCGGCAAGACCTATCGGATGCTCGACGAGGCCCACCGCAGACGGGACCGGGGCGCGGACGTGGTGGTCGGCTTCATCGAGACCCACTCGCGCAAGTACACCGAGAGCATCCTGCAGGGGCTCGAGGTCGTGCCGAGGCTCACCCGCAGCTACCGGGGCACCGAGTTCCAGGAGATGGATCTCGACGCCGTGCTCGCCCGCCGCCCCACTGTGGCGTTGGTCGACGAGCTCGCCCACACCAACATCCCCGGCGGGCGCAACGCCAAGCGCTGGCAGGACATCGCAGAGCTGCTCGCCGCCGGCATCGACGTCATCACCACCGTCAACATCCAGCACCTGGAGTCACTGAACGACGTCGTCCAGAAGATCACCGGTATCCCGCAGCGCGAGACCGTCCCCGACGAAGTGGTCCGTCGCGCCGACCAGATCGAACTGGTCGACATGGCCCCGCAGGCCCTCAGGCGCCGGATGGCGCACGGCAACGTCTACAAGGCGGAGAAGGTGGACGCCGCACTCTCCAACTACTTCCGGGTCGGCAACCTGACCGCCCTGCGCGAACTCGCCCTGCTCTGGGTCGCCGGACGCGTCGACGAAGGACTGCGCGACTACCGCGCCACCCACAACATCGACCGCGTCTGGGAGACCCGGGAACGCGTCGTGGTCGCCCTCACCGGCGGGCCGGAAGGCGAGACGATCATCCGGCGCGCGGCCCGGATCGCCGACCGCACCGCGGGCGGCCAACTGCTCGCCGTCCACATCACCCGCAGCGACGGCCTCGCCGGAGCCTCGCCCGGCGCCCTCGCCGAACAGCGACAACTGGTCGAAACGCTCGGCGGCAGCTACCACGTGGTCGTCGGCGACGACATCCCCACCGCCCTGCTCTCCTTCGCCCGCGCCCACGACGCCACCCAACTCGTCCTCGGTACCAGCAGGCGTGGACGGCTCAACCGCTTCCTCACCGGCCCAGGCAACGGGCAGACCACCGTCGACCTGTCCGAGGACATCGACGTCCACATGGTCACCCACGAGTTCACCGGCCGCGGCCGACTGCCCTCCCTCGGCCGCCGCCACTCCAAACGACGCACCGCCGCCGGCTACGCCGCGGGCCTCGCGCTGCCCGCCCTGCTCACCGCCGGCCTGTCCCAGCTCAGCAGCCTGAACCTGACCACCGTCGCGCTGATCTTCCAGCTCGGCGTCGTCGCGGTCGCCCTGCTCGGCGGCGCCACCTCCGCGCTGCTGGCCTCCCTGGTCGCCTCGCTGCTGCTCAACTACTACTTCATCCCGCCCGTCCACACCTTCACCATCGACGAACCCAACAACCTTGTCGCCCTGGCGGTCTTCGCCGCCGTCGCCCTCACCGTCTCCACCGTCGTCGACCGGGCCGGCAGACTGACCAGCCGGGCCGCCCGCGCCACCGCCGAGGCCGAGACCCTCTCCACCCTCGCCGGCAGCATCCTGCGCGGCGCCGACGCCCTGCCCGCCCTGCTGGACAAGACGCGCACCGCCTTCGCCATGGACTCCGTCGCGCTGCTCGACCGCGGGAGCGGCGAGGTGCTCGCCCGTACTGACTCCGAATCCGAGCCGGCAACCGACCGGGTGGAGAGCGAAGTCCCGGTCAACGGCGATGCACTGCTGGTCCTCGCAGGCCGCCGCCTGCCTGCCGCCGACCAGCGGGTCCTCACCGCCTTCGCGGCTCACATCGCCGCCGCGCTCGAGCGCGACCGCCTCGCCACCGTGGCTGCGGAGGTCGAACCGATCAAGGCCGCCGACCGGATGCGCACCGCCCTGCTCGCCGCCGTCAGCCACGACCTGCGCACCCCGCTCGCCGTCGCGCTGGCCTCCGTCGGCTCGCTGCGCAGCCCGGACGTCACCTTCTCCGACGAGGAGCAGGGCGAACTCCTCGCCACCGCCGACGAATCCCTCGTCAAGCTCGCACGCCTGGTCGACAACCTGCTCGACATGAGCCGCCTCCAGGCCGGAGCCCTCACCCTCCACCTGGCGCCCACCCATCTGGACGAGGTCCTGCCCCGGGCCCTGGACTCCCTGCTCGACGAGTACGCGCCCGTCCAGCCGCTCGATCTCGACACCGCCCCGCCGGTCCTCGCCGACCCGCCGCTGCTGGAACGCGTCCTCGCCAACGTCATCACCAACGCCCTGCGCCACAACGCCCCCGGCGCACCCGTCCTGGTCACCGCCAGCGGCCACCTCGACCGCGTCGAGATCCGCATCATCGACCGCGGCCCCGGCATCCCCGTCGAGGACCGCGACCAGGTCTTCCTGCCGTTCCAGCGCCTCGGCGACACCGACAACACCACCGGCGTCGGCCTCGGCCTCGCCCTCTCCCGGGGCCTCGCCGAGGCGATGGGCGGCACCCTGGACATCGAGGACACACCCGGCGGCGGAACCACCATGCTGCTCAACCTTCCCGCAGCGGTGGAGCCGGACGGCGAGCCCGACATGGTCGCCCGCGAGGAGAGTGGGACATGAGCCGGATTCTGGTCGTCGACGACGAGCCCCAGATGCTGCGCGCGCTGAAGATCAACCTGCACGCCCGCCGGTACTCGGCGCTCACCGCCGCCACCGGGCAGGAAGCACTCGACCTGGCGAGCCGAACGCCGCCCGACGCCGTCCTGCTCGACCTCGGCCTGCCCGACCTCGACGGCATGGACATCATCCGCGGCCTGCGTGCCTGGAGTGCCGTCCCGATCATCGTCCTGTCCGGACGCGCCGACGCGACCGACAAGGTCCGGGCGCTCGACGCCGGTGCGGACGACTACGTCACCAAGCCCTTCGGTATGGACGAGCTCTTCGCCCGCCTGCGCGCCGTTCTACGCCGCCCCGCCCGCGAGCTCCCACCGCCCAAGGTGGTGATCGGCGACTACACGGTGGATGTCGCAGCCTCCCAGGTCACCGGGCCGAACGGACCCGTGCGGCTGACGCCCACCGAGTGGAGGATCCTCGCCCTGATGCTCGCCAGCCCCGGCCGCCTGATCCCGGGCCGCCAGATCCTCCAGGAGGTCTGGGGACCCGATCAGGAGGAGCACTCCAACTACCTCCGCGTCTACTTCGCCGGCCTGCGCCGCAAGCTCGAACCCGACCACACCCGGCCCCGGTACCTGGTCACCGAACCCGGCATCGGCTACCGCTACGAGCCATGACCCGATGCCGCCAATGATCCGTCAAGACCGGGGGAGACGACGTCAAGGGGTCGGTCATCAGAGAACGTCTCGTCCCCGGCTCCGTGGCACAGCGTCAGCTACGAGGAACGATTCCGCCCTACCTCGTGGGGGAGCGCGGTGCGGAATCACGCCGGATCCCGACACCTCGGCCGTTCGCACCGAGGACGGCTCCGGCGGCCAGTGGTAAGGGGAGGGGACGGGCGGTCATGACAGCGGGTGTCTCAGGCAGCACGACCGAACAGGGGCAGACGGGCTCGCCGGGGTGGCGAGTCCGGGTTCGAGAGCGCCGGCACCCGGACCGCGCGCCCCCCGCACCACGCGCGGCCCAGGGCGCGGTGCCCCGCGCCCGTACGCGGACGACCCGCGTCGGATCGTCGACGCGGTGTGCCGCAGGCCGCCGGGGTTCAGGAGCTGCCCAGCCCGGCCTCTTCCAGGTCGAGGTCGCGCGCTGGCGCTCGAACCCGAGCACACCGCCCGCGAGGAGGCCGCGACGCGGGGCCGCTTCGTGGCAACCGTCGGCGCTGGGCCCACTGTCCCGTGTACGTCGGGCGAGGGGAGGACGGTCGTCCTCGGTCCACGGACGGGCGGCACAGCCGGTGTGCGGTCGACCGTCACACCGTTCCTGCCCAGGCGTTGGTGCCGAACAGCGTCTTGATGTCCGAGGCGAGGCCGTTGTCCGGGTTCACCAGGAAGCCGAGCTCGTACAGGGTGTTCTTGTCCCAGTTGGTCGTGAGCAGGCGCACCGGCACGTCTCCCGGGTGGTCCTGCAGGGCTCGCCTGAGTTCGGCCACCAGGTCAGGGGTGATCTTTCCGGCCGGGATGGTGATCTGCACGGGCGGCTTGGTGCCGAGCTCGGCGGAGGAGACGTCGAGGGTGCTGATCTCCTGGCCGAAGATGCTCAGGGACCCGTCGCGCTCGTTGAGCCGTCCCCTGGCCGAGATGACGTTGTCCTCGACCATCTGGTCGGCCATCAGGTTGTAGGTGGCGGGGAAGAACAGGACCTCGACGGAGCCGTCGCGGTCGGCGAGCGTGATGATGGCCCATGCGTTGCCGGCCTTGTTGATCCGGCGGTCCACCGCCGTGATCAGGCCGGCGAGCCTGACCTCGCCCTCGGTGCGGCCGGAGCCCATGAGTTCGGCGATCGAGGTGTCGCGGTTGCGGGAGAGGATGTGCTCGGCCCCGTCGAGCGGGTGGCTGGAGACGTACAGGCCGAGCATCTCCCGTTCCAGGCTGAGCAGTTGCTTGCGCGGCCATTCGCGGTCGGTGAGTTGGAAGTCCAGGCCGATTGCCGGGGCGCCGTCGCCGGTGTCGAGGGCGCCGAAGAGGTCGTCCTGGCCGATCGCCTGCTGCTTCTTGACGCCGGTGACGGCGTCGATGGCGCTCTCGTGCACGGTGCTCAGGGAGAGACGGGTGTGGCCGAGGGAGTCGAACGCGCCGGCCTTGACGAGGGAGTCGACGGTGCGCTTGTTGCAGACCACCAGTTCGACCTTGTCGAGGAAGTCCGCGAAGGAGGTGTACTTTCCCTTCTCCTTGCGGGTGCTCACCAGCGACTCGATGACCGGCACGCCGACGTTGCGGACGGCCTTCAGGCCGAAGCGGACGTCGCTGCCGACGGCGGTGAAGTCGACCACGGACTCGTTGACGTCCGGGGAGAGGATCTTGATGCCCATCTGGCGGCACTCGGCCAGGTAGACGGCCATCTTGTCCTTGTCGTCGGCCACCGAGGTCAGGAGAGCGGCCATGTACTCGGCCGGGTAGTTGGCCTTGAGATAGGCGGTCTGGTAGGAGACCAGGCCGTAGGCGGCGGAGTGCGATTTGTTGAAGGCGTAGCCGGCGAACGGCACCAGGACGTCCCACACGGCCTTGATCGCCTCGTCGGAGTAGCCGCGTTCGTGGCAGCCGGCCTGGAACGGGATGAACTCCTTCTCCAGGACCTCCTTCTTCTTCTTGCCCATCGCGCGGCGGAGCAGGTCGGCCTGGCCGAGGCTGTAGCCGGCCAGCACCTGCGCTGCTCGCTGCACCTGCTCCTGGTAGACGATCAGGCCGTAGGTGGGGCCGAGGACCTCGCTCAGCGGGGCTTCCAGCTCGGGATGGATCGGGATGATCTCCTGCTGGCCGTTCTTGCGGAGCGCGTAGTTGGTGTGCGAGTTCATGCCCATCGGGCCGGGCCGGTAGAGGGCGCTGACGGCCGAGATGTCGGCGAACTCGGTGGGCTTCATCAGGCGGAGCAGGGCGCGCATCGGGCCGCCGTCGAGCTGGAAGACGCCCAGGGTGTCGCCGCGGGCGAGGAGTTGGTAGGTGGTCGGGTCGTCGAGTGGGATCTTCTCGATGTCGACGTCGGCGCCCCGGTTGGCCTTGATGATCTTGATGCAGTGGTCGATGATGCCCAGGTTCCGCAGGCCCAGGAAGTCCATCTTGATCAGGCCCATGGCTTCGCACGACGGGTAGTCGAAGCCGGTGATGATCACGCCGTCCTTGTCCCGCCTGTGCAGCGGGATCAGGTCGAGCAGCGGGGTCGAGGACAGGATGACGGCGGCGGCGTGCACGCCGGTGCCGCGGATCAGGCCCTCGATACCCCGGCCGGTGTCGATGATCTTCTTGACGTCGGACTCGTTGTCGTAGAGCGCCCGGATCTCGGTGCCCTCGTTGTAGCGGGAGTGGGTCTCGTCGAACAGGTCCGCCAGCGGGACGCCCTTGCCCATCACGTCCGGCGGCATCGCCTTGGTGATCCGGTCGCCCATCGCGAACGGGTAGCCCAGGATGCGGTTGGCGTCCTTGACGGCGGCCTTGGCCTTGATCGTGCCGAAGGTGTTCACCTGGGCGGTGTACGCGGAGCCGTACTTGTCGGTGACATAGCGCACCATCTGGTCACGCTGGCGGTCGTCGAAGTCGATGTCGACGTCCGGCGGGTTGATGCGCTCGGGGTTCAGGAACCGCTCGAACAGCAGGTCGTGCTCCAGCGGGTCCAGCTCGGTGATCCGGGTGAGGTACGCGACCATCGAACCGGCCGCCGAGCCACGGCCCGGACCGACCGGGATGCCGTTGTCCCGTGCGTACTGGCAGATGTCCGCGACCACGAGGAAGTACGCGTCGAACCCCATCGGGGTGATGACACCCATCTCCAGCTCGATCCGGTCCAGCACCTCCTGGCTCGGGCTGTCGCCGTACCGGACCTTCAGGCCTGCGGCGATCTTCTTGCGCAGGTACGACGCCTGGGTCTCACCCTCGGGCACGTCGAACTGCGGCATCCGGTCGACGTAGGTGAAGACCTCCTCGTACGACTCGATCCGCTCGGCGATCAGCAGGGTGTTGTCGCAGGCCTCCGGCAACTCGCGGAACAGCTCGCGCATCTCGGCCGCGGTCTTGATGTAGTAGCCGGTGCCCTGGAACTTGAAGCGGTTCGGGTCGTCCTTGTTCTTGCCCACGCCGACGCACAGCAGACTGTCGTGCGCGTCCGCCTGGTCGGCGGTCACGTAGTGGGAGTCGTTGGTCGCGAGCAGCGGGATGTTCAGCTGCTCGGCCAGGCGCAACAGGTCCTGGCGGACGTCCCGCTCGATGGACAGGCCGTGGTCCATCAGCTCCAGGAAGTAGTTCTCCCGGCCGAAGATGTCCTGGTACGCGCCGGCGGCCTTGACCGCCTCCTCGTACTGCCCGAGGCGCAGCCGGGTCTGCACCTCGCCCGAGGGACAGCCGGTAGTGGCGATGATGCCGGCCGCGTTCGCGGCGATCAGCTCGCGGTCCATCCGGGGCTTCATGTAGTAGCCCTCCATCGACGCGAGCGAGGAGAGCTTGAAGAGGTTGCGCAGACCGGTCGCGTTCTGCGCCCACATGGTCATGTGGGTGTAGCGGCCGCCGCCGGAGACGTCCTTGCCGCCCTCGCCGTCCGCGCCGGACGGGCGCTGGCCGCCGGGCGACCAGAAGACCTGCTTCTTCTCGAAGCGCGAGCCCGGTGCGACGTACGCCTCGATGCCGATGATCGGCTTCACGCCGGTCCTGGCCGAGGCATGGAAGAACTCGTACGCGCCGAACATGTTGCCGTGGTCGCTCATCGCGATCGCGGGCATCTCCTGCCGCTCGGCCTCCGCGAACAGCTTGCCGTTCTTTGCCGCCCCGTCCAGCATCGAGTACTCGGTGTGAACATGCAGGTGGGCGAAGGTGTCTGACACTGCGCTGAGGCTCCTTGCGGATCTGGCGACCGGAGAGAAGTGCCCCACCCTAGTGTCCTGCGCCGGAAATATCAGTCATAAGTCTGTAGTCTGTTTTTCGTGTCGCAACGAGGTCCGAAGGCTGTAGAGATTGTGCTCTCCTCGAAGGAGCGCATTGAGTTGTCGCACTGGGCGGCCGGCGGGGCGGGGGCCCGGCTCGCCGAGCGGGCCGGGATCGTCCTGGCCTGCGCGGACGGAGTGTCAAGTACGCGGGTGGCGGCCGATAGGGGCGTGAATGTGGCGACCGTGCGCAAGTGGCGGGCCCGTTTCGCGGCTGACCGACTGGCGGGCCTTGCGGACGAGCCACGGCCCGGCCGCCGCAAGGCGGAACTTGTACTCACCGAGTCGGAGCGGGAGGAACTGACCCGATGGGCGAGGCGGGCGAAGACGGCCCAGTCCCTCGCGTTGCGGGCCAGGATCGTGCTGCGATGCTCGGAGGGCGGCACGAACAAGCAGGTCGCGGTCGAACTCGGCACCGCCCAGGCGACGGTGAACCGTTGGCGGGCCCGGTTCGTCGAGGACCGCCTGGACGGTCTGGTCGACGAACCGCGCCCCGGCAGGCCACCCTCGATCCTGCTCGACAGGGTCGAGGATGTCGTGGCGGCGACTTTGGAGTCCACACCGAAGCACGCCACCCACTGGTCACGCGCCTCGATGGCCGAACGTACCGGCCTGTCGAAGTCCACCATCGGGCGCATCTGGCAGAAGTTTGACCTCAAGCCGCACCTGCAGGATTCGTTCAAGCTCTCCACCGACGCGCAGTTCGTGGACAAGGTCGTCGACGTCGTCGGGCTCTACCACAACCCGCCGGAGCGGGCGGTGGTGCTCTGTGTCGACGAGAAAAGCCAGATCCAGGCGCTGGACCGATCCCAGCCGGTGCTGCCGATGATGCCCGGCATGCCCGAGCGTCGCACCCACGACTACCTGCGCCATGGCATCACGAGCCTGTTCGCCGCGTTCAACATTGCCGACGGCAGCGTCATCAGTGCTCTGCACCGACGCCACCGCGCCATCGAGTTCAAAAAGTTCCTGATCACGATAGACAAGGCCGTGTCGACCGAGCTCGACGTGCATCTGGTATGCGACAACTACGCCACCCACAAGACCCCCGAGATCCAGAAATGGCTGGCCCGGCATCCCCGGTTCCACGTCCACTTCACCCCGACCGGCTCCTCCTGGATCAACCAGGTCGAGCGCTGGTTCGGCCTGCTGACCGACAAGCTCATCCGCCGCGGCGTCCACACCTCCATCCAGGCTCTCGAGAACGACATCCGCACCTGGATCCAGACCTGGAACGAGGACCCGAAGCCCTTCACCTGGACCAAGACCGCCGACGAGATCCTGAACTCGCTCGCCGACTACCTCACCAAAATCACCCCCAGAGCACCATAAAACCCTAGTGAACTTAGGCTTGGCACTTGCGGCGCAGGACACTAGTGGTCGACGGAGCTCGACTCGCCGTGGCCGAGCCGACGACCGGGTGTCCTTGACGAACTTCCTACGCTTCGGAGTCGATGGCCTTCGTGGCCAGGACCACGCGGTCCTCGGGCCGCAGGACGTAGCCGGGGTGGAGATGCCGGTCCGTTCGGGGGGAAGGGGCCACAGCCTGCCGTGCGAGGTGGTGGAGGAGCCGTAGGCCGGCGCTCGGCGGGAGCGGTGGTGTCGCGGGCGGTGACCCGCCCCTGGCCGGGGCGCAAGGAGGCGTCGACGGTGTGGTCGTGGTCGTGGACGTCGATGGTGACGAGGAGCGGGACGCCGAGTTCCACCGGCATCACGCCCAGCACATGATGTCCCGTGAAGAAGGCCAACCACGGCCGCAAGGCGAGCCAGTAGAACCCTGAGACCCACCTGGCGCCGAGTGCCACCGGCGCCGGATGCCGCAACCCCGAGACCCCGGGAGTCTGCAGACTCCCGGGGTCTCGGCATGCCCGCCGCGTCAGGATCGTGTCAAGAAGGCAGCCGTCGACGTCAGGAGCACGTTCGGGCCGAGCGGCGCGAGTCCGGCCGCGCCGCAGGATCGAGCCACTGCCGATACCTGCGGAGGCCATCGATGACCGGCACTGCCGACCCCCTGTCCGCCACACCCCCGGCGACCGCCGAGCCGGAGCCCCCCGGCACCGGACGTGCGGACGAACGCCACCGACTGACCGCACTCGGCGGACTGGCCGCGCTGTCGCTGGACGCGATGGCCTCGGTCGCGTACGGGCCGGAGTCGATCGTGCTGGTGCTGGCCGCCGCCGGTGGCTACGGGCTCGGGTTCACGCTTCCGGTGACCGTGGCGATCGCTGTGCTGCTCGCGGTGCTGGTCGCCTCCTACCGGCAGGTGATCGCGGCGTTCCCGGACGGCGGAGGCTCGTACGCGGTCGCCAAGGCCCACCTGGGCCGCCGGACGGCGCTCGCCGCGGCGGCCTCGCTGGTGATCGACTACATCCTGAACGTCGCGGTGTCGGTGACCGCCGGAGTGGCGGCGTTGACCTCCGCCTTCCCGGGGCTGTACGGGGATCGGGTGTGGCTGTGCCTGGGCGTGCTGGCACTGGTCACGGCGGTGAACCTGCGGGGCATCGCGGAGTCGGCCCGCTGGTTCATGGTGCCGACCGCCGTGTTCGTGGCCTCGATCCTGGCGATCATCGTGGTCGGCCTGTTCCGGGACGCGCCGGCGTCCCCCGAGGCCGCCGCCGGGCACGCCTCGGCGCTGGCGGGGAACGCCACCGCGGTCGGGGCACTGCTGCTGCTCAAGGCCTTCGCCTCGGGCTGCTCGGCGCTGACCGGCGTGGAGGCGATCGCCAACGCCGTGCCCTCCTTCCGTACGCCGGGGGTCCGGCGGGCCCAGCGCACCGAGGTCGCGCTCGGGGCGCTGCTGGGCGTGATGCTGATCGGCCTGGCGGTGCTGATCGGACGGTTCCACCTCCAGCCCGTCGAGGGCGTGACGGTTCTCGCCCAGCTCGCGGACGCCTCGCTCGGGCAGGGCTTCGGCTTCTACCTGGTGCAGTTCGCGACGGTGGTGCTGCTCGCACTGGCGGCCAACACCTCGTTCGGCGGCCTGCCGGTGCTGCTTCATCTGCTGGCCCGGGACAACCACCTGCCGCACGTCTTCGCCCTTCGCGCCGACCGCCAGGTCCACCGGCACGGTGTGCTCTTCCTCGCCGGGGTCTCCGCCGTCCTGCTGGTCGCCTCCGGCGGCGACGTGAACAGCCTGGTGCCGCTCTTCGCGATCGGCGTCTTCGTCGGCTTCACGATCTGCCAGATCGGCATGGTCAGGCACTGGGAGCGGGCGCGCTGCGCCGGCTGGCGCGGAAAGGCCCTGCTCAACGGGTTCGGCGCCCTGCTGACCGGCATCGCCACCCTCGTGGTCACCGGCACCAAGTTCACCGAGGGCGCCTGGGGCATCTGCCTGGCCCTGCCCCTGCTCGTCCTGCTCTTCGAGCGCATCCATCGCACCTATGGCCGCATCGGCACCCGCCTGGAGCTCGGCCGGACCCCCGGGCCGCTCACTGAGCAGCGCTCCCTGGTCGTCGTCCCCGTGCGGGCGATCACCCGGCTCACCAGGGAGGCGCTGTCCGCCGCCCTCTCGCTCGGCGACGAGGTACGCGCGGTCACGGTCGTGCATGCCGAGCCCGACGCCGAGGACCGGCAGGCCGCCGAGGCGCTGCGCCGCGACTGGGAGCTCTGGCGGCCCGGGGTGGACCTGGTCGAGATCCCCGACGGCCACCGCAGACTTGGCGCGCCGATCGCCGCGTACGTCAACGCACTGGCCGCCGAGAACGCTTTCGACCGGATCACCGTCCTGATCCCCGAGGTCGAACCCGCCCGGCTGTGGCAGCGCGCCCTGCAGAACCAGCGCGGCGCGGTCATCGACCGTGCCCTGCGCCGTCACACGGACGCCGTCGTCTGCCGCCTGCGCCTGCGGATGTAGGACGAGCCGGCGGAGGGCGTGTGTCCGTACCGGCCTGTGTTCCGGCCCCGGTGTTCCGGCTTTCTCCGGCCCCGCCGAGGTCCGGATCCGGGTGGCCCACCCGGCCTCGGCGGGCGCCTACCGGTGCGGCGGCGTCACGTCGTTCGGCCGTCGTGAATCCGGTGTCCAGCGCATGGCCGGACGCTCGTGTCAGCGCGCGGTGTCGGGGACGAGGCGCGGTACGAGACGGACGTAGGCGACCATGCCGACGACCTCGACGAGGGTTTGGGTGACCACGACGACGGCGGCCACCGCCAGGTCGTCGGGCAGGGCCAGGGCGAGGGGCAGGACGACGAGGGAGTTACGGGTGGCGCCGGTGAAGACGACCGCGCGGCTTGCGCCGGTGTCCAGACGGAACAGGCGGGCCACCGCGCGGCCGGCGAAGGCCATGACGACGAGGAACGCGGCGTAGAAGGGGATGACGGCGCCGACGTCGGCGAGGTTGCCGCCGAGCCCGGGGACCTGGGAGGCGACGACCACGAGGAGGGTGGCGGCCATCAGCGGCACCATCGTGGTGGTCGCGGCGCCCGCGACCTTCAGTCCGGTCGGGCGGCGCGCGGCCCACACCTGGAGTGCCCAGGCCAGAGTCAGCGGGATGACGATCAGGAACGCGAACGCCTCCAGGAACGGGCCGACATCGACGATGTCCGCGAGGTCGGAGCCCATGAACAGGTACAGAAACACCGGCAGCAGCAGCATCTGCGCCACCAGCAGGACCGGGGTGGCGGCGAGCAGACGGCGGCTGCTGCCGCCTGCCAGGCCGGAGAAGACGATCACGTAGTCGACGCACGGGCACAGCAGCACCAGCAGCACGCCGAGGCGCACGGCCTCGTTCGCGGGCAGGAACGCGAACATCGCGGCGACCAGCAGCGGCACTACCACGAAGTTCACCACCAGGGCGGCGGCCAGGAATCTGCCGTCGCGCAGAGAGCGGACCAGCTCGGCGGCCGGGACCTGGAGGAAGGTGACGAAGAGCAGGGCGCCGAGCACCGGGTTGATGGCGTGCTCCAGGCCCGGCCCCCAGCTGGGTGCGGTCCAGCCGAGCAGAGCACCGGCGGTCATCGCCCCGAGATACACCGTGACCTGGTGGTGTTCCATCCGCTCGACCAGGCCCTGCGGTCCCTGCTGCGACACCCGAACCGCTCCTCCACGTGGCCGGGGGTGCCCGGCCGGTCACCCCCCCATGTTGCTGGTCATCCTCACAGGCCAGGCCGGGCGCCGGCGCATCGGCCCCGGCCGGGCCGGGCGCCCATCAGCGTGGCGGTGCGGCGTCCAACCCGGTGAAGCTGGTGCCCGGGCGGCAGATCCTGCGCGAGGTCCGGGGCTGGCGGGTCGGTGACGGTGGACGCGGCGACCTCGTGGTCGCCGATCACAGCCCAACGCGGCGGCGTCTCGGCGGGCGGGCGACGCAGCACGGCCCGGAGGGGGGCGAGGAGCTCGTCCATAGCCGAAGGACTTGGGGAGGTGGTCGTCGGCGCCGGCCGGGCGCCAATGAAGCGTCAAGATCGCTCCCCGTGCCGCCAAGGAAACGTCAGGGAGAGCCGGAAGCCGATATCCGGCGGCATAGCGTCGCAGACGAGGAAGCGGCTCCGCTCCATGGGGGATGCGGGCTGTGACCACGCCGGTGGAGACCTCCACAGGTAACCAACCGGCGGCCAGGTGAAAAGGGTAGGGGGACGCGCAGCCATGACAGCGGGCGCACAGGGCAGAACGACCGTACCGAGGAAGACGAGCTCGCCTGGGGTGGCGAACTCGGGTACGGCCGGCCCGGCACCCGGGCAGCGCGCCCCCCGCACCACCACCGCAGGCGGCCCTGAGGCTCACGTCGGCGCCTCGACCCGGACACCGGGCATACGCGCCCGGATCCCCGCGCTGGGCGGTTCCTGGTGGAACACACCCCGCCTCGTCCGTGCGCTCACGGTTCTCTGCCTGGCCACCGTGTTCGCCTTCGCCGCCACCACGGCCTCGGTGCTGGTCGGCGCCCGCGACGGCATCGACACCATCGGCCACCATGCCGCCCCGCAGGCCGTGCGCGCCGCCGACCTGTCCTTCGCGCTCAGCGACATGGACGCCCAGGCCGCCAATCTGCTGCTGATCGGCGCCGACCAGGACTACTCCGCCCTGCGCAGGCAGACCCTGGACACCTATGAGCAGCGCCGCAACCAGGCCGGTATCGACCTCCAGCGCGCCGCCGAGGCGGCCGCCGGAGAGCCCTCCGGGCAGCGCGCCGTACAGACCGCCATCGCCGAACTCGGTCACTACGAGGCCCTGGTCGCGCGTGCCCAGCTCCTGGAGGACCAGGCCCACGCGTCGGCCGGCAAGCCGTCCCCGGACGCCCTGGACGCCTACCGCCAGGCCACCGATCTGCTCCGGCAGCAGCTGTTGCCCGCTGCCGACCGGATCACCGCGGCCAACTCCGTCACCGTCGACCACATCTACACCGCCCAACGCGACGAGCTTGCGGCCGGCTGGTGGTGGATCCTGGGCACCGGTGCGATCGCACTCGTCGTACTGGCCGCCCTGCAGAGAACCCTGGCCGTCCGCTTCCGTCGCCGGGTCAACCCGCCACTCGCCGCCACGACCCTGCTCACCGTCATCGGGCTGGCGACCGTCCTCCAGCTCGCCGGGCAGGCCGAAGACCACCTGGTGACGGCGAAGCGCAACGCCTACGACTCCGTCATCGCCCTCAGCCGCGCCCGCGCGGTGGCCTACGACATGAACGCGGACGAGAGCCGCTATCTCACCGACCCGGCCCGGGCAGCCGCGTACGAGCAGGCCTTCCTCGACAAGACCCAGGCCGTCGCCGACGTCTCGGGTGCCACTCTCGGCAGCTACAACAGTGAACTGTCCCGTCAGATCGACGCCCACCGCGCCGACTGCAGGGTGGTCCCTTTCGACGGCTTCCTCGGGATGGAACTGCGCAACATCACCTTCCCGGGCGAGCAGGACGCGGCCGAACAGGCCCTGACGGCGTTCCAGCGCTACCAGCAGGACGACCGCACCATCCGCGCCCTGCGAAACCAGGGGCAGCTCAAACAGGCGGTGACGTTCAACACCGGCACTGCACCGGGCCAGTCGAACGCGGACTTCGAGCTCCTCGGCGCTGCCCTCGGCGATGTCCTGGCGATCAACCAGCGGGCCTTCGACGCGGCGGTGGCCGAGGCCGACGCCCATCCGAGTCCGGGCACCGCGGCCGTAGGCGGCATCGCGCTCACGCTGGCGCTCGCGCTGAGCGCGCTCGGCGTCCGCCCGCGCCTGCGCGAGTACCGCTGACGGTTCCACTGTGCTGATGACGTCAAAGATGCCTCAGGGAAGCTGATCTGACGATCCATCAGTGATTGGATCGAAAATCGATCTGGTGAGGCGATTCGACGCCCCGGCCGGACCGGTCGTCCTGACACTCGGCGAAGGTCCCGGCTGGCACCTCGCCCCGGACCGGCCGGTCCCGCTGGTCTCGGCCAAGGCGTACCTGCCGATGCCCCCTGCGCAGGAGGGTGTCCTGGTCGTCGAGATGACGACACCGGACGTGGACAGCGGGCCCGACGTCTACGCGCCCCTGCTCGTCCAGATGGTGCAGCGTCCACTTCCCCGACCCCGACCCGAGCGAGGACCCGGCGGGGCCCGTGGAAGCCCCACAACGTCCGGCCGGGCGGCCGGACGACCCGTTCGGGACGGTCCTGCACTGAGCTCGGAGTCCCGGCCGCAGCGGGAGCGGAACTCCCCGACACGGCTCCAGTCCCAGGACATGGGCCGAGCAACGTCGGGGCCGGCCCCTGCCCGGCGCGACGGGGGGCGGCTCACCCGGCGATGGCGTCGAAGACCTCGGTCATCGCCGCGAGGGTATGACCGCTCACGAAGGCGTCGCAGTGCGGCAGGGCCGCCGCGATGCCGCCGGCGAGCGGGGCGTACCCGGGGGCTGCCTTGCGCGGGTTGACCCAGACCACGCGGTGGGCCAGGCGTCCGAGGCGGGCCGTCTCGCGGCCCACCGCCGCGGGGTCCTCGCCCTCCCACCCGTCCGAGAAGATCACCACCACCGCGCCGCGGGCCATCCCGCGCCGCCCGAACCGGTTGGTGAACTCCGCCAGCGACCGGCCGATCAGGGTGCCGCCGGACCAGTCGGGCGCGGTGAGCCCGGCCCGCCGAAGGGCCGCGTCCGGCGTGGTGTGCCGCAGGACGGGTGTGAGCCGGGTGAGGCGGGTCGCGAAGACGAAGATCTCGACGGCCAGCCCGCCGCCCGCCGATGAGCAGAGCCTGGAGAAGAACCGCAGGTAGACCCGGGTGTACGGCTCCATCGAGCCGGAGATGTCGCAGAGCAGCACCAGCGGCCGGCGCCGCAGCCGCCCGTGCGAGCGGGCCAGCCGGACGGCCTCCCCACCCGTCCGCAGGCTGCGCCGCAGGCTCCGGCGCAGGTCGATGCGGCGGCCGCCCGGATCGGCCTCCCGGCGCCGGGTGCGGCGCAGCGGCACCTTGATCGAGAGACCGGCGAGCAGCCGGTCCAGCTCCGCCAGCTCGCCGGGGCCGAAGCGTCCGAAGTCCTGGTGCGCGAGCGACTCGGCGGTACTGCCGGCCAGCCGCAGGGTGCCGGTGCCGGTGGGGCGTTCGGAGGGGTCGTCGACGGCCTCCGGACGGAGGTCGCCGCCGGGCAGCGGGGCCGTGGCGGGGCGTGGCGGCGTCGGTGCGGCGCCGGCCGGGGCGGCCGGACCGGGTTCCAGGCCGGGCAGCGGCGGGTTGTCGGGTGACCCCCGGTGGTCGGCCGGGTCGCCCAGCCCGCCGAAGACCAGCCCGAAGACCCGGTCGAACGCTTCGAGCTGGGCCCGTCCCGTGACGAACGCGAGCCGGGCCGTCCAGTACAGCGTCGGCCGGTCCACCGGCGGCAGCAGGCGCAGTCCGTCGAGGAACCGCGCCGAGCGCTCGGGGGTGACCGGCAGGCCGGCCCGGTGCAGCTCCGCGCCGAACCGGGCGGCGAACGCGGCCGGGTCGAAGAGCGGGTCAGCCATCGGGTGCGCCGACCAGCCAGGCCAGGCCGCGGTCGCGGACCAGGTCGTGGTCCTCCCGGTACTTGACCAGGACGCCGAGGGTGCGCTCCGCCGCGTCCGGGTCCAGCCGTTCGACGCCGAGCAGGGTGAGCGCGGCGACCCAGTCGATGCTCTCGGCGATCCCGGGCGGCTTCTGGACCTCCAGGGTGCGCAGGCGCCGTACGGCTGCCGCCACCTCGGCCGCGAGCGAGGGCGCGGTCCCGGGGACCCGGCGGCGCACGATCTCGATCACCCGCTCGGTGTCGGGGTAGTCGATCCAGTGGTACAGACAGCGGCGCTTGAGGGCGTCGTGCAGGTCGCGGGTCCGGTTGGAGGTCAGTACGACCACCGGCGGGACGGCGGCGCGTACGGTGCCCAGCTCGGGGATGGTGACGCCGGCCTCCGCCAGCACCTCCAGCAGGAAGGCCTCGAAGTCGTCGTCGGCCCGGTCGATCTCGTCGATCAGCAGCACGGCGGGTGTCGGTCCGGGGTGGGTCAGCGCGGCGAGTACGGGGCGGCGCAGCAGGAAGGCGTCGGAGAAGAGGTCGGTCTCGTCCAGCGCCGTCCCGCGGCTCTCGGCGAGCCGGATGCTCAGCAGCTGGCGCGGGTAGTTCCACTCGTAGAGGGCCTCCGCCGCGTCCAGCCCGTCGTAGCACTGCAGCCGGATCAGCGGGCTGCCCAGCACGGTGGCGAGGGCGCGGGCCGCCTCGGTCTTGCCCACGCCGGGCTCGCCCTCCAGCAGCAGCGGCTGGGGCAGCCGCAGGGCGAGGTAGAGCGCGGTGGTCAGGCCGGTGTCGGTGAGGTAGCCGGTGGCGTCCAGGGCGGCGCGCAGGGACTGCGGGTCCGGCACGGCGAGCGCGACGGCCCGGCGGGCGGATTCGGCCGGCGACGGCCGGACGTCCTCGGTCACGGCGCCTCCTCGGTCACGACGGCTCCTCCGTCAGGGCGCTTGACCGCGCGGCCCGACGCGGGCGGCCGACTCGAACCGGTCGCGGCAGCCGGCGGAGCAGAACCAGTGGCGGTGGCCGCCGACGTCCGAGAACAGGGTGTCCGGGACGACGGCCACGGTCATCCCGCAGACCGGGTCGACGGCGGCGCGCGGTTCGGCGGCCGCCCCGGACGGGTCGGCGGCCTCGACCGGGGCGACCGGCTCGGGCACCGCTTCGCTGTGCAGCGCGACGGCGTGCCGCGAGGCCACCAGCTCGGCCAGGATCGACACCGCGATCTCCCCGGGCGTCCGGGCCCCGATCCACAGACCCGCCGGGGTGTGGATCCGGTCGCGCGCCTCGGCGTCGAGCTCCAGTCCGGTCAGCACCGCGGCTCCGCGCCGGCTGCTGGCGACGAGCGCCACGTACGGGACCCCGGCGCGGGCCGCGGCGGTCAGCAGCGCCTCCTCGTCCCGGCCGTGCGAGGCGACCACCACGGCGGCGACGTCGGCGAGCGCCTGCGAGGTGGACTCCGGAGACGTGGACTCCGGCGACGAGAACTCCCCGGGTGAGACGGCGCGCAGCTCGTACTCCAGGCCGGCGCCCAGGGCGAGCAGGCTGCGACCGATCGGTGTGTCCCCCAGGACCAGGACCACGGGTGCGGGGCGCTGCGGCTCCAGGAAGATCTCCAACTCCCCGCCGGACAGGCAGGGGTTGGCCACCACGAGGGTGCCCTCCCGCGGCTCCGCCCCGGGCCCTGTCGCTGCCTCCGCCTCAGCAGTCTCCTCCACAGCCGCCCCGCTGCCCGCCTGCGGCGAGATCCGCAGCAGCAGCGACTCCCCGCTGCGCAGTACCCGCAGCGCCTGCAGACGCACGGTGGACTCGGCGCAGACGCCGCCGACGAAGCCCTCGATCCGGCCGTCCTCCAGGACCAGCGCGGTGTCCCCGGGGTGCGCGCTGGTGGGGTGCAGGGCGCGCACCACGGTCGCCTTGACGAACGGGACCTGACGCTCCCTCAGGTCCGCCATCCGCCGCTCCATGGCGGTGCCCGTACTCACTGGGGGGCCTCCACGCCCCCGTGCATCGCCTGCCAGACCCGCCCGGGGGTGAGCGGCATGTCGGCGTGCCGGACCCCGATCGCGTCCATCACCGCGTTGACCACCGCGGGGGGCGAGCCGACCGTCGCGGACTCGCCGATGCCCTTGGCGCCGATCGGGTGGTGCGGCGACGGTGTGACGGTGTGGTCCAGCTCCCAGGCCGGGGTCTCCAGTGCGGTCGGCAGCAGGTAGTCCATGAAGGACCCGGAGAGGCAGTTGCCGTCCTCGTCGAAGGCGATGATCTGCATCAGCGCCATGCCGACGCCGTCGGCGAGGCCGCCGTGCACCTGTCCCTCGATGATCATCGGGTTGATCCGGGTGCCGCAGTCGTCGACCGCGACGAACCGGCGCACCTTCACCTCGCCGGTGCCCGGGTCGACGTCCACCACGCACACGTACGCGCCGTACGGGTAGGTGAGGTTGGGCGGGTTGTAGACCGTGGTGGCCTCCAGGTGACCCTCCACCCCCTCGGGCAGCGTCAGCGATCCGTGGGCGGCGAGCGCGATCTCCTGGATCGTCCTGGTCGCGGTCGGGTCACCCTTCACGAACCAGCGGCCCTTCTCCCACTCCAGGTCGTCGGGGGCCACCTCCAGCATCGCGCCGGCGATGATCCGCGCCTTGTCGCGCACCTTGCGGGCGACCACCGCCGCCGCCGCGCCGGAGACCGGCGTCGAGCGGCTGCCGTAGGTACCGAGCCCGAACGGGGTCTGGTCGGTGTCGCCGTGCACCACCTCGATGTCCTCCGGCGGGATGCCCAGCTCCTCGGCGACGATCTGCGCGAACGTCGTCTCGTGGCCCTGCCCCTGGCTCTGCACGCTGAGACGCACCACCGCCTTGCCGGTCGGATGGACCCGCAGCTCGCACCCGTCGGCCATCCCGAGGCCGACGATGTCCATGTCCTTGCGCGGGCCGGCGCCCACCGTCTCGGTGAAGAACGACAGGCCGATGCCCATCAGTTCGCCGCGGGCCCGCCGTTCCACCTGCTCCCGCCGCAGCGCCTCGTAGCCGGCCCGGTCCAGCGCCTTGCGCAGGCATGCCGGGTAGTCGCCGGAGTCGTACTCCCAGCCGGTCTTGTTCCGGTACGGGAACTGCTCCGGACGCAGCAGGTTGTTCATCCTCAACTCGGCCGGATCCGTACCGAGTTCGGCCGCCAGACAGTCCACCATCCGCTCGACCAGGTACACCGCCTCGGTGACCCGGAACGAGCAGGCGTAGGCCACCCCGCCCGGCGCCTTGTTGGTGTAGACGCCGGTGACCGCGCAGTGCGCCGCCTCGATGTCGTACGAGCCGGTGAAGATGTGGAAGAAGCCGGCCGGGTACTTGGTGGGCTGGGCGGTCGAGTTGAACGCGCCGTGGTCGGCGAGGACCTTGACGCGCACACCGAGGATCCGGCCCTCGCGGGTCGCGGCGATCTCACCGTGCATGTGGTAGTCGCGGGCGAAGGAGGTGCTGGTCAGGTTCTCGGAACGGTCCTCCACCCACTTCACCGGCTTGCGGGTGAGGATCGAGCCCACCACGGCGCACACGTACCCCGGGTAGATGCCGACCTTGTTGCCGAAACCGCCGCCGATGTCCGGGGAGATCACCCGGATCTTGTGCTCCGGGAGTCCCGCGACCATCGCGTACAGCGTGCGGTGGGCGTGCGGCGCCTGGGTGGTCTCCCAGAGCGTCAGCTTGCCGTCGACCGGGTCCATGTCGGCCACGCAGCCGCAGGTCTCCAACGGCGCGGGGTGCACCCGCGGGTAGAGCATGTCCTGGGCGACCACCACCTCGGCACGCGCGAACACCTCGTCGGTGGCGGCCCGGTCGCCCGCCTCCCAGTCGAAGATGCGGTTGTCGGTGCGGCCCTCCTGGTCGTCGCGGATCACCGGGGCGTCGGCGTCCAGCGCGTGCCGGGCGTCGATCACCGGCGGCAGCGGCTCGTACTCGACGTCGATCAGCTCGATCGCGTCCCGGGCCGCGTAGTGGTCGTCGGCGACCACGAACGCCACCTCCTGCCCCTGGAACCGCACCTTGTCGGTGGCCAGCACCGCCTGGGTGTCCAGCGACAGGGTGGGCATCCAGGCCAGGCCGAGGCCCTCCAGGGTCGCGCCGGTGACCACCGCCCGGACCTTGGGATGCGACTCGGCCGCCGAGGTGTCGATCGAGACGATCCGCGCGTGCGCGAACGGACTGCGCAGCACCGCACCGTGCAGCATGCCGGGCAGCTGTACGTCGTCGACGTAGTGGCCCTTCCCGCGCACGAACCGCGGGTCCTCCTTGCGGTGCAGCCGCCCGTACCCGATCGGGCGCTCCTGCTGCTCCTCGGGCTCCCGATCCACCTCCGGCGTCGGCGCGGTCTCCTGGGCGGTGCTCATGGCGTGCTCCCCGCGGTCGGGGCGGCGGCGTCCGCCGCCGGGTGGTCCGCGGCCCACTGGACGGCGCGGACGATGTTCAGGTAGCCGGTGCAACGGCAGAGCTGGCCGGAGATCGCCTCACGGATCTCCTGCTCGGACGGGTCGGGGTTGCGGTCCAGCAGCGCCCGGGCGGTGAGCATCATGCCCGGTGTGCAGAAGCCGCACTGCAGGCCGTGCTTCTCGATGAACCCCTGCTGCACCGGATCGAGGCCGTCGGCGCCCTCCAGGTCCTCCACGGTCCGGACCCGGTGCCCGGCGGCCATCGCGGCCAGCACGGTGCAGCTCTTGACGGGCTCGCCGTCGAACAGCACGACGCAGGTGCCGCAGTTGCTGGTGTCGCAGCCCCAGTGGGTGCCGGTGAGACCGAGGTCGTCCCGCAGGAAGCGCACCAGCAGGTGCCGGGCCTCCACCTCGGCGGTCCGGTCCTCACCGTTGACGTTGATGGTGACCTCCATCGTCATGCTCCCTCTGCGTCGGACCGGGCGACGCCCACGGCCCGGTCGGCCCGTTCGGCGGCCAGGGTCAGCGCCCGCCGGGTGAGTTCGCCGACCAGGTGCCGCTTGTACTCGGCGCTTCCCCGGCCGTCGGTCTGCGGATCGCAGTCCTCGGCGGCGATCCGTCCCGCCTCGGTGAAGACCTGCTCGGTCGGCTCCCGGCCGACCAGCGCCTCCTCGGCCCGCCGGTAGCCGACCAGGGACGTACCGACCGCGGCGAGCCCGATCCCGGCCCAGCCGATCCGCCCGTCGGCCAGCGACAGCGCGGCGCCTGCCGCCGCGACCGCCCAGTCCCCGGACTTGCGCTCGACCTTCCGGTAGGCGCTGCCCGCGTTCGGCCGTACCGGCACCCGGATCTCGACCAGCATCTCGCCGGCCCCCACGGCCGTCTCGTACGGGCCGCGGTAGAACTCCTCGATCGGCACCGAGCGCCGCCCGCCCGGCCCGAGCACCACGGCCACCGCCCGAACGGCGGCGCAGACCGCGGAGAGGTCCTCCGCCGGGTCGGCCTGACAGAGCGAGCCGCCGATGGTGCCGCGGTTGCGCACCGGCGGGTCGGCGATCACCCGCTCGGCGTCGTGGAAGATCGGGAGGTGGCGGCCCAGCAGATCGGACTCCAGCAGGCTGCGGTGCCGGGTCAGCGCGCCGATCCGCACCTCGCCGCCCTCCAGCCGCAGATAGTCCAACTCGTGCAGGTCGTTGATGTCGACCAGGAACTCCGGACGGGCCAGCCGCAGCTTCATCATCGGCAGCAGACTGTGCCCCCCGGCGATGACCCGGGCCTCCTCCCCGAACCGCTCCAGCAGCGCGAGCGCGTCGTCCACGCTCTGCGCGCGCCGGTACTCGAATGACGCGGGAACCTGCACGGCAGCCTCCTGACCGGTCACGGGCCAGGGCCACGACGGTCACGGGCCCTGTCGTCCGTCGCCGGCCCGGCCGGCGCTGCGCCCGAGGCCGACGGTACGGCCGAGCGCGGCGCTACGCCCAAGACCGACGCTACGCCCGAGCGTCGCCCCGCCGGCCGGGCCGGTCAACGGCGACTGAAGGGAATGGTTAAGACGCCGCCGCCGCTGACTCCAGTGGAACCCGCGACGGCGCGGCCCGGCGGGTGACCGCAGGAGGCGGCGATGACCCTCACGCAACTCAGAGCCTTCGTGGCGGTGGCGCGACTGGGCTCGGTCAAGGCCGCGGCGCTGTCGCTGCGGGTCAGCGAGCCCGCGGTGTCCGGCGCGGTGGCGGCGCTGCGCCGCGAACTGGGCGACCAGCTGTTCGTCCGGGCCGGGGGCGGGATCGCGCTGACCCCGGGCGGGCGCCGGCTGGCGGCGGGCGCGGCGGAGATCGTGGGACTGGCCGAGGAGACCCGCCGACGGGTCCGCGAGGCCGGGACGGAGACCTCCTCCCTGCGGGTCGCCGCCACCGAACCGAGCGCGGAGCTGATCGTCCCGCCGCTGCTGGAGGCCTTCGTCCGCCGGCAGCCGGAGGTGGACTCCGACACCCTCGCCGTACCCGCCCAGGTCCTCACCGAGCTGCTGCTGGACCGCCGGGCCGACGTCGCGATCGGTCCCACCACCGCCGACGGCGACGGGCCCACGGGCGACCGGGACCCCGCTGCCGACGCCGTCGAACACATCCCGTTCCTGCGGTTCCGGCTGGTGGTCGTCGCCTCGCCCCGGCACGCCGGCGCCGGCCTCGACCGGGCGGGGTACGGGCCGCTGCGCCTGCCGGTCAGCCGGCTGCCGCGCGAGCACTGGCTGCTCGGCCCGGGGCAGCTGGACCCGGCCACCCCGGGCGGCGCCTTCCTGGCCCGGAACGGCGTCGGCGAGCGCAGCGTCTCGTTCTTCCCCAGCACCACGGCGGCGCTCAACGCGGTCGCGGCCGGCGACGGGCTCTCCCTGACCCTGCTCCACCTGGTCCGCGACGAGCTGCGGCACGGCACCCTCACCGTGCTGGAGATCCCCGGCACGCCGGTCAACGGCGTCATGCAGGTCAGCGCGCTGCGCGGCGACCGGCGTTCGCCGACCGCGTCCGCGCTCTGCCGGTTCGTGACCACGCCCGCCGCGCTGCGGAGCCTGCTGAGCCGGACGACCGGGGTGCCGGGCGCACACTTCCACCCCACCGTGCACGTGAGCCTGTGGAGCTGACCCGCGAGCGCACGCGGCGCTGGTGAGCCATCCTTGAAGTGCACCCCTTGACGATCGATTCCGCCGTGCCGACGGCGGGACCGCCGGCGATCCGTGCGAGGAGGCCCGTCCGCATGGAGTTCACCCACGAGTTCCGCGTGAGCCTGCCGATCGACGCAGCCTGGGAGCTGTTCACCGACATCCCGCGGCTGGCGCCCTGCATGCCGGGTGCGCAGCTCACCTCCGTCGAGGGGGAGCGGTACCGCGGGACCGTCAAGGTCAAGGTCGGGCCGGTCACCATCGTCTACAAGGGCGTGGCCACCTTCGAGGAGCGTGACGACGCGGCGCACACCGTGCGGCTGAAGGCCTCCGGCCAGGACACCCGCGGCCAGGGCAACGCCGAGGCGCACATCACCGCGCGGCTCGCACCGGACGGCGACGGCACCCGGGTGACGGCGCAGACCCGGCTCAGCATCACCGGGAAGGCGGCCCAGTTCGGGCAGGGAGTGATCGAGGAGATCAGCAGGAAGCTGCTCGGGAGGTTCGTGGACTGCCTGGAGCAGCGGTCGGCGGCGCCCGCCGACACCGACACCGCGCCGTCCGAGACCGCCGCTCCCGCTCCCGCTCGCGCCCCCGCCGCCGCCTCCGGGGCCTCCGGGGCGGCTCCTGCGGGGGCGGCCGCCGACGAGCCGCTCGACCTGTTCGGCGTCGCCGGTGGCGCGCTGCTCAAGCGCCTCGTGCCGGCCGCCGCCGGGGCACTGATCGTCATCGCGCTGGTGGTCGGGCTGCGGCGGGCCCGGCGATCCGGTCCGTGCTGCCGCCGCTGCGGGTGACACCGTGCGTGACGTCCTGGACGAGGTCTACCCGTGGTACCTGGCCGGTGAGAGCGTCGGGCTCGCCACCGTGGTCAGCACGTTCCGCAGCGCGCCACGCCCGACCGGGGCCGCGATGGCGGTGTCCGAGTCGGGCACGGTGGTCGGCAGCGTGTCCGGCGGCTGCGTCGAGGCGGACGTCTACGAGGAGGCCCGGGAGGCACAGGCCACCGGCCGGCCGGTGCTGCGCAGGTACGGCGTGAGCGACCAGGACGCCTTCGAGGTCGGGCTGAGCTGCGGCGGCACCATCGAGGTCTTCGTCGAGCCGGTGTCCCGTCGGACGTTCCCCGAACTCCCGGAGGTGATGGCGTCGCTGGCCGCCGACGAGCCGGTCGCGACGGCCACCGCGGTCGCGGGCCCGGAGTCCGGAGCGGGCTCGCCCGGCCGCCGGCTGGTGATCTGGCCGGACCGCACCGCCGGCACGCTCGGCTCCGCCACCCTGGACGGCACGGTGACCGTGGACGCACGCGGCCTGCTCGACCACGGCACGAGCGCGCTCGCCCACTACGGCAGTGCGGGGCAGCGCCAGGGCGAGGAGGTCGCGGTCTTCGTCGGATCGTTCGTCCCGGCGCCGCGGCTGCTGGTCTTCGGCGCCCTCGACTTCGCCGCAGCCGTCTCCGAGTTGGGCGGCTACCTCGGCTACCGCGTCACCGTCTGCGACGCCCGTCCGGTGTTCGCCACCGCGGCCCGCTTCCCGCACGCGGACGAGGTCGTGGTGCGCTGGCCGCACGAGTACCTGGCCGAGGAGGCGGCGGCGGGCCGGCTCGACGACCGGACGGCGGTGGCCGTGCTGACCCACGACCCCAAGTTCGACGTTCCGCTGCTCGCGACAGCGCTACGGCTGCCCCGACTCGCCTACGTCGGCGCCCTCGGCTCCCGCCGCACCCACCTGGACCGGCTCGACCGGCTGCGCGAAGTCGGCCTGGACGACGACGAGTTGTCCCGCCTCGCGGCCCCGGCCGGACTCGACCTCGGCGCCCGCACCCCGCAGGAGACCGCCGTCTCCATCATGGCCGAGATCATCGCCACCCGCTGGGGCGGCAGCGGTCACCGCCTCACCGCCACCGAGGGCCCGATCCACACCGCCGCCGCGCTCGACGAACGCCCTGAGGCCGGGAGCCGGGCCGCTTCCCGCACATAGCTCCGCAGGCTCTCGGCGCTGCTCGTCTCCGAACTCGCGCGTGGGACGCGGTTCGCGGCCACCGCAGTCCGGCCAGGAGACCGTCCACGGCAACGCCGGATCGGTGCAGCGCGCCGAGCCGTCCCGGCCGCAGCGGCCGGGACGGCGGATCGGTTCAGCAGTCGGGGATGACGGTGCCGTTGTTGTCCTTGGCCTCGTCGTTGCCCCACTTGGAGAGGTAGTAGGCCGAGACCCACTGCCCGGCGGGTCCGACGTCGGGGTCGGTCTTCAGCCACCAGTGGTTGAAGCTGCTCCCGTTGCGGATCTCGCGTCCCCAGGTCTTGCAGTACACGTAGTTGGTGCCCTGGTAGAGCGTGCCGGTGCTGGTGGTACTGGTCGGTGACCCGTACACGGACGCGTTCGAGAACGTGTCCACCCAGTACTTGGTGGTGCTGGGCGGCGGTGGCGTGCTGCCGCCGGCGCAGTCGGGGATGACGGTGCCGTTGTTGTCCTTGGCCTCGTCGTTGCCCCACTTGGAGAGGTAGTAGGCCGAGACCCACTGCCCGGCGGGTCCGACGTCGGGGTCGGTCTTCAGCCACCAGTGGTTGAAGCTGCTCCCGTTGCGGATCTCGCGTCCCCAGGTCTTGCAGTACACGTAGTTGGTGCCCTGGTAGAGCGTGCCGGTGCTCGTGGTACTCGTCGGTGACCCGTACACGGACGCGTTCGAGAACGTGTCCACCCAGTACCGGCCGCCGCCGGAGGGCGGCGGGGTGGAGCCGCCGCCCGGCCCGTAGAGGCGGATGGCGCCGTAGTAGTCGCTGTGCGAGGACAGCGCGGCCACCTGCACGTAGCCGCCGGAGTACGGGGCCTCCGCGATGTACCCCTGCCCGAGGTAGATCGCCACGTGGTGGATGGTCGACGGCGTGTTCCCGAAGAACACCAGGTCACCGGGGAGCAGTGGGCCCGTCCCGTCGCCCCGGTAGAACCTGGCCACCGCACGTGAGGAGGTCCACTGCGTGGTGGTCACGCCGTTGATGACGTCCGTGCCCACCGCGAGGTAGTAGGCGTAGCGGACCAGGCCGGAGCAGTCCAGGCCCTTCACGTGACAGTCGTTGGGGGCGCCGTTGGACGCGTCGCAGATCCCGTACGACGGACCCGGCTGCCCGCCGTGGCCTCCGCCCCACGAGTACGGCGTGCCGATCTGGCCGCAGGCGGCGTTCACCGCCGAGTTGGCCTGCGGAGCGGCGCCCGAGGAGAGCACTCCGCAGGTGGGCGCCGCATGGGCTTGCTGAGCGCCGGCGAAGAAGACGACGAGGGAGGCCAGCACGGCCAGGAGTGCGGCGAGGCGAAGAACGGGAAGAGCCCGCCGGGGTAACAGGTCAACGCGCGTAGTCACAGGGCGTCCTTGATTTCGGCGTGCCACAAGTGGCAGCAGTGGAGGGGGGGTTGATGGCGGCTATTCAAGCACCGCGCAGGCGACTCCGACAGGCCCGGGTGAAAACAATTTCTGCAAGCCTCACGCGCACTCGGAAGCTTCATCACTCCCCTGCGGGACCGGCACAACAGGGTGCGGCCGCAGCGGGCGGGCACCCCGGAAACGACCAACCAACCACCGTGCACCACAACGGCATTGGTGTCCATGTGGGCCGCCACCACAGTGCGGCCCGGCGGGGCGTGCCGGGGCGGTCCGACATTCCCGGTCCACGACCGGACGAGCCGTGGACGGCCCCCGCCGATCCGGGGAGAGCCGATCGAATTCCCCCTCCCTGCGAACCTGCGAAAGTAATGGAATGCGATCCGAGTCGAAGGGAATCCGGCTCTCCGCGGATGAGCCCGGGGGGTGGCCTTTCGGGCAGGCCGAATCGTCGCAGCCGGCCACCTTCACCGGGCACCTCGGCGGTCGGGTCCACCGAGACGCCGAATCCGATCGCGTCCCGTCAGCGACGCCGGCGCTCGTTGAGCCGGGCGGCCTGGCGGGTCAGGTGGTCGCGCTCGGCGAGGTTGGGCGCGTTCCGGGCCGCCTCCGCGTACAGCCGCGCCGCCGTCGCCAGGTCGCCGTCGCGCTCGCGGAGGTACGCCGCCACCGCCGCGTGGCGGGGGAGTGAGTCGTCCAGCGCCGCGAGCGCCGCCAGCCCGGCGCGCGGTCCGTCGGCCTCGCCGACGGCCACCGCGCGGTTGAGCCGGACGACCGGGCTGTCGGTCAGGCGCACGAGCTCGTCGTACCACTCGACGATCTGCACCCAGTCGGTCTCCTCGGCGGTCGGCGCGTCGGCGTGGAGCGCGGCGATGGCGGCCTGGGCCTGGAACTCGCCCAGCCGGTCCCGGGCGAGGGCCGCCTGCAGGATCCAGACGCCCTCGGCGATCGACCCGGTGTCCCATCGGCCGCGGTCCTGCTCGGCGAGCGGCACCAGGCTGCCGTCGGCCGCGGTCCGGGTGGCGCGCCGGGCGTGGTGGAGCAGCATGAGGGCGAGCAGCCCCGCGACCTCGGGGTGGTCGACGTGGGCCGCGAGCTGCCGGGTGAGCCGGATGGCTTCGGCGGCGAGGTCGACGTCGCCGGAGTAGCCCTCGTTGAAGACCAGGTAGAGGACGCGCAGCACGGTGGCGACGTCGCCGGGCCGGTCGAACCGCACGCCGGAGACCGTGCGCTTGGCCCGGCTGATCCGCTGCGCCATGGTCGCCTCGGGCACCAGGTAGGCCCGGGCGATCTGGCGGGTGGTCAGCCCGCCGACGGCGCGCAGCGTGAGCGCGACCGCGGACGACGGTGTCAGTGACGGGTGGGCGCACAGGAAGTAGAGCTGGAGCGTGTCGTCCACCGCGGGCGCGGGCCCGGGTGCCGGCTGCTCGTCGACGAGGTCCTCACGCCGGCGGCGGGCGGCGTCCGCCCGGGTCGCGTCGAGGAACCGGCGCCAGGCCACGGTGACCAGCCAGCCCTTCGGATCCCGCGGTGGGTCGGCCGGCCAGACGCGGACCGCCTCCACCAGCGCGTCCTGCACCGCGTCCTCGGCCGCCGCGAAGTCGGCTCCGCGGCGGACGAGGATGGCGAGCACGCTCGGCGTGAGGCTCCGGAGCAGGACCTCGTTCACCGGGGAGGTCACTCGGTGATGGTGGGCGGCGCGGTCAGGAACGGGCGCAGTTCGAGCCACTCGTGGATCGGCTTCCCGCCCGCCCCGGGGGCGGCCGACAGCTCCCCGGCCAGCTCGACGGCGCGCTCGTAGCTGTCGACGTCGATCACCATCCAGCCGGCGATGAGGTCCTTGGTCTCCGCGAACGGGCCGTCGGTGACCGGCGGACGGCCCTCGCCGTCGTACCGGACGAACGTCCCCTCGGGTGCGAGCGCCTGGCCGTCGACGAACTCGCCGGTCCCTTCGAGCCGGGTCGCGAAGTCGTGCATGTACTGCATGTGCGCCGAGATCTCCTCTGGCGTCCACTGGTCCATGGGCACGTCGTTGACCGCGCTCGGGGCGCCGCGGTAGTGCTTGAGCAGCAGGTACTTGGCCATCGTGGTTCTCCTCGGTGCTGGTGCGACCCATTGTGGCCGCGTTCACTGCTGGGACGGAGCCCGCCACGGCTTCTCGACATCCCCGGCCGAAAACTTTTCGGCTCCCGCCGACGGGCCCGGGTGAGCCGTCTCGCGGTGTCCGGGTCCACGGCGTGTCGCGGGCGCGTCAGCCGGCCACCGCGAGGACGGGCCTGCGGCGCAGTGCCCAGGCGGCGGACAGCGCGGTGCACGGGACCGCCAGGAGGGTGCAGGCCGCGGTGACCAGCCCGATCGGCTGCCACGGCAGGACCACTGGGGCGGGCACCCGCAGCAGGGCCAGGGCCCCGTGCATGGTGCCGAGTTGGACGGCGGCGACGGCGCAGCCGAGGACGGCGCCGACGGCGACGACGAGCACCGCCTCGGCGGTGACCAGGGCCGTCACCTGGGACCGGGTGGCGCCGGTGAGGCGGAGCAGGGCGAGTTCGCGCCGGCGGTCGGTGGTCGCCATGACGAGGGTGTTGGCGAGGGCGATGCCGGTGTAGATCAGGGCGAGGCCCAGCACGAGGACGGTCCGCAGCCGGGTGATCCGGCCGTTCGCCGGTGCGCTCGCGGCCAGCCAGGCGTCCCGGCCGGCGACGCCCGCGCCGTACGGACTGGCGGCGTCGGTGAGGAGCCCGCCGGCGGTGACGGGGTCGGTGCCGGGCGTCAGGCGGACGTCGATCCGGTCGGTGCGGGCGCCCGGGGCGTTGCGCGCGGTCACGTACAGGCCGTTGTCGCCGAGTCCGTCGCGCAGGACGGCGGCGACACGCAGGGTGGTCCGGGTGCCGTCCGCCAGGATGACGTCCACCGGCTCGCCGACGGCGGTGTGTCCCCACTCCTCGGGCAGCACGATGCCGCCGTCGTCGAGGGCGGTCACCGAGCCGGTGAGCACGGGCAGCCGGGCGACCGCCGCGAGCGCGGTGGGGTCGGCCGTCCGCGCCTGAGTCCGGACGGCGGTGCCGTCGGCCTCGACCACCGTGAGCTCGGTGGGAGCGGTGGGGGAGACCGCCGTGCCGGGGACGGCTCGCAGGGCGGCCGTGAGCGCGTCGACGCGGACAGCGCCCGGAGCGCCGGCTGTTGCGGGTGCCGGCGGCCGGGCACCGGAGGGCGGGGTGACGACGAAGTCGGCGCCGGTACGCGCGGCGGCTTCGGCCGTGCGCGCGGCGCTCACCGTCTCCAGCGCGCCGGCCAGTGAGCCGGTGAGCGCCACCGACACCAGCACGGGGGCGGCGATCGCGCCGGTGCGCCGCATGGCCGCCGTGGCGTTCTCGCGGACCAGCCGGCCGGCCCAGCGGGTGCGGCGGGCCGTGAGCCGGGCGAGCAGCCGCAGCAGCGGACGGGCGAGCGCGGGGCAGAGCAGCCCGCAGGCGCTGATCAGCACCATCGGCTGCACGGTGTAGGTCTTGCGGTGGAGCAGGTCGGCCGGGTCCGTGGCCAGGCTCCAGCCGATCATGGTCGCGGCGGTCAGCACCAGCCCCAGGCCCCACAGCCGACGGCCGCCGGTCAGCGCGGCGGTGTCCACGTCCGCGGAGCGCAGCGCGTCCAACGGCCCGTACGCCCCGGCGCGGCGGGCGGCCACCGCCACCCCGCCCAGCGCCACCAGCAGGCCCGTCCAGAACGCCGCGTGCAGCGGCCAGGCCTGCCGGCCGGGCGTGAAGCCGGGCGGTGCCATGCCGACGTCCGCCAGCCACCCCACCATCGCGGGGGCCCCGAGCCGGCCGAGCACGCAGCCCGCCAGCGAGGCGGCCACGCCGAGGACCAGCGCCTCCGCGAGGACGGTCCGCCGCACCTGGGCCCGGGTCGCACCGGCCAGCCGCAACAGGCCCAGTTCGCGCCGCCGCTGGCCGACGACGTACGAGAACGTCGACGCGACGACGAACGCCGACACGAACGCGCTCACCCCGCCCGCCGTGCCGAGGGCCGCCACCAGCGAGACCACGGCCTCCCCGCCGGGCAGCGACATCGCAGCGGCGAGCCCGAGCAGCATCACCGTCGTCATGGCGACTCCGAGCGCCAGTGCGACGAACGCGCCCACCAGCGACACCCAGCGGACCTTCAACGATTTCAGCGCGATGCGCAGCATCCTCATGCCGCAAGCCAATCGCGGGCGGCCACCGTGGTCAGCAGCCCTGGCCCTACGGCGAGAGGTAGGGCAGGCCCTACCGCGGCCGCTCCGGTGCCCGCCTAGGGTGGAGTCGCGGGGTCACCGGGGCCCGGGCGACGAGGGGGACGACGCGGATGAGCGGCGGGACGGCAGGCGTCTGGCGGGAGTTGACGCGTCCGGCGTTCCTGCGGAGCTCGCTGCCGTGGCGGGCGGCCGGCTATCTGCTGGCCAGCGGTACCGCCGGGCTGCTGCTCTGCGCGGCGCTGCTGGTGACCGCGGTGACCGCCGGTGTGCTCGCCGCGGTGCTGGTGGGCCTGCCGTTGCTGGCGGCGCTGGCGCTGGTCGGCCTGCCGTTCGCGGCCTGGGAGCGCTGGCTGCTGCGCGCGGTGCGCCTGTACGACGCGATACCCGGGGCGGGGCCGCACCAGGTCCCGTCCCGCCCCGGCCTGCCGGCCTGGCTGAGGCTGCGCTACCGGGAGCAGGCGACCTGGCGCGAGCTCGGCTTCGCCGTGCTCGCCGCCTTCGTGCTGTGGCCGGTCGAGCTCGTCGTCGTGGGCTGCGCGCTCGCCGTACCGGGCTACCTGATCGCGGCGCTGCCGCTGCTGCTCGCGGACGGCGACCAGGTGAACGTGCTGAAGCTGTGGCAGGTCCACTCCCCGCTGGTGGCCGCGGCGTTGACGCTCGCCGGGGTGGTGGCGCTGGCGCTGGCGGCCTATCCGCTGACCGCGGTGGCGGCCGGCCGGGCGGCCCTGGCCGGGACGGTGCTGGCGCCCGCCGGACAGGAGCTGCGGATCGGTGAACTGGTCAGCTCCCGCGCCCGGTTGGTGGACGCGTTCGAGGCGGAGCGGCGCCGGATCGAACGCGACCTCCATGACGGCGCCCAGCAGCGGCTGGTGGCCCTGGCCATGGCACTGGGCCTGGCCAGGCTGGACGCCGAGCCGGACAGTGAGCTCGCGTCGCGGCTCGCCGACGCGCACCGCCAGGCCGACCATGTCCTCGCCGAGCTCCGTGAGTTGATCAACGGGATCCATCCGCAGGTGCTCACCGACCACGGACTCCCGGACGCCTGCGCGGACGCCGCCGACCGCTCGCCCGTTCCCGTGGAGGTCGCCTTCGAGCTGACCGGCCGGCTGCCCGCGGCGGTGGAGTCGGCCGGCTACTTCGCGGTGTCGGAGGCGCTCACCAACCTCGCCAAGCACAGCGGCGCCCGATCGGCCCGCATCCACGGGCACCACGCCCGGGGCCTGTTGGTGATCGAGGTGTTGGACGACGGACGCGGCGGCGCCGACCCGGCGCTCGGTACCGGTCTCACCGGCCTGGCCGACCGGGTCGCGGTGGTGGACGGCGTCCTCACCCTCAGCAGCCCGCCCGGCGGGCCGACCGTACTGCGCATGGAGATCCCCTGCACGCCGATCGCCACCGCCGCATGAGCGCCCCCGCCCTGCGCATCGTCCTCGCCGAGGACGGTGTCCTGCTGCGCGAGGGCCTCGTCGGCCTGCTCGCCCGCTTCGGGCACCGGGTGGTCGCCGCGGTCGGCGACGCCCACGCCCTGCACGCGGCCGTCGCCGACCACCCGCCGGACATCGTCATCACCGACGTCCGGATGCCACCGGGGCAGACCGACGAGGGCCTGCGCGCCGCCGTCGCGCTGCGCGAGCGGCGGCCGGGCCTGCCCGTGCTCGTCCTCAGCCAGTACGTCCAGCGGTCGTACGCCGCGCAGCTGCTCGACTCCGGCACCGGGACCGGCGTCGGCTATCTGCTCAAGGACCGGATCAGCCAGGTCGAGGAGTTCGTGGCGGCGGTCGCCGCGGTGGCGGCCGGCGGCACGGTCGTCGACCCGGAGGTCGTCCGCCGGCTGCTCGGCCGCCGCCGCGATCCGCTGGAGCGGCTGACCCCGCGCGAGCGTGAAGTGCTGGCCCTGATCGCGGAGGGCCGGTCCAACGCGGCGATCTGCCGGGCACTGGTCCTGTCGGAGGCCGCCGTGGGCAAGCACATCGGCAACATCCTCATGAAGCTCGACCTGCCGCCGGCCGAGGAGACCCACCGCCGGGTGCTGGCCGTGCTGCGGTTCCTCGGGGCCTGACGGCGGCGGGCCCGGATCGAACCGGGTCCCGACTCGGCCGCGGGCCCCGCGGGCCCCGGGCCCGCCGGGGATCAGCGGGCGTGCTGGATGATCCACTCGGCTCCGTGGGTGGCGCCCGAGCAGCGACAGTGGATCCGCTCCGCGCGGCCGTGCGGCTCGTCCAGCTGTTCCTCCTCGGCCTCGGCGTGCAGCTCGCGGGAGCGGCGGCGGAGGTCGGCCAACTGCTCGGGGTCGGGGTGTTCGGCCGCCATCAGCCGGTCGTAGGCGGCCTGGACCTCCGCGAGCGCCCCGCGCAGGTCCTCCGGTGACATGTGCACGTGTGGCTGTTCCGCCATGGCTCCTCCTGCTCGCACGGCCGAACCGAACACCTTCCAGCCTCGCACTCCGGCGGGCGACCCGGGCTCACCCGGCACGGGTGAATCGCGGCAGCACCCGGCGCGTGGGGGTCGATGAGCGCTCCGCCCGTCCGACGCGGGCGACAGCGGCCCGGGGATCACCTGTCCGAGCGGAGGTTCCAGATGGTCAGCTCGCCTTCGATCAGGCCGTACGTGCCCTTGTCGTAGGAGGTCGCCGTGACCTTCAGCGCGGCGATCGGGGAGTGCTCGTTGACGAGGCACACTCTGTCGCCCTGCCCCACGACGACCTCCTTGACCGACTGGGTGGCCAGCAGGTCCTTGCAGCCCTGGGCCGTGGGAGCCTCCGCGCTCGTCCACAGGGCGACCGTGCCCATGACCTCCATCGAGCTGGACCCGTTGCGTCCGGCGGCGGGCCGGGTGTTCATGATCGTTTCGGAGCCGGCACGTGGCGGTACCTGGTCCAGCTCGATGCCCTCCAGCCCGAGGACCACCTTGCCCGACCACCGTACGGAGCCGGCCCCCGTCCCCGACGCGGCTCCCGGACTCGCCGGCCCGGAGCCGCCCGAAGCCGGAGCCGGAGACGCGGCGGTCGCACCTGGCACGCTCTGCGGGGGCTGAGCCGTCACGGTCACCGAGGCGGGAGGCGGGACCGCCACCGGTGACGGCGAGCCTCCGGAGAACGCGGCGAAAGCGGTCACCACGCCGGTGGCGGCACTGACCACGGCGGCCCCCGTCGCCCAGAGCTTGACGCGGGCGTGGTTCGCGCCGGCCGATCCGGGTGACACCGTCGAGGCCGACGGAGAGAACGGCGAAGTCGGCCGCTGCGACGGATCCTGCACGATATTCCCCTTCGTTCCCCGACCGGTCCGCCGGAGGAGCAGCGGACCCGGATGATCCCGGCACGCAAGCAACTCCGCTGTGCCGTCGGGAGCATGGTAGTGCTCCGAGTGCCGGGCGCAGAGGCCCCGGACGAACGCGGGAGCCGATGACCGGGAGCCTCCTCCGGTGTGACGGTCGGTCGGATCCGGGGCGCGGCGCCGACCTCGGGCGCATCGCCGCGACGTGTCGCGGGGTGGCTCAGACCTGGGCCATGCCGCCGTCCGCGAACAGTTCGACGCCGGTGATGAAGCTGGACGCGTCGCTGGAGAGGAAGACCGCGGCCCTGCCCATCTCGCGCGGGTCGGCGATTCGCCCGCTCGGGTTGCCCTCTCCCATGACCTTGACGGCGGCTTCGACCTGGTCCGCCCCCTGCGCCATCGCCAGCGCGCTGCGCAGGGAGGCGGTGTCGACCGCGCCGGGGCTGAGGATGTTCATCCGGACGCCCGACCCCTTGGTGTCCTGGATCCAGGCCCGGACGAAGTTGCGCACCGCGGCCTTCGAACCGCCGTACAGGCTCATCCCGCGCGGCGGCTGGATGGACGCCGTGGAGCCGATGACGACGACGGTACCGCCGGGCGGCAGCAGCGCGAGCGCGGGCTGGACGGTGAACAGGACGCCCTTGGCGTTGACGCCGAAGGTCCGGTCGAACTGTTCCTCGGTGATCGCGCCGAGCGGGGCGTGCGCGCCGATCCCGGCGTTGGCCACGACCGCGTCGAGTCGTCCGTGACGCTCCTTCACCTGCCGGTAGGCGGCCTCCATGTCCGCGAGCCTGGTGACGTCGGCGACGATCCCCGAGCAGTTCGGCCCGATCGCCGCGACCGCCTCGTCCAGCGGCGCTCGCCGCAGGTCGGTGATGACCACGTGGGCGCCGTTGGCGACGAACTCCTGGGCGATGCCCAGGCCGACCCCGGACGCGCCGCCCGTGACGACCGCGACCTTTCCTTCGAGCTGAGGGCTCATTCTTCTCCTCCTGTGCGTAGGCGGATCCCGGGCGCCGCGTTCGCGGCGGGACCGTGCCGATGGATGTGAAAGGGGGTGTGTGCGCACGCACTCGTGTGCGGCGGATGCGGGCAGGCATGCGTGCCCTAGAGTGAAGCGGAGGCGCCTCCAGTTCCCCTACCGTAAGTGGAGGAGCCTCCAGTTAGCAACCCGGGACGACAGGAGACCGCCGATGGCCGGAGAGACAGGGCGCCCGCTGCGGGCCGACGCGCAGCGCAACCGGGACAAGATCCTCTCCGCCGCCGTGCGCGTCTTCGCCGAGGAAGGACTGGACGCGCACCTGGAGCGCATCGCCAAGGAGGCCGGCGTCGGCTCCGGCACGCTCTACCGCAACTTCCCCACCCGGGAGGCCCTCATCGAGGCCGCCTACCGCAACGAGCTGAGCCGGCTCTGCGACGCCGCCCCCGACCTGCTGGCCACGCTCGCCCCCCGCGAGGCCCTGCGCGCCTGGATGGGCCGCTTCATCGACTACGCGACCGCCAAACTCGGCATGGCCGACGCCCTGCGCGCCCTCGTCGAATCCGGCGTCAACCCCTACGCGCAGAGCCACGAGATGATGCTGGCCGCGCTGGCCTCGCTCCTCGCCGCCGGCGTCGAGGCCGGCGCCGTCCGCTCCGACATCGGCGCCACCGACATGTTCGCCGCCCTCACCGGCATCGCCCTCGCCTCCGGCAAACCGGAACAGCGCGAGCAGGCCGAACGCCTCCTCGACCTCACCCTGGACGGCCTGAGCACCGGCCGGCACTGACGACGACCGGCACTGACGACCGGCACTGACCGGCGGGGCACGCCGTGCGCGACGCGCCTCTCGCGGTCTGGGATGATCATTCGGGACCGGTACGAACAACCAGAGGGGTGGGAGAACATGATTGGCCTGGTGCTGATCGGTGTTCTGGTGCTTGCCGTCGGCGGGTGCGCGTGTGTGGTGTGGGCGGATCGCGGCGGGCCCCGCTGGGCCCGCGCGGTGGCGGCCGTGACGCTGGCCGCGGGCGAACTGGTACGCCGCGCCGCGAGGAACCGGCGCCGGGGCCTGAACCAGAGCAGTGGCGACGGGGGTGGCGACTGAACTCCGTCCGGCCGACCTCGGACGGTGGGAGGACGCCGTCCATGGCAGGCCCGGAGGCGGCGTGGCGCGGCAGCGCACGTGCTGACCGTGCCCGTGCCGTCCGCCGGCTCGTCGGCCGTTGCCGGCAGGGGTCCGCAACCGTCGAGGTGCTCTCCGAACAAGGCCTGGTCGTCCCGGGCGATCCGTGCTGGGCGGAGCGGCTACTCCTCGAACCGGACGACCGGGCGGACGTTCCGGTCACCGTGGACGCCGGCGAGGGCCCGCACGACGGTCCACACCGGCTGCCACGGGCCGTCGGCCGCTCGACCACCGTGGGTGGGGAGCGCCCGCCTTGTCACGGGGCTCGGGTGTCCGCCGCCGGCGGCTCGGGCTCCTCGTTCCCGTCGTCCTCCGCCTTCGCCCGGACATCCGCCGGGGTGGGCGCCACGATCGACCGCTCCTCGGCGGACCGGTCGCGCGTCTCCTCGTCGGGCTGTGCGGTGTGGTCGTCGGCCGTGGTCATGGCATGTCCTCTCGGTGGGGCGGCTCGTAGGCAGGAGTACCGGGCGCCTGCCCGGACCGGCTGATTCCAACCGGACGGGCCGATGCGGTCCGGCGCGGGGCCGCGCGGAACGCCCGAGGTCAAGGGTTTCCCGCGGCTCGCGCGGGTGAGACGGTGAGGTATGGGCAACTATGTGATCACTGTTCCCGGGACGATCGGTCGACCGATGGACGAGCGGGCCCGCCGTGCGCTGCTCGCGGTGGTGCGCGGCGCGGATCCGGAGGAGGTCGGTACCGAGGTGCCCGACCTTGACGTGCTGACCCTCGACGAGCCCGCGCGGACGTTCGTGCTCCGGCTGGAGGTGGAGGCCGCCGACCGCACCGGCGCGGGTACCGCGGCGTCGGACCTGGCCCGGCGGGCCTTCGCGGCGGCTGGCTACGCAGCCGACGAGGTGGGCGTCGGGACCCCGGCGGTCACCGGTATCGACGTCGGCTGACTCGGCCGCGGCCTCCGTCCCGAAGGTGGTGGGCGCAGGCCGTCGCCGCCCCTCGGCCTACCTCTTCTTGAACTCCTCGATGGCCGCCCGGACCGTGTGCCGCATCGCCTCGCCTCCGACGTGACCGGAGTCCTCGAAGATGTGCAGCCGTGCGTCCGGCCAGGCCTTCGCCAGCTCCCACGCCGTCTGGACCGGGCTGCCCATGTCGTGCCGGCCGTGCACCAGTACCGCCGGGATCCCGGCCAGCCTGTGGGCGTCGCGCAGCAGTTGGTCCTCCTCCAGCCACGCGCCGTTGCTGAAGTAGTGGGCGCAGATCCGTACGAACGCGATCTGCGCGTCGACCTCCTGATTGCTGTACATGCCGGGCACACCGTTCGGCTCGTTCGAGATGACCGCGTCCTCCCAGGCCAGCCAGTCGGCGGCGGCCTTCTCCCGGACCGCCCGGTCGGGGTTCTCCATCAGCCGCGCGTAGGCCGCGAGCAGGTCGCCGTCCCGCTCGTCCTCGGGGACACCGTCACGGAACCGGTCCCACGCCTCGGGGTAGAACCGCCCGGCGCCCCGGTAGAGCCAGTCGGTCTCGCTGCGGCGGGTCGTCGTCACCGCCTGAATGACGATCTCGCTGACCCGCTCGGGATGCTGCTGCGCATAGGCCAGGATGAGCGTCGAGCCCCAGGAGCCGCCGTCCAGCAACCACCGCTCGATACCGAGGTGTGCGCGCAGCCGCTCCATGTCGTCGATCAGGTGCTGCGTGGTGTTGAGGCTCATGTCCGCCGCCGGGTCACTGGCGTGCGGGGTGCTGCGGCCGCAGTTGCGCTGGTCGAAGCGGATGACCCGGTAGCACTCGGGGTCCCAGGCGCTCGTCGGCCGCTGCGGCGCGCCCGCCCCCGGGCCGCCGTGCACGAACAGGGCGGGCTTGCCCTGAGGGTTGCCGAGCTGTTCGTAGTAGATGCGGTTGCCGTCCCCGGTGTCGAGAAGACCGCGGTCGTAGGGACTGGTGGGAGGGTAGAGGTCAACCATGACCGCCGATCCTACGGGAGCGGTCCGCCCGAACTCCGCTGTTTTCCAAGCTGGTTCGGCCCCCGCGGTGCAGAGTCGAGGTCAGTCCCACCAGAGGGTTTCGTGATCACCCTGGGTGATGGTGTCGGGAGAGAACGCGAAGTGCTCTCGTCGTGCATGGCCCGTCCCCGGCTCTCCCGGTTGGCGAAGACATCGGGACACGACCAACCGCCTCGGACAGGCGACCTGGGCCGCGGCGGTGCCGGCCACATCCGCCGAGGCCCCGGGGTCAGCAGTCGCAGGGGCAGCAGCAGTCGCACTCGCACCCGTCGCAGGCCGTGCACCCGTCGCACCCGCAGTTGCAACTGTCGCAGATGCAGTCGCAGTTGCGCTGGCACCAGCCCTCCCTGCGCTCCCTGCTGAACGGGTCGTCGTGCTCGCAGCACGTCAGCTGGCACGTACAGGCCATCAGCGCCCACACCGCGCAGCCGGCCAGCGCGCCGCGCGGGCTCTTGCGGGGCGGCTCCTCGGTCGGCGGCCGGTCGATGATCGAGCCTTCCGCCCGGTGCACGTCCGCCCGGTGACCGTTCGCCCGGTGCCCGTCCGCCCGCTGCCCGTCCGCCCGCTGCCCGTCCGCCGCGAGCTCGGGCAGTGCGCAGCCGGCGCCGTGCCCGAAGACCCGGTCGACCGCGTTGCCGGTCTCGTGCGCGAGCAGCAGGTGGGCCAGCGCCCGGTCGGTGAACTCGGCGTCCTTGAGGGCCAGTCGGATGCCGTGCACGGCGTCCCGGCAGAGCCGCTCCGCCTCGGCCCGCTCGGTGCCGGTCGCGGTCAGCGGGTTCCAGGCGCCGCTCGCGGCGTCCTGCGCCTGGTCCTCGGCGGCGTCCAGCAGGTGCGCGAGGCGCCCGAACAGCCGGCCCGCCTCGGCCAGTGCGGTGGCGTTGGCCGGGCGCCCGGCCAGGACGGCGGTGTGCGCGAAGGCGGCGGCGGTCGCGGTCTCGGTCGGTTCGGTGACCAGCAGCACCGAGCTGCCCGCGAC
Organism: Kitasatospora sp. NBC_00374; assembly: GCF_041434935.1. NCBI lineage: Bacteria > Bacillati > Actinomycetota > Actinomycetes > Kitasatosporales > Streptomycetaceae > Kitasatospora > Kitasatospora sp. NBC_00374. The sequence goes on along the minus strand of NZ_CP107964.1, from coordinate 1,381,682 downwards.
CACGTCCTGCTCCAACTGCCCCTGCCGGGCTGCCGCGGTGAGCAGGACTCCGGTGTCGAAGCCGACCGTGGAGCCGCTGCCCGCGCTCTGCCGGTCCCACCGGCGGGCGACCGCGCGGGCTCCGGCCGCGACCGGGCGGTGGGCGAACGCACCGTCGCCGTCCTGGACGTGGTCGCGCATCTTCACCGAGGCCAGCGCCAGCGACACCGCCGCGGCGAGCCGGGCGCCCTCGCCGTCGGCGACCTCCGCGCTGCGCATCCCGCGCAGCGGGCACGGGCCCGCCTTGCGGCGTCCGGCGGGGGATCCGGACTGCCCGGGTATGGTCTCGCGCTGGGCCTCGACCAGCACCGAGATGATCAGGCCGTCGTAGTTGGTGGCCGTACGGGCCAGCTGGCCGTGGTCGTCGCGCAGGGCGAGGCACAGGCCGCAGAGGTGTGCGAGCCAGCTGGTCCGCAGTCGTTCCGACAGCCGATGCCGACAGGGCCTGATGATTCCGAACACGGTTCCCCCCATGGGCCGCGGCCGGGCGGCCGCAGTCGATCACTCATCGTAGGGGTAGCGCGCGGGGGCCGGTACTGCTCCGAGGTGGCCGTCCTTGCGGCGAACGGCTCCGCGGCGGCTGGCCCGAGGGGTCATGGTCGGGACGGCTGACCATGACCCCTTCCAACGGCCTGTCGGCAGGCCGGGGGTGACTCAGGACGACCGGGCCCGGCGGTCGGCCGGGCCCAAGGGCCGTGCGGTCAGGAGGCGCACTCCTTGCAGATGGGGCGGCCGTTCTTGTCCTTGCCCGCGAGCTGGCTGCGATGGTGGACCATGAAGCAGCTCGAGCAGGTGAACTCGTCCTGCTGCTCGGGCAGCACCTGGACGGTCAGCTCCTCGCCGGAGAGGTCGGCGCCAGGGAGCTCGAGGCCTTCGACGGCCTCGAAGTCGGCGTCGACCGAGCCGGTCGACTTGTCGTTGCGCCGACTCTTGAGTTCTTCGATACTTTCGTCCGATTCGTCGCTGTTGTGGCGCGGCGCGTCGTAGTCGGTTGCCAAAACGGGGACCTTCCCGTCGATACTGCACAGTGGTGGGTTTGTCGTCGCACATCCTGTCCTGTCCGGGCCGTGCGGGTGGCCCACGACAGGCTTCTCGCACCTTTTTGGATGACACCCGGCCGGGCCGACCCCGCACCGTGCCGTCGGCCGCCGCGCCGGAGATCCCCCGCAGCGGGACATGACCACTCCCGGTCCGCCCGCCTGACCTGCGGCGTTGTCCACGCAGGGGTCGGCGGCGGGCCGCGGTGCCGGTCGCGGGGACCGGTCGCGGGGCCGGGAAGGATGTCGCCATGCCGTGCATTGTCCGTCGTCGGGACGGTTTCGGCACCATTTACCCGTGAGCCGGTGCCCGACACCGGTGTGCCGAAGGTCTCAGCCGCTCAGGTAGCCGCCCGGGACGGAGGTGAACAGCGGCCCGTCCGGACCGCTCACCCGCCAGGCCTCGGCCGGGCCGTCCGGCCCGAGCTCGGGCGGTACGGCGATGGTGCGCCCGGTGTCGAAGTCGAGCTCCAGCCCGCCGCCCGGGCTGACCCGCACGGCGGTGACCCGCGCGCCGACCAGGGCGCGGAGGCCGCCCTCCGGCGCCATCGTCAGACCGGGGTAGAAGTGCCGGACCTCGCCGGGGGCGGTCAGCCGGAAGTCGTTCTCCACGGTGACCGCGAGCCCGTCGGTGAGCCCGACTCTCAGCCGGTGGCCGCCGTCGACGCTCTCCACCAGGTGCCCGCACAACACGGTCTCGATCTGCCCCGCCACGGTCGCCTCCCGCCGTCTCGCCCACTGCCCCACCCGCCGTACCCCCCCCCCCGACCGGTCCGAGTCTGCCCGCCCGGCCGGACACCCGCACCCCGCCCGGACACCCGCACCCCCGCCCGGATCCGTCAGACCGGGACGCCCCGGACCAGCTCGGCGGGCCCGCCGTCACCGTCCCGCACCGCGAGCGCGGCGCGGGTCCTGGCCCAGGAGGTCGCGGAGAGCACCGCGCGGGCCTCGTCCGCCGTGAACAGGCGGGCCTCCACCACCTCGCCCTCCGGCAGCCGGGCGGTGGCGAGCTGCGCGACCGTCACCGTGCCCCCGTCGAAGACGTGGACCAGCCGGGGCCGGTCGCCCGGCCGCCGAGGGTCGGGGGACTCCCAGTCGAGCGCCAGCAGCCGCCCGGGCTCGCGCTCCCAGCCGAGTTCCTCGCGGATCTCCCGGCGGGCCGCCTCCCGCGGCAGCTCCCGGTCGGCCTCGACCCCGCCGCCGGGCAGCACCCAGTACGGCCGCTCGTCGGGTCTGGGCTGCAGCCGGACCAGCAGGATCCGGCCCTCCGGGTCGGTGAACAGCATCCGTGCCTTCGCCCGGATCCTCGGCCGGGTGGCGATGAACGTCTCGTGGTCCATCGGCGGGGGCGACGCCGGCCGCTCCTCGCGCAGCGGCGGCAGCCCGGCCGCCCCGGTGTACGGCGCCGGGGGCGGGGCGGCGTACCGGGCCGCGGTGTGCCCGAGCGGCCGGCCGGCCGCCAGCTCCAGCGGCCCGGCCGAACGCGGTGCCCGCAGGCAGGCCGTGACCCGCAGCGACAGCAGCGGCGGCAGCGCGGAGGCGGCCTGCTCGGGTGTCAGGTAGCCGTACCAGCCGAGTTCCGCCTCCTCCAGCCGGAGGGCGTCGAGCTCGGCGTCGGTCAGTGGCTCCGCCCAGTAGAGGAAGGCGGCGATCGGCGGCCGGTCGTGGTCGAGCGACCAGTCCAGGCAGGCCAGCGCACCGAGCCGCGGGGTGATGCCCAGCTCCTCCTCGATCTCGCGTACGGCGGTGTGCCGCGGCGACTCGTCCTGCTCCTCCCAGCCGCCGCCCGGCACCTCGACGGGGTGCTCGGCCGCGTACGAGACCCGTACCATCAGCACCCGCCCCTGCCGGTCGGTGAACAGCACCCCGGCCGCCGCGAGCAGTTCGCGGCCCTCGCCGCCGGCCTCCGGATACCCCGTCATCGCGCCCCCGTGCCTCGCCGTCGTGAACAGCATGCAGGACACCGCGCCGGATACGCACGGTTCCCGGCCGGATCGCGCGAGGATGTCGGCACGCGCCGTCCGAGGGAGTCCCGTGACCGTCCACCTCCGCAGGATCTACCGGGAGCCGTCCGCCGACGAGGGCCGCCGGGTGCTGGTCGACCGGCTCTGGCCGCGCGGGCTGCGCAAGGACGCGGCCGGGTTCGACGAGTGGCTGCGCGAGGTCGCGCCGAGCGACGAGCTGCGCCGCTGGTACGGCCACGAGCCGGCCAGGTACGAGGAGTTCCGCACCCGCTACCTGGCCGAACTGGCCGAGCCGGTGAGGGCCGAGGCGCTGGAGCGGCTGCGGGTCCTGGCCGCCGCCGGCCCGCTCACCCTGCTGACGGCCACCCGGGAGGTCGAGCTGAGCCACCTGACGGTCCTCGTCGGCCTGCTCGGGCCGGATTCCGCCTCTGGTGCGCGGTGAGGCGAGGCCGACGTCAGGTGCACCAGAACAGGAACGGCTTGCAGGTGGGGGAGGGCGAGGGCGTCGGGTTGGACGGGCCCTTGGTGGGCGCCGCCGTGCCGGTGGGCGCGGGGGTCGCGGGAGCCGGGGCCTCGCTGGAACGGGTCGCGGAGGCGGGCGCCGAGGACGCGCCGGAGGCGGAACCGCCGGGCTTGGGGCTCCGCCCGGCCTTGGACGGCCCGGTCGGGCTCGGTGCGGCCGAGGTCGGGGCGACCGACGCCGAAGGGATCACCACCACCGGGTGCTCGTCGGCCCCCGGGGTGCTGCCGGGCCGGGCGGCGGGTCCGCCGTCCTGCGGCGCGGCCAGCGCGACGACGCCGGCGCCGCCGATCACCAGCCCGGCCGCCGTGATCAGGACCATCCGCCGCCCGCGCCCGGTCCGCCGCCGGGCCCGGGCGGCCGCCCGGGGCGCGGCGGCCGGTTCGGCCTGCGGCAGCGGTACGGCGGCGCTCGCGGCCGCCCCGCAGCCGGGGCAGGAGAACGCGCCGTTCAGGTGCCGTCGGCACGGTACGCAGTAGTTCAGCGGGATGCCGTGGTCCATATGAGCTTTCCGGATCGCCTCTGGTGCCACGTGCTTCTCACGCGACGTGTCATGGACCCTACGCATGGCACTGTGGCGGTCGACAGGTGCCCGCTGTGAGGCTTTCGCGGAGATCCCATGCAAGCTTCCCGATCACCCGGTACGCCGACGGGCCGGCCCCCGCGAGGGTGGCCGGCCCGCTGTGGTCACTCCGGGCGTACGGGCTGCTCAGGCCATCGCCTGAGCCTCCGGGACCTCCTGGACCTGCGCGTACGGCGCCAGCTTCCGGATCGACTCGATGCTCTTCATGCACTGCTCGAGCGACTCCTCGGGGTCACTGGTCACCACGACGGCCCCGTTGCTCGCCTTGAGCCGGAACCGGTGGTTTCCCGCGGCGTCCTGGTAGATCTCGAACTTCCCTGCCATTGGGATCTCACCTCTCGGTTAGTCAGGCCCCCTCCTGACGCACGGTAGGACGACGGCTCGCCGGCGGCATGCCGGACCGGTCGTCCGAGTGAAGAGTCCGGAGCCTCCCGCGGCGGGACCGACCCGGCCGTCACTCCCGCACCACCTCGTCGGCTGGCCGGTCCGTGCGCAGCCCGAGGAAGCGGGGCTGGCGCAGCCGTCCGTCCCTGGTCCACTCGGTGAAGCCGACCTGCACCACCAGGCGGGGCGTCACCCAGTGCGGCCGGCGCTCGGGGACGGGCTCGCCGAACGGCGTGTCGGGGCGGGCCAGTGCGTCCAGCGCGGCCCGCAGGGCCAGCAGGGTGCGGGTGTCGAAGCCGGTGCCGACCTTCCCGGCGTACCGCAGCAGGCCGCCCTCGTGGTAGCCGAGCAGCAGCGCGCCGAAGCCGACCCGGCTGCCCGCCGGGTCGGTGAAGCCGCCGACCACCAGCTCCTGCCCGGCCTCGCACTTGAGCTTCAGCCAGTCGGGGGAGCGCCGCGGCCGGTAGCGGCTGTCGGCCCGCTTGGCGATCAGGCCCTCCCAGCCCTGGGCACAGGCCTCGGCGAGCGGGACCGGGCCGTCCGCCCGGCGGTGTTCGGTGTAGCGCAGCCGCTCGCCGTAGACCACCGACTCGCGCAGCAGTTCCTTGCGGTCGGTCAGCGGCAGGCCGGTGGTGTCGTGGCCGAGCAGGTGCAGCAGGTCGAAGAGGAAGTACGTCACCTCGACGCCGGCCGCCCGCGGGTCGCGCAGCTGCATCCGCTGCTGCAGCCGGGCGAAGCTGGTGGCACCGCCGGCCAGCGCGACGATCTCGCCGTCCACGGTGAACTCCGGGACGGGCTGCGCGGCGAGCGCCGCCACCAGCTCCGGGTAGCGCTCGCCCAGCGGTTTGCCGGTACGGGAGTACAGCCGTACCCCGGAGGCGTCCCGCCGGGCGAGCGCCCGGATGCCGTCGAGCTTGCGTTCCAGCAGCCAGCCGCCGTCGAACGCGCGCCGGTCGCTCGCCGTGGCCAGCATGGGGTGGATCTCCACCCGGGAGACGTACCCGACCGGCCGCGCGGGCAACCGGGTCAGCCGCCCAGCGGCCCCCGGTGGACCAGCTGGACCTCGCTGTCGGGCCGGGTCTTCGCCCAGTCGACCTGCCAGCCCCGTCGGGCGGCGACGGCGGCGAGGCCGGTCGCGCCGATGCCCCGGTAGTACCGCTTCTTGATCGTGACGACGGGGTCGGCCTCCGGGTACTTGTAGCGGCGCTTGCCCTCGGCGTTCAGGGCGCGGTGTTCGCGCTCCCGGGCGACCGCCGCGTCGCCGACCCGCTGCAGCTCGGCGTCGGCCCAGGCCTCCCAGTCCTGCGGGGTGCCGTGGCGTTCGAGCCGGTAGCGGCGCGGGGTGAGCGTCGAGCGGACGATGTTCGGCCCGACCGAGTCGCCGCCGGCACCGAGCAGCGCGCCGATGAAGTAGACCGCGATCAGCAGCCCCCAGGGCAGCAGCCAGAGCCACTGCAGCCAGAACTGCAGCGCCAGCCCGAGGGCCGAGCGCCGGGGCAGCGGTCCGGCGGCGAGGCCGGCCGGGGGCGGGTTGTGGACGGTGCTCACCCGAAGGCCTCCGTGATCCTGGTCTGCTGCGGCAGGGTGACCTCGGCGGCCTCGGGCTCCCCGGGCCGGCGGTAGCGCACGCTGTCCGCCGCCGTGGCCAGGATGGTCACGTAGTCGGGGAACTCGGGCAGCGAGGGGGTGCTGATCCGCATGACCACCAGGGTGCCGGTGCCCGGGACCGGGATGTACACCTCGGCCTGGGCCAGTTCCAGCCTGGCCGGGCCCGCGCCGTCGGTCTGGCTCGACAGGTCGAGCACCATCCCGGACAGGACCAGGACCGCGGGGCCGCAGCTGACCTCGGTGCGGATCACCTCGTGCGCCGGGTCCAGCGAGAGCACCTCGACCAGCGCGGCGGCCGCCACCTCCGGGTCCGAGGTGTCCGCCTCCTCGGCGAGGATCACCAGCGTCGCCGAGGTGATCCGGTCGTCCTCGGTGCCCATCAGGCTGAGGCCGCAGTACACCGCGCCGTCCTCGGCGGCGTCGGCGGCGATCTCGCCGTACCACTGGGCCACCGTGTCGCGCTGGTACGCGGTGCCGCCGGACCAGATCTCGGCGGACACCTCGGCGAGGTGCGCCGCGCGCTCCTCCTCCGGCATGGCGACGCCCAGCGAGTGGAAGAAGTACGGCACCTCCCAGTGGATGTCGTCCGGCTCGTCGACGAGGACGGCGGAGGGCTGTTCGGCGGTGGTCATCAGGCGGCTCCGGGGGCGAACTCGTGGAAGAGCTTGGGCGCGTTGATACCGAGGCCGGCGCCCTTGATACCGATCTGGATGCCGCGCGACCACCAGGACTGGGCGCTGAGCTTGCCGGCGTCGGTCAGGCTCTCGGCGATGCCGGGCAGGTTGCGCAGCGGGGTCTTGGTGAGCAGCGGGCCGATGCCGAACTTGTGCATCAGGGTGCCGCCCTCGGCGGCCTTGGAGATGGCGCTGCCCGCCTCGGCGAGCTTGGGGACGGCGGCGGCGATCTTCCCTTCGGTGGCGATCGCCTTCACCCCCATGCTGACGCCCTTGATGCCCTTGGCGGCGGTGCCGACGAACGGCAGCGCGCCCACGCCGTCCAGCGCGATGGTGGTCCAACTGACGTTGGCGCCACCGAGCTTGGCGAGTCCGTGGGCGCCGGCGGCGATCACCGAGGCGCCGGCCGCACCGGCGCCGAGGGCGGCGGACAGCGGCGGGCACCACATGGTCGCGAGGGCGGCGATGCCGAGCACGGCGGAGGCGGCGCCGGCGATGTCACCGATCTTCTTCAGGGTGTCGGCGTGCTTGGTGGCCCACTCCTTGATGGAGTTGCCGATCTTCTTGAAGCCGTCGCCGATCTTGCTCCAGATGCTGGTGTGCGGCGCGTTCTGGTTGGCCTTGCGCAGCGCCTTGGCGGCCTTCTCGGCGTCGTCCTGGTGGTGCTCCAGCAGTTCCTTCGCCTGCTTGACGATGTCCTGCAGCTCGTCCTCGATCTGCGAGAGCTCGCGCGAGGCCGTCTCCAACTGGTCGTTGGCGCTGTCCAGTTGCTGCTTGGCCGCGTTGATCTTCGTCTGGGCGTCGGCGAGCGAGCGGTCGTCCGTGAAGAACTGCCCGGCCAGCGAGAAGGCCGGGTTGTCCGCGGCCTGGTTGTACCGGGAGGTCGCGTCGGACTTGCGCGCCTCGGCGGCCTCCATCCGCTGCTTGGCCTCCTGGGCGGCGGCCTCGTAGCGCTTCGCGGTGTCCTGGTAGCCGGAGAGCTGGCGGCCCCAGCCGTCCAGCTGGCCGGCCGCCGACTTCACCGCGTCCAGGCTGTCCTGCATGATCTTGGGCAGCTCGCCGACCTTGCCCGCGAAGGCCGAGGCGGCCTCGCCCTGCCAGCTGCCGCCCGCATGCCCGACCGACACCAGCGTGCGGTGCGCGCTCTCCAGCGAGCCGGCGGTCGAGTTCAGCCGGGAGACCAGCGTGTTCACGCTGTCGACCCGGCCGGGGGCCGGGTTGAAGCCCAGCGCGGGGAACTCCGAGTCCTCACTCATGCCGACGCCCCCTTGAAGGCGTCGCGGATGGCGTCCTCGGTCTCCGCGTAGCCCTTGCGGGTCGCCTTGAGCCCCTCCTCCAGCTGCGCGGTGCCGTCGGCGATCTTCTTGATCGCGTCGTCCCAGCTGTCGTGGAACTCGTCGCACGCGTGGTCGAGCGTCTTGCTGCCGGTGGTCTTCGGTCCGGTGTCCCGCATCGAGTTCAGGGCGGAGCGCAGATCCTCCTGACTCTGCTTCAGCTGCTGCAGGAGCCGATCCAGATCGTCCACCTCCACCCGGAAGTAGTCCCCCATGTCACACCTTCCCCGTCTGTCGTGAGCGAGCCAGGCACAGACTATTGGCCCCACCGGCTCGAACTCCGAGGGCCCCCCGGAGGCCTCCATGGGATTTTCACAACCGGAACGCATGGCCGGCCCGCCCCGCCCCGCCACGCCGCGTCACCCGGGTGGACCTATGGTGGTCAAAGGGACGAACCGGAAATCCTGGAGGTGGGCGCGATGACAGTTGCGGAGAACGCCGGACGGCCCCGGGGCCCGGCCCATAAGAAGCCGGGCCCGATGAAGCGGTTCACCACCATGCTGCGCCACACCCCGGTGCTGGCCGTGGTGTTCTGGCTGGGCCTGGCCATCGGCATGACGGCCGTGGTCGTCCAGCTGGACAACCCGGTGGCGCTGGCCGTGACGAGCGCGATCTGGCTGGTGACGGTGGTGCTGACGATCGGCTGGATGGTCGGTCACCCGCATCTCGACCAGCAGCGCCGCCCCGCCTGAGCACGCTGCTCAGCGCCCCAGCCAGACGGTGGTCAGGTTGCAGAACTCCCGGATCCCGTGCGCGGACAGTTCCCGCCCGTACCCGGAGCGCTTGACCCCGCCGAACGGGAAGGCGGGGTGGGAGGCGGTCATGCCGTTGAAGAACACCCCGCCCGCCCGCAGGTCCCGGACGCAGCGCTGCTGCTCGGCCGCGTCGGTGGTCCAGACGTTGGAGCTCAGCCCGAACGGCGAGTCGTTGGCCAGCACCAGCGCCTCGTCCAGGTCCTCCGCCCGGTACAGCGTGGCGACCGGTCCGAACGCCTCCTCGTGGTGGATCCGCATCTCGGGCGTCACCCCGCTCAGCACGGTCGGCCGGTAGTACCAGCCGCCGTCCAGGCCTTCGGGCCGCTGCCCGCCGCACTCCACCACCGCGCCCCGGTCGACCGCGTCCTGCACCAGCTCCTCCAGGTCCGTCCGGCCCTGACGGGTCGCCAGCGGGCCGACCTCGGTCTCCTCCTGCTGCGGGTCGCCCACCCGCAGCTGCCGCATCCGGTCGGTGAACGCGGCCGCGAACGCGGGGTACACCTCCGCGTGCGCGATGAAGCGCTTGGCCGCGATGCACGACTGTCCGTTGTTCTGCACCCGGGCGGTCACCGCCCACTTCACGGCCGACGGCAGGTCGGCCGAGGGCAGCACCACGAACGGGTCGCTGCCGCCCAGCTCCAGCACGGTCTTCTTCACCTCGTCCCCGGCCGTCGCCGCCACCGCCCGCCCGGCGCCCTCGCTGCCGGTCAGTGTCACCGCGGCCACCCGCCGGTCCCGGACCACGCCCTCCACCGCGGCCGACTCGATCAGCAGGGTCTGGAAACAGCCGGCCGGGAAGCCCGCCCGGGCGAACAGCTCCTCCAGGAACAGCGCGGTCCGCGGCACGTTCGAGGCGTGCTTGAGCAGCCCGACGTTGCCCGCCATCAGGGCCGGTGCGGCGAACCTGACCACCTGCCAGAGCGGGAAGTTCCACGGCATCACCGCCAGCACCACCCCGAGCGGCCGGTAGCGGACGTACACGGCCGAGGCGCCCGAGTCCTCGACGTCCGCCTGCTCCGGATGCTCGTCGGCCAGCAGACCCTGCGCCCGGTCCGCGTACCAGCGCATCGCCTTGGCGCACTTGGCCGCCTCGGCGCGGGCCGCCCCGATCGGCTTGCCCATCTCGGTGGTCATCGTCCGCGCGATGGACTCCCGCTCCTCGTCCAGCACGTCGGCGGCGCGGTGCAGCAGCGCGGCGCGCTCGGCGAAGCCGGTGGTCCGGTACTCCTCGAAGGCGGCCTCGGCGCGGGCCAGCCGCGCCTCCAGCTCCGCGTGCTCCAGCGGCGGGAAGGTCTCCAGGGTCTCCCCGGTGGCCGGGTTGACGGTGGCGATGGGCATGGGGGTCACTCCTCGGTCCTGGCGCGGTCTGCCGACCGGCGCCGGTGGCGGGGCCGGCGGCCGGCCGGCTGGGTGGGGGCGGGCTGATCCGGCAGCGGCGGAACCGGCCGGCGCACGGGCGCGTCCCGGGCCACGGTGAACGGTTCCCCGTGGTGCCACAGCTCCAGGTCGGCGCCCTCCAACAGGGTGTAGACGGCCTCGGCGGCGGTGGTCTCCACCCGCAGCGTGCGGCGCTGGAACTGCACGGTGAACGCCAGCGCGGCCAGCCGGTCGGGCAGCCTGGGCGCGAACGCGAGGGTGTCCCCGCGGTGCCGCAGCCCGCCGAACCCGGCCACCAGGGCCAGCCAGGTCCCGGCCAGGGCCGCCAGCCGCAGACCGTCCCGCAGGTCGTGCACGGTGCCGTCCAGGTCCAGCAGCGCGGTCTCGTCCAGGTAGTCGTACGCGAGGTCGAGATGCCCGGTCTCGGCCGCCAGCACCGCCTGGACCCCGGCCGCGATCGGCGAGTCCCGGACGGTCAGCTCCTCGTAGTAGGCGAAGTCCCGGGCCTTCTGGGCCGGCCCGAAGGCCTCACCGCGCCGGTACAGCGCCAGCACGAGATCCGGCTGCTGCACCACCTGGCGGCGCTGCACCTGGAAGTACGGGTGATGCGGCAGCAGCGGGTACTCGCCGGGCCCGGTGGCGGCGAAGTCCCACCGCTCGTGCCGGGTGAAACCGGCCGCCTGCTCGTGCACGCCGAGCCGCTCGTCGAACGGCACCGCCAGGTGCAGCGCGGCGTCGCGCCAGGCGGCGGTCTCCTCGTCACTGACACCGAGGGCCACCGCCAGGTCGGCGTTGCGCTCGGCCGCGTCGGCGGCGGCCCGCAGGTTCTGCTGCGCCATCAGGTTGGTGTACAGGTTGTCGTCCGCGCCGCCGCTGTACTCGTCCGGCCCGGTCACCCCGTCCAGGTGGAACGTCCCCTCCGGGTCGTGGTGGCCGAGCGAGCGCCACAACCGGGCGGTGTGGACGAGCAGTTCGAGACCGGCCTCGCGGTCCAGCACCAGGTCGTCGGTGGCCGCCGTGTAGTGCACCACCGCGTCGGCGATCCCGGCGTTCACATGGAACGCGGCCGCGCCGGTCGGCCAGTGCGCCGGGCACGCCTCGCCGTCGATCGTCCGGCACGGGAAGGCCGCGCCCTCCAGCCCGAGCCACCGGGCCCGCCGGCGCGCGGCCGGCAGCGTGCTGTGCCGCCAGCGCAGCGCCTGCGCGACCAGCTGCGGAGCGGTGTACGTGAGCACCGGCAGCACATGGGTCTCGGTGTCCCAGAAACAGTGCCCGTCGAGGCCCGGACCGGTCAGGCCCTTCGCGGGGATCGCCCGCTGCTCGGCCCGCGCCCCCGCCTGGAAGAGCTGGAACAGCGCGAACCGGACGGCCTGCTGGATCTCCAGGTCGCCCTCCAGCTCCACGTCGGCCCGGCGCCAGAACCTGGTCAGCACGTCCCGCTGCTCCGCGGCCAGGGCGGCCCAGCCGGTGGCGGCCGCCCGGGCCAGCGCCGCGTCGACCTGGCTGCGGACGGCATGCCGCGAGCGGACCGCCGACCAGCCGTGCGCGACCAGCTTCTCCAGCCGCAGCGCCTGGCCGGCCCGCAGCGACGCCGTCACGGTGAAACGGGCCAGGTCGGGGCTCCGGTCGACGGCGGTGTCGGTGCCCTCGGGTCCGGTGACGGTGTGCTCCGCGGCCAGCGCGATCCGCTGGCCGCCGTGGCGGGTGCGGTGCAGCAGGTGCAGCCGGCTGCCCCGGGCGGCGGCCTCCTCGGGCTCCAGGGCGTCCGAGGCGGCGAGGAGTTCGGACTGCAGCACGATCCGGGCGGGCCCGTCGACCGGCTCCACCCGGTAGGCGAGCGCGCCGATCGCCCGCTGGCTGAGCGAGACCAGCCGCGAGGAGCCGATCCGGACCGTCCGGCCGGAGGGCGCGGTCCACTCGACCGTGCGGTCGAGGACGCCGGTGCGCAGGTCCAGGCTGCGACGGTGGCTGTGCAGCCGGCCGTAGCGCAGGTCGAAGGGCTCGTCGTCGACCAGCAGCCGCACCAGCCGGCCGTCCGGGACGTCCACCACCCGCTGGCCCCGCTCCCCGGCGGGCCCCGTCACCGGCTCGAACACGCCGTTGAGGTAGCTGCCCGGCAGACCGGCCGGTTCGCCCTCGTCGAGCGTGCCGCGCCAGCCGAGGTGGCCGTTGGAGAGCGCGAACAGCGACTCGCTCTGGGCCAGCACGTCGAGGTCGAGCGCACTCTCGCGGAGGCACCAGGCATCGACGGGGTACGCGGGGTGCATGATCACTCCACCGCACCTCCCGCGGTCGTCGGCGGACAGGCCATACGACCACCCTCCCCCGGATCGGCCCCGGGCGCCTGTACGACGCGCCGCCCGGGGCCGGTCGGGGCGCCGCGTCAGCCGGCGATCACCGGGTAGTGGTCCGAGAGGTCGCTGTAGGTGTAGCTGGTGCCCCAGCTGCTGACCGTCCACGGCGCGCTGCGGAAGCGGTGCACCTCGTTGGTGTACTGCTGCGGGCGGGCGTGGTCGGCCCGGTAGAGCACGTAGTCCAGGTCCTCCTTGGGCTCGCCCGGGTAGCGGTAGGCGGCGATGGAGTTGTCGACCGTGTCGAAGGAGTTCGTCCAGCCGGTCCGCTGGGTGGCGGGGGCCAGGTTGCCGTTGGCCAGCAGCGCCGGGTACTCCGAGTCGTGCGAGTTGACGTTGAGGTCGCCGGCCAGCACGATCGGCTCGTTCGCCGGGATCTGCTTGGCGTCCAGGAAGGCCCGCATGGCGTTCAGCTGGGCCGCCCGGACGGTGGCCGGCTGGCCGCTGGAGCAGCCCGAGTCGGTGGACTGCAGGTGGGTGCCGACCACGTGGGTGCGCAGCCCGTCGACGTTCAGCACCGCGTACACGAAGCCCTTGTTGGACCACCAGTCGGCGCCGCACGCGTCCTTGAACACGTACTGCTCCTTGCGCAGGATCGGCCACTTGCTGAACAGCGTGACGCCGCCGTCCTCGGGGGTGGTCGAGCTGTAGCTGCCGCCGGTGGCGTCCCAGCCGCTCCTGGAACGGCCGACCACCGGGGTCTGGTACGGGTACGCCGCGGCGGCCTTGGCGGCGAGCGCGTCGGAGGCGGCGTTGTCGAAGTCCTCCTGGAGCACCACCACGTCGTGGCCCTGGAAGAAGTCCGCCGTCGCGATCGCCTGGGCGCGGTGGTCCTGGCCCCAGTTCGGGTAGAGGCTCTTGCTCATCAGGAAGACGTTGTACGTCAGCACGTCGAGCGGCGGGGCGGTCAGCGGCGCGCTCTCGGTGGTCGCCGCGGACGCGGGGGCGGCGGCCAGCGGGGCGAGCAGCGCCGCCGCCGTGCAGACGGCGGCGGCCAGACGGTGGGTGCGACGGCCGGTAGGCAGGGGCATCAAGGCTCCGCGAGGTGAGGGTGGGGCTCGTCGGGCGACGAGGTGTTGTGTAGTCAACTCGCGTTGTTCCACGTCCTTCAAGACGCCGGTCGAGCATCAGGTGAACTCGGCCGAAACAGACCTACTCGGCAGTAGCGCCCGCGGTGGCGGACATCGGCGCGGCCCCGAACCGGTCGGTCACCAACCGTTCCGCCCACCGGCCGAGCGCCTCGCCGACCGGCGGCCGCACCAGCCCGGCCGCGGCGGCCAGCCGGTCGGCGGAGGCGGTGTCGTAGCGGTCCTCCGAGAGGAAGGAGAGCGACTCCCGGTCCGCGCCGGTGAGGGCCCGCGGCAGCCGCCGCACCAGCCCGACCGGCACGGTCAGCCGGGGCGCGTCGAGGCCCAGCGCGTGGGCGACCAGCGCGATCAGCTCCGGCAGCGACGGGGTGTCCGGGTCCAGCACGGTGTGCAGCGCGAGCGGCTCCTCGTCGTACCGGGGCACCGCCGCGAGGAAGGCGGCGAGGTGGTCGACGGTCACCACCGGGACGAAGGTGCGGCGGTTGCCCGGTACGGCCGGAAGGTTCCCCGACCACAGCTGCTCGACCATCGGGGCCAGACCGATGTACTGGCCGGACTCGCCGGTGCGCGAGTGTCCGATCACCACCGCCGGGTTGACCACCGTCAGCGGGACGCCGAGCCCCGGCGCCAGCGCGCGGACGGCCCGGTCGCCCTCCGCCTTCGAGGCCTCGTACGCGCCGAGCGTGCGGTAGGGGTCGCGGCGGGGCGGGCGGCCGGGCTCCTGGCCGCGGCCGACCCGGTACCCCGAGACGTGCACCAGACGGCGCAGCGCGCGGCGGTCGGCGGCCCAGTGCAGCGCGTGCACCGCGCCGTCGACGTTGGCCGCCCGGGCCTCCTCCCGGCCGAGGCCGAAGCGGTAGACGGCGGCCAGGTTGTGGACGTCCCGGACGTCGGCGAGCAGCGCGTCGTCGGCGGGGGAGAGGCCCAGACCGGGGCGGGTGATGTCGGTGGCCACGGTGGTCAGGCCGGAGTCCGAGACGCCGTGCTCGCGCAGCCAGCGCCGGAGTTCGCCGTCGCGCCCGGCGGCGCCACCCCGGACGCCGACGGCGACCGGCTCGCCGTGGCGCAGCAGTTCCAGGACGAGCCAGCGCCCGATAAAGCCGGTGGCGCCGAGGACGAGGGTGCGGGGCGTGGGCATGGTGGGGCTCCTTTGATGGACCGGTCTACATATTCTGAGGGCGGAGTGGGCCCGCGAGGGGCCCGGCCCGTGGCTGCGGGATTCAGTGCAGGAGGAGCTCGGCGGTGCGGGCGGCGCGGTCCAGCGGGGTACGGCTGCGCTGCACCCGGGCGAGCAGCAGGGCGCCCTCGATCAGGGCGAGCGCGGCCTCGGCCGCGGCCTCGGCGGCGGGCCGGTCGCGGCCCTCGTGCGCCAGCCGGTCGGCCAGCGCCCGCTGCCAGCCGCCGTAGGCGTCCGCGCAGATCCGGCGCAGCCCCTCGTTGCCCGCGGCGACCTCCAGGGCGACGGTGGCCAGCGGGCAGCCCTGGCTGTACCCGGACTGCTCCATCCGCTCGCCGAACAGGTCCAGCAGGCCGCGGACCACCTCGACGGCCGTCAGCTCCCCGCCGCACATGCTGTCGATCAGGACCCCGACCTCGCGGCCGGCCTCGGCCAGGGCCTGGCCGACCAGCTGGTCCTTGCCGGCCGGGAAGTGGAAGTAGAGCGAGCCGCGCGGGGCGCCGCTCTCGGCCAGGATCTGGTTCAGCCCCGTGCCGGCGTACCCCTGGGCCTCGATCAGCACCCGGGTCGCCCGGACCAGCCGGGCCCTGGTCTCCTCGCCTTTTGCTCCCATGGCGGAAACACTAGACCGGTCGACATATTCGTGTCCAGTGCGCCCGGGCTCACCGTCCGGCGCCGGCCGGGCCGGACGGGCCGGACGGGACCCGCGCCGCCTCGTCCGGCGTGATCAGCGTCCGTGCCGCCGCCGAGCGGCTCAGCAGCACGATCCCCGCCAGGACCAGCACGCCCCCGCCGATCTCCGGCACCAGCCACCACCCGCCCCGCAGCCGCTCCCCGAACAGGGCCACCCCGAGCGCCACGCTCGTGCAGGCGTCGCCCAGCGTGAGGGCGGGCTGGGAGAACGTCAGCGGCCCCGACTGGAGCGCGTTCTCCAGCAGGAACAGGGCAACGACGCCGACCACCGCGAAGCCGTACGTCTGCCAGACCGAGAAGAACCCCGCGATCCCGTCGGACTGCCACGTCTGGGCCGCCGACTTCAGCAGCGCCGCCGTCAGTGCGTAACAGAGCGCCGCGGCCAGGGCCAGGCAGGCCGCCCGGGCGGCCCCGGGTCGGCGCCGCACGGCGGTGGCGGTGAGCGCCGCCGCCGCGCCGAGACAGCACGCGAGCGCCACCAGCCACCGCGTCATCGGCGCCTCGGTCCCCCCGGGGGTGGGGGCGGCCGCGAAGAGGGCCACCCCCAGGCCGACCGTGACGAACCCCGCCGCCTTCCACACGTCCGGCGGGAGCCGGCGGTGCAGGATCGCCGCGGCGAGCAGCAGGGCGAAGGGCAGTTCGAGGACGAAGACCGGCTGCACCACCGACAGTGGCCCGTTCGCCAGCGCCAGCGCCTGGAGGCAGGCCGCCGCGCCCACCGCCGCCATGCCGCCGAGCCAGACCCGCTGGCGCACCAGCCCGGCCATCAGGCCGCGCCCGAGCCGGCCGCGCATCGGCACCCGCTGTGCGGCCTTGCGCTGCAGCACCGTGGCGAGCGCGTTGCTGCCCGTGGTGAGCAGGGCGAACAGCACGGCGAGGGGGGTGTGCACGGGCGCCTCCTGCGGCGGGCTCCGGCCTCCGCGGCCGCTCACCCCATCCTGCGGTCGGTGCCGCCCGGGAGCGGGGAGCAGCGCGGCGACACCTCGGCGGATCCCCTGGCAACGGTCCTGGGGGCGCGGCCGTTCCCCGACGGGCATTTAAGTGATATCACTATGCTAGTTTCGTGCCTACGCACCGGATCGAAGGAGCAGACCCGCCATGGCCGCACAGTCAGCCGACCCCGCCACTCCCGTCGCCGCCTCGGACGGCTTCGCCGTCGAGATGCCCGCACCCAAGGTCACCGAGCGGGTGATCGTCGGTGCGCCGGGCCTGCCCATGCTCGCCCTGACCCTGCTCCTGGTCTTCGGGGGCATCGGCCTCACGATCGCGGGCGGCGTCATCCAGGCCGACCAGGCGTCCGCGCTCGGCGCCACCCTCCTCATCGCCGGCCCGCTCGCGTTCGTGGCCGGTCTGGTGACGTCCTTCGGCCTCACCGCGGTCGCCCCGGGCCAGGCCAGGGTGGTGCAGCTGCTCGGCCGCTACCGCGGCACCGTCCGGGCGGACGGCCTGACCTGGCTGAACCCGTTCACCAGCCGTCGCCTGATCTCCACCCGGATCCGCAACCACGAGACCGAGACCGCGAAGGTCAACGACGCGGACGGCAACCCGATTCAGATAGCCGCCGTCGTGGTCTGGCAGGTCGAGGACACTGCCAAGGCCGTCTACGAGGTCGACGACTACGTCGAGTTCGTCGCCATCCAGACCGAGACCGCCGTCCGGCACATCGCCAACAGCTACCCCTACGACGCGCACGCCGAGGGACAGATGTCGCTGCGCGACAGCGCCGACGAGATCACCCGCACCCTGTCCGCCGAGATCGACGCCCGGGTCGCGTCCGCGGGTGTGCGGGTGGTCGAGTCGCGGATCACCCGCCTCGCCTACGCACCCGAGGTCGCCCAGGTCATGTTGCAGCGTCAGCAGGCCGGCGCGGTCGTCGCGGCCCGGCGTCTGATCGTCGAAGGCGCGGTCGGCATGGTGAACCTCGCCCTGGAGAGGCTCGCCGAGGAGAATGTCGTCGAGCTGGACGAGGAGCGCAAGGCCGCGATGGTCAGCAACCTCCTGGTCGTGCTCTGCGGCGATCGCGGCACCCAGCCCGTGGTCAACACCGGCTCGCTGTACCAGTAGGAGAGGTAGCCAGGTGGCGACGGAGCGCAAGAAGATCCTGCTGCGACTCGACCCGGCCGTTCACGACGCCCTCGCCCGCTGGGCCGCGGACGAACTGCGGAGCACCAACGCCCAGATCGAGTTCCTGCTCCGCCGGGCACTCACCGAGGGCGGCCGGATGCCGGGCGGCGTCACCCGAATCCCCGGCCGCGGGCGGCCACCGAAGGACCCCGAGCCCGGGCCGCCCCCGGACGACCTCCCGTAGGACCGGCCGCGGCCTGTCCGCGCGCCCCGCGGGCCGACGTGTGACCTGGGGCGGCCCGGGTAGGCGCGTGCGCCGAGGGCCCCGCGGCCGCGAGGCCCGCCGTACGTCCCCGAGGAGTGAGGAGCACACCGTGAACGGTTGCCAGGAACGCAGCCCCGCGGCGCAGCGCACCGCCGAGCAGCAGTCCGCCCGCCAGGGCCTCGCCGACCGCCGGGACGGGCCGGAGCGCACCGTCGAACACCGGAACGCCCCCGACGTGAGCGACCACGACCGCCTCGCCGACGCCGAGTCCTACGCGGTGCTGGGCGAGGACTGACCGCGCGGACGCGTGCAGAGCTGCGGAGTGCGGAGTGCGGGACGTCGACCGGGCTGCCGAGCGGGGAGCGGCGCAGCGCCCGCCCGTCGCTCCCGGGCCGCCCGTCCGCCCGTTCTCGGTCCGCCCGGTCGACGGCGGGCGGATCTCCTGCGACTGCGGCACGCTGTTGGACAAGGGGCACCGCAAGCCCGGGGCGCACGCCGAGGCCCGCGAGGAGAGAGTCGCCATGGAGCCGCCGGCCCGACCGCAGGCGCCGACGGCGGTGCCGGGCGCGTCCCGGCGGCCGCTGGCGGTCCTCGACGAGCTCGGTGTGGCGGCGGTGGTGATCGACGAGCGCGGGCGGATCGTGCTGTGGAGCCCGCAGGCGGAGCGGCTGTTCGGCTACACCCCCGAGGACGTACTCGGCCGCAGCGCGATCAAACTGCTTGCCGTGGACCGCGACACCGCCGAGGTGGCCCGGCTGTTCGACGTGGTCATGCGCGGCGAGGGCCACTGGGCGGGGGGCTTCCCCATCCGGGGCAAGGACGGCGGCACCACGCTGGCGGAGGTCCGCGCGATGCGGCTGCGCGACGAGCACGGCCGCGTGTTCGCCCTCGGGCTGGTCGCGGACCGGGCGGCGGCCGTCCGGCTGGAACGGGACCTGGCGCTGTCCGGCCGGCTGGTCTCGCAGACGCCGGTCGGCCTCGCCGTGCTGGACACCGATCTGCGCTGTGTGGCCGTCAACCCGGCCCTCGCCGCGATGAACCGCAGCTCCGCGGACCGGCACCTCGGGCGCAGCGGCGCCGACGCGCTGCCGTTCCTCGACCCCGAGGAGTTCCGGGCCACCGCGACCGAGGTGCTCGCCACCGGTCAGCCGGTCGTCGACCGGAAGGCGACCGCGCGGGCCCGGGCCGACGGGTCCGGCCCCCAGGCCTGGTCGGCCTCCTTCTACCGGCTCGACGACGCCCAGGGCACGGTGCTCGGCCTGGCCGTCTCGGTCGTCGACGCGAGCGAGCGCCACCGGGAGCACCTCGAACTCGAACGCAGCCGCCGCAGGCTCGCACTGGTCGCGGACGCCTCCCTGAACATCGGCACCACCCTCAACCTGGAGCACACCGCCGAGGAACTGGCCCAACTGTGCGTCCCGGTCGTCGCGGACATCGCCGCGGTGGACGTCATCGACGCCCTGCTCCCCGGGCACCGGCGCTCCGAGGTCGCGGCCGGGGCGACCTGCTTCCGCGCGCTCGCCGTGGCCTCCGACCGGGCCGGCCCCGCGACGGTGGCCGCCGACCGGCCCGGCGAGGCCGCCGAGTACGGCGAGGACCGCCTGGTGACGCAGTGCGCCCGCACCGGCCGGCCGGTCCATCTGCGGACGGTCGGCCCGGAGGACCTCCCCCGGATCGCCCGGAGTGCCGAGGCGGCAGCCCTGCTCGCGGAGGCGGGTGTGCACTCGTATCTGGCCGTGCCGCTGATCGCCCGGGGCGAGGTGCTCGGGGTCCTCGACCTCAAGCGGGCCGAGAACCCCGACCCGATCGACGAGGACGACGTGCTGCTCGCGACCGAACTGGCCGCCCGCGCGGCGGTGTCCATCGACAACGCCCGCTGGTACCAGCGGGCCCGCAACACCGCCGTGGCCCTGCAGCGCGGGCTGCTGCCCAGCCCCGCCGCCGCCCGCCCGGGGCTGGAGATCGCCTACCGTTACCAGCCCGCCGACGAGGCGGACGAGGTGGGCGGCGACTGGTTCGACGTCATCCCGCTGCCCGAGGACCGGACGGCGCTGGCCGTGGGCGACGTGATGGGCAGCGGCATCGAGGCGGCCACCACCATGGGACGGCTGCGGACCGCCGCGTCCACCCTGGCCGGGCTGGGGCTGCCGCCGGCCCGGCTGCTGCACCACCTCGACCGGATCACCGAGGGCCTCGGCCCGCAGATCGCCACCTCGCTCTACGGGATCTTCGACCCGGGCAGCGGCGAACTGCGGCTGGCCGACGCGGGCCACCCGCCGCCGGTCGTCCTCGGGCCCGGGCGCGGCCCGGAACTGCTCGACGTCGAACCGGGGGTCCCGCTCGGCGTGGGAGGCGGCGACTACCGGACGCTCACCACCCGGCTGCGGCCCGGTGACACGGTGGTGATGTACACCGACGGCCTGGTCGAGAGCCGGGTGGAGGACATCGACGAGGGGCTGCGCTCCCTGCTCGACCTGCTCCGCGACCTCGTGGCCGCGCCCCTGCCCGAGCTCTGCGACCGTCTGATGGGCCGGCTCCGCAACCGCCGGCACTCGGACGACGTGACCGTCCTCGCGGTCCGTGTCGCGCCACCGGCCGCCTGACCGGCCCGCCGCAGACCTCGGAGCACCGGTCGACCGGTCCGGGCCGCGTCAGATCGCGAGCAGGTCGCTCAGGTCGTCCGCGTGTTCTTCCTCCTCCTCCAGGATCGACTCGATCAGCCGCCGGGTCGTCGGGTCGTGGTCCCCGACCCAGCGGGCGATCTCCTGGTAGGTCGAGATCACGATCCGCTCGGCCAGCAGGTTGTGCTCCAGCATGGCCTTGAGGTCCTTCTCGTCCGGCGCCGTGTAGTCGGTGTGGGAGCGCCGGGCGAGCGTCGCCGGGTCGAAGTCGGGCTGCCCGCCGAGCTGCGAGACGCGTTCCGCGGCGCGCAGCGCGTGCTGCATCTCCGCGGCGGCGTGCTCGGTGAACTCGGCCGCGACCTGGGAGCGGTCGATGCCCGTGGCGGAGATCGCGTGCCGGGTGTAGCGCAGCCAGCACACCACCTCGGTCGCCACGACGTCGTTGAGGACGGCGATCACCTTCTCGGTGTCCAGACCGTAGGTCCCGGTGACCGGGCCCCGGGACATCTTCCGCAAGGCCTCCTCGCGGATCCTGCTGACATCGAGGACGAAGTCGTCGGTGGTCATGCGTACTCCCATGCGTGGATCGGCCGGTTCGCTCCGGCACGCCTTCCACGCCGGCCCGCCGCGCATGCGTGGCGCCGCCCGGCGACACCGGTTCGCAGTACGCGGCGGGCCGGCCGGACGCGGCGTCAGCCCACGCCCTGCGAGGCCCAGAAGTCGCCGCGGGCCAGCACGGTGGTGTCGCTGTTGTCGGTGAAGAAGCCGTCCACGCCCAGCTCGTACAGCCGCTTGGCCCAGCCGATCGCGTCGCCGTAGGCGGCCGGGTCGGTGCCGCGGCGGAAGTCGGCGGGCAGGAAGCCGTTCTCGTTGCGGACGGTGTACGGGTGCAGCACCAGCCTGGCCCGGTGGGCGTCGGCGACCAGGGTGGTGGGCCGGGTGAGCCGGCCGGTGGCGGGGTCGGTCGGGGCGATCAGCTCGGTGGTGGGGCCGAGGCCGTGCGAGAAGCCGGCCAGCCAGCGCAGCCCGTCGGGCTTGACCAGGTCGGCGACGGTCCGGGTGTCGCCGGCGAGCACGAAGTCGTACGGGCGGGTGGTGGCGCCGCTCAGCAGCTGGATCCGGGGGTTGCCGACCAGCTTCGCCAGCCGCTGGAGGCTGCTGGGCTCGAAGGACTGCAGGATCGCCCGGCCCTGACGGCCCGCCAGGCCGGCCCGGCGCAGCTCGTCCGCCAGCCGCTCCTCCAGGGGCAGCCCGATCGAGCGGAAGTAGCTGGGGTGCTTGGTCTCGACGTACAGCCAGACGTCCCGGCCGAGGGTGCGGGAGCGGCGCGCGGCGAACTCGGTGACCTCGCGGAAGGTGGGGATCGGCCAGCGGCCGTCGTACAGGGTGTTGCGCTGGCGCTGCTGCGGCAGCCGCTCCTTGGCGCGCAGGGTGCGCAGCTCGGCGAGGGTGAAGTCCTCGGTGAACCACCCGGTCAGGGCCACGCCGTCGACCGTCCTGGTGGTCCTGCGGGTCGCGAACTCCGGGTGGTCGGCGACGTCGGTGGTCTCCGCGATGTTGTTCTCGTGCCGGACCACCAGGTGGCCGTCCCTGGTGGGGACGAGATCCTGCTCGATGACGTCGGCGCCCAGCTCCAGGGCCAGTTCGTACGAGCCGAGGGTGTGCTCTGGGCGGTAGCCGCTGGCGCCGCGGTGGGCGACGACCAGCGGGTGCGGGAGCCGGTCGAGCCCGGTGCCGGTGCGGACCGGCGGGCGGGTGCCGGTGGCCGCCCGCGCGTCGGCGGGGCCGCTGTCGAGGTCCTCGGCGGCGGCCTCCGTGACACCGGTGGCGCCCAGTGCGGCGACCCCGAGGCTGACGGCCCCGGTGGCGCGCAGGAACGAGCGGCGGGAGGAGTTCTCCTCGGTCGGACGGTTCGTCATGTGCTGCTCTCCCTGCTGGCGGGCCCGGCGCATTCCGTCCCGCACCCTAGGGCGTACGGCCCCACCGGCCGGTGAACCGCGGGCGAACCGGTCACCAACCGGTGCCAAATGCATGACAACCCGTCAAGCCGGTCGGCGCGCGTCAGGCCGGGGCTGCCCCGGGCCGGCGGCGGCGGGACGCCAGCCCCACCGCGACCGCCAGTCCCACCGCGCCGGCGGCACCGACCAGCAGCCCGGCGACGAGGACCACGAACGGCGCCGGCAGCGTGCCGATGCCGCCCGAGCTCCAGACCAGGCGCTGCCGCACGTCGGTACCGGCGACGGTCCCCAGGCGCCCGGTGTCGTAGTACCGGGAGTCCAGGGAGTCGGGCCGGTTGTCGCCCAGCAGGAAGAGCCGGCCCTCGGGCACCTTGGTGGCCGCGACCGGCTTGCCCCGGTCGGTTGCCGTGACATAGGGCTCCGGCACCGTCCGGCCGTCCAGCTGCAGGTACCCGGCCGCGTCGCTGGACAGCTCGTCACCGCCCACCCCGACCACCCGCTTGACCACCATCCCCGGCCCGATCGGGTCGGGCGCGGTGAGCATGACGATGTCGCCGCGCCGCACCTCGCCGGGGTCGACGACCTCCAGCACCAGGTTGTCGCCCTTGTGCAGGGTGGGCTCCATCGAGGTGCCGACCACCCGGCTCACCCGGTAGTGGTCGAACACGACGGCCACCGCGCCGATCATCAGCAGCACTCCCAGCGCCAGCACGGCGAGCGCCGCCCAGATCCCGGTCCGCCGTCCGCCCGCTGCCGTCCGCGCCGGTTGAGCTGTCTGCGCCGCCTGTGCCATGCCCGTCCGTCCTGTCGCCGGCCCGACCACCCGGTCGGATCGGCACATCGTACGGACGGCCTGCGAGCGGTCGCCGACCCAGCCCCGCCGGTGCGCGGACCGAGTCGCAGCCCGCTCGGGACCGCCCGCCCGTCCAGGCCCCCGTTCCCGTCCAGGCCCGCCGAGACCCGTCCGGGCCCCGGGCCCGGGCACGGCCGCCCGGTGTACGTTGGGCAGCCATGAACGATCTTCATGCTCCGCCCGCCGCCCCGCTCACCGTGGCGGCGGGCCAGGCCGGCTGCGCCGCGCTGGACATCGCCGCCAACGTCGCCACCGCCGCCGACCTGCTGCGCCGCGCCGCCGACCGGGGCGCCGACCTGCTCGTCCTGCCCGAACTGTTCCTCACCGGGTACGAACTCGCCGGCATCGTCGCCGACCCCGCCACCCACACGGTGAGCCCGGCGGACCCGCGGCTGGACCCGCTCGCCGCCGCCTGCGCCGAGACCCGCACCGCCGTCGTCGCCGGCGCCCCCACCCGGGACCCCGGCACGGGTGAGCTGCGCATCTCCGTCCTGGTCCTGGGCCGTGACGGACGCTTCGCCGTCCAGTACGACAAGCAGCACGTCACCCCCGACGAGCGCGCCGCCGGCCTCACCCCCGGCACCCGCGGCTGCACCCTGACGCTGGACACCTGGCGCCTCGGCCTCGGCATCTGCTGGGACATGGGCTACCCCGAACACGCCCGCGCCGCCGCCCTCGACGGTGCCCACGCCTACCTGGTCGGAGCGATGCTCGGCCGCGGCAGCGGCGAACACCAGCGGGCCACGGTCTTCCCCGCCCGCGCCCTGGACAACACCAGCTACGCCCTGCTGGCCAACCACAGTGCGCCCAGCGGCGCCTACCACGGCTGCGGCGGCAGCGCCGCCTGGAACCCGGACGGCACCCTGCTGGCCGACGCGGGCACCGCCGACCCCGGCCTGGCCGTCGCCACGCTCGACCCCGGAGTGCTGGCGCGGGCCCGCGCCGAGGACCCGGTCCTGGTCGACCCGTCGCTCAGCGCCCCGGTCCACCCGCGCGCGGCCGCCGTCCTCGCCTGACACCGGCCCGGCCCGCCTCGGCCCGCCACGCCCCGGCCCGCCCCGACGCACCGTCAGCGCGCCGGGGCGAGCCGCCGGACGGCCAGTGCCGCCAGTGCCGTCCCGACCGCCATGACGCCCCACAGCACGCCCGGCCCGACCGCCAGCAGCCCCGTCAGCGCGGCCGGCGCCGCCGCCCGGCCGAGACCGGTGGACAGCTCCCAGCGGGCCAGCGCGCGGCCGAGCAGCTGCGGCGGCGCCGAGGCCACCACCAGCGCCGTCCCCGACCCCGCGTACAGGATCTCGCCGACGGTGTAGAGCACCGAGACCCCCGCCACCGCCGCGGCGCCCGCCGTCCCGCCGAGGCCGCCCGCCGCCCAGAACCCCAGGTACGCGACCGCCAGCAGCCATCCCGCCCAGCCGAACACCGTCCGCCGCGGATACCGGGACAGCCGGACCACCAGTGCCACCTGAAGGGTGATCACCAGCACGGTGTTCCCGACGAAGATCCCGGACGGCCACCCGGGCGAGGCGTGCAGACCGGTCACCAGCAGGGCGGGCAGCGCCACCTCCAGCACGTCGAAGCAGAACGCGTACGGCAGGTTGGCGACGCTCAACGCGCCGAGCCACGCCGTGCCGTCCGGCTGCGCCCCGGCCACCCGCGCCCCGGCCACCCGCGCCGCCGGCACCCGCGCCGCCGACACCCGCATCGACCCCACCAGGGCGGCGGCCGTCAGACAGGCCGCGCCCGTCACCAGCGCGAGCACCCGCAGGGCGCCCGCGCCGCCCGAGAGCACCACCGTGGCGATCAGCGCCCCGACGCCGAGCCCGGCATTGCGCAGCGACCGGCCGGCGGCCAGCGCCGCGTCCCGGACCCGGCCGGTCACCAGCGTCGCGACGAACGCCGCGTGCGTGGTCGGCCAGGACTGACTGCCCACGCCCAGCAGCACCGCGGCCACCGTGAAACCGCCCGCACCGTGCCCCGCCAGCAGCACCCCCACACCGGCCGCCCTGACCACGAGGGTCGCCGCCACCGGCAGGCTCCGGGCACCCCGGTCGATCCACCGGCCGGTCAGCGGCACCACCGCCAGCCCCGCCAGCATGCCCAGCGAGAGCGCCAGCCCGGCGCGTCCCACCCCCATCCCCAGCACGCCCACGCCGTACAGCAGCAGGAACGGCCGCAGCAGCCCCGCCCCCACCGCGTCCACCACCAGCGCCGCCGCGTACCGCCGTCCACCCGCAGCACCCAGCGAGCGCAGGGTGCCGGGCGGTCGGCCCGGGCCGGGCGCCAGCGGCCTCTCCTCGATCGTCGTCATGGCGGTGACCCTGTGCCGGCACCGCGGCGCCGGGCACGCGGATTGACCGGATCCGTCAACCCACGCCGGTGCGGTACGGGCCTGCTGGCATGATCGACCGGGTGAGCCTGACCATCGACATCACCGGACTGCCGCCGGAACGGCTGCGGTTCACGCCGTCGCCGCTCGCCGAACTGACCGCCATGCTGCACGTCCTCGCCGAGCCCGCCCACCACCCGGACCTGCACGGCTGGGCGGCGGCCACCACCGCGGCGATCAGCCCCGAACTGGCCGAACGGCTCCAGGAGGCCGACTTCCTCTGGCGCTCCTCCCGCGCCGACTTCCTGCTGCCCGGCCGACCCGGTGCGAACCTCGCCCAGGAGCTCGACGCCGTCGACCGCCTCGACGACGAGCAGTACACGTCCGCCGCCCTGATCGCCACCTGCGGCTCCTCCCGGCTCGCCATCCGGGCGGCCGCGCCGCCGGCCGACCCGGTGGCCCGCGAACGGGCCCGCGAACTGGCGCTCGCCCGCGGCCCGCGCCAGGCGGCCTTCGCCGAACGGCTGTTCAGCGACCCGCCCGCCGTCCGGGCCAGGGTCCGGCGCCTGCTGGAGGACTGCGACCAGGCGTTCTTCGCCGAAGCCTGGCGCGAGGTCCTGCCCGCCCTGGCCACCGACGCCCGTCACAAGGCCGACCTGCTGGCCCGCCACGGCCCCGCCGAGGCACTGGCCGCGATCTCACCCGCCGTCAGCCTCCAGGACACCGGAGCGCGCGGGCAGCGCATCGTCGTCGACAAACTGCAGGACAACACCGCCAGCGCGGTCGGGCACGGCGGCATCACCTTCATCCCCACCGCCTTCGGCCGCCCGCACCTGGTCGCGGTGTACGCCCACGGCCTACGGCCGGTGATGCAGTACCCGGTCGCCGAACCGGGCCTGCCCGAACCGGTCTCCCTGGCCCTCGTCCAGCAGCGCCTGGAGGCGCTCGCCCACCCCGTCCGGCTGCGCCTCGCCCGCACCATGGCCCGGGGCGCGCACACCACCGGCGAACTGGCCGCGGCCTGGCAGCTCACCGCCCCGGAGGTCTCCCGCCATCTCGCGGTGCTCCGCAGGGCCGGCCTGCTCACCACCCGCCGCCGCGGCCGCTACCTGCTCCACCAGCTCGACCTGACCGCCGGCGCCAGACTCGGCGCGGACCTGCTGGAGGCGATGCTGCGGTAACCGCCGCCCGGCCGAACCGTCAGTCCCCGCGGGCGGAGTGACGAGAACCCGGACCCGGTGGGCACGGCATGGCGGCCACCGGGGCCGACCTGATCGCGGGGTGCCCGCACCATGCGGTCCCGGCACCAGGTGTCGTCCCCGTCGGGGTCTGCGCCACCTCAATAGCTAAACCATCGACATATATAAATCATTGATCTATGCTCGCGATATGGCAGACCGTCAACTTCAGGAACCAGCACGTCTCGTGCTCACCGCGCTGGCCGACACGCCCCGGCACGGCTACGCGATCGTCCAGGAAGTCCTGGCGATCTCCGAAGGCCGGACCAAACTGCTCACCGGCACCCTCTACACGGCGCTGGACCGCCTGCTCCAGCAGGGGCTCATCCGGATCGACCGCGAGGAGGTCGTGTCCGGACGGCTGCGCCGCAGCTTCGCGCTGACCGAGCAGGGCCGGGAGACACTGACCAACGAGACGGAACGGCTGCGCGCCGGCGTGGCCGAGGCCGAGCGTCGGCTCGCCCTCGGCGGCCTCCGGGCGAAGCTCCAGGCGAACAGGGGGACGGCATGACCGACTCGCGCATCTCCGCTCCCGCCCTGCTGCGACGGCTCCCCCTGAACAGCCTCTACCCGGCCAAGTACCGCGCCGCGCACGGCGAGGAGATCACCGCCGTCTTCGCCGAAGCCGTCCGGCACGCCGACCGGCGCACCACCCTGCGCGAGTGGGCCGCCCTCGCCGCACACGCCGTGCGGCTGCGCACCCGGCTCAGCTCGCGCGACCCCGCAGGCAGGATCATCGCCGGCGCCGCGCCGTTCCTGCTGGCCGGCGGGGCGGCCCTGAGCCTGGTCCATCTGCTGATCGGACTCTTCCTGCCCGACCCCTACCTGGGCTGGGGGAACCCCGCCGCCCGGACCGCGGTGAGCGCCGCGCAGACTGCTCCCTGGGTCCTCGCCCTGCTGTGCGCCGCCCTCGGCCGCTGGGCTCCGGCCCGAGCCCTCGTCCTGGTGGCCGTCGTGGCCCGGATCGGCGTCGCCGTGGCCGCGCAGTTCCACCCGAGTACGGCGTTCACCCAGTACGCGGACCTGCTCGGGCTCTGGGTCGTCATGGGTGTCCTGGTGCTGGTCGCACCGCCCGACGCCGTCGACGTCTCCCCGCGAGGCCGTTCCTGGGCGGTGGCCTGTGCGCTCGCCATCGCGCTGCCGATGAGCGGCCTCGCCGTCCTCTGGATCGGCACCTGGCCCGCCGACTACGGCAACGTCGTGTTCCCGCCCTCCGTCCAGGTCCCGCTCGACGCCTCCACCGCCTGGCCGGCCCTCGTGGTGACCCTCGCCTACCTCCTGCACCTCGGGAGTCCCAACACCGACCGCCTGCGGGCCGGCGGTATCGCGCTGGCCGTCCTCCCCTGGACGGTCATGGTCGCCCCGCCCCTCTACAGGAGCGCCCCGATCGACGCCCACGACCTGCTCCGCAACAGCGGCGTAGTCCTCGCCTTCCTGGCCGTGGCCACCGCCGTCGGCATCCTGCGCCGCACCAGTCGGCGACCCCACCTCGCCGCACCAGCTCAACCGGGAGTGTCCGATTCACCTGCGTAGCCCGAGGTGACGAGGCACTGCGCTGGTCTGCCCGACACGGACCGCAAGACCTGGACGCACCGGCGGACTGGCGGTCCTCACGTCTTCGAGGGCCGCCGGTCCGTCGGCCACCAGTGGTCAAGTGACCAGGAAACCTGCACCGCTGATTGATCGGGCAGTCCCCACATTCAGCGGCCCCGAGGGTGAGGACGCTGGTGGCGGGTGGTCAACGTACCCGCCGCAGCGGCATCTGTCCGCCGTTTCACTGTCCGAGGTATCTGGCGATGTCGAGCACGGTCGCGCCGATGACCAGTGGTCTGCCCTTGGGGGTATTGATCTCGAGTGTGAGCTTGCCCTGCCCGTCGAAGCTGACGTTGTTGGTGACGCCGTCACCGGTAGGTACGAAGAAGGGCCACACGCCGGCCGCCGCCTTGGCCTTGAGCGCCTGCTGGTCGTCGGCGGAGAATGCGGCGTCCGAGCTGACTTTGCAAGTAACGTTGTCCGCCACCAGCAGGGATGCAACCGCTCGCAGGAGCCGCCCACTCCCTTCGGCGAACATGTCGTGCCAGTTCGGGTGACAGTTCTGCACCCATGGCGGACCGACGTGATTTGCGTAGGCTGAATGAAGCAGGCCTGAGTCGTACCATTCACTGTCAGGAATGGCCGTCCATGTCGTGTACCTTCCCAGGGTGACACTGGCGGTTACCGCACTCGTGGCGAACTTCACGGTGGTGGCGTCGAACCACTGGGCGCCTGTCCACAGTCCGGAGAGGTGGGCATTCACACCTCTTGCCCAGGTGTCGGAGACGTCGGAGGCCGCCGTTGTGCTGCTGAACGAGAGATTGACGGGTTGCGAGCCGGCGAGCCTGGCCTGCAGTTCTTTGATGCCGCCTTTGTAGTGTGCAGGCACTGCAGGGGGCCCCTGGTAGGTGCGGAGCAGCTTCTGCAGATCGGTCAACTGGGCGATGTTGGTCAGGTCCGAGGCGCCGATGCTTGCTACGTCAGGGTGGTGCTGCAAGGCCCACTGCTGGAACAGGTCAGGCAGTTCATCGTCGCTCGGCGGCGGGATCACCGTGTTGAGATAGGCGATCCACTCCTTGTAGACGTCCGGGCCGATGTCCTCTTCGAAGGTGCTCTGCCTGGACAGCACTTCGATCACGGACGCGTACTCGCCGAAGAATGAGGCGCAGTCCACGATCTTCCAGTTGTAGGTGAGAGATGCGGGCGGGACCGTGTTCTCGTACGCCCACAGCGCGGCGTCGGAGAGTTCGAGCAGTGGTACGGGTTGGATGAGCTGGGCGGTCGACTTATCGGCGGCCAGGCCCTTCAGCATGGTGTTGTACCAGCGATTCTGGAGCCCGGTCATGGAGTTGGGTGGTGGCGGCGGCACCACTGGCATGGTGCTGTCCTTTCTTCGAGGCTCGCTGTTCAGGACCGGACAGGCCTGTCGGCCGGTGGTCAGCTGATCACCGGCCGACGGGTCTACCTGGTTACCGGCGTCATGCCTGGTACATGGCTCGCTTCTCGAGCGCCGACACGGCGAAGCCGACGAAAGAACTGATCGGCGCGACATTGACCCCGATCACCACTGGAACGGTGGGAGCCGATGTGGTGGTGATCATGATCGCGCCGGTGTCGTCGAACTCCACCTTCGACTCCACCCCGGAGGTGCTGGAGGAGGTGTAGAACGGCCACAGCCCGTTCTTCTTGTTTTCGGTGATGGTCTGCTGCTGCTGCTCGCTGTACGTGGTGTTCGCCTTCACCACGATGTTCATGGTGTCGGCAATCAGCAGATTGATCGCGAAGCGCTGCATGTTGCCCTGGGTGCCGAAGGTGTTCTCCCAGGTGATCGCGCTACCCGTGCGCCACGGCGGGTCCCCCTGGTTGTGGTAGGCCAGACCGAGTGCGGCGGATTCGTACCACGCGCCGGCGTTGGTCTGGAAGAGAAGCAGGTGCTCGAACGATGCTTCGACCCTGAACGAGCTGCTCGCGAACTGCTTGCTCACCTGGTCGTCGCTCGAGCTGCCCTCCCACAGGCCGAAGAGGCCGGAGTGCTGCCCGGCGGCCCAGGTGTGCGACACGTTCGAACTCGTGGTCGAGCTGTCCACCTTGAAGGTGCGTGTGGGTGCGTCTGCGAGCTCTCTCACCATGTCCTTGTAGCCCCGAGCCCAGTCCGGCTGCAGCTTGCCGGCCTTGTAGGTCAGCAACGAGAACTGGGCGGAGAGGATCGGATCGAGGACGATCGCGGCGTAGTCCGCCGCCCCGATCTGAGCAACATCGGGCGCGTACTGCATCGCCCACGAGAAGAAGATCTCCGAGTACTTGGCCACCGGGGGCGTCGGCTTGAGTCCCCCCAGGTAGGCGGTGAAAGCGATGAAATTGTCCTCGCCGATGTCCTTCTTGACGTCGATGGAGGTCGCCGGCTTCAGTGCGCCCATCAGCGCGCTGAAGTCGGAGAAGAGCTGGTTTCCGCCGCTGGCAACGTAGTTCTGATTCAGCGAGAGGGGAGGGATGTTGTTGAACAGAGTCCACAGCGGTGTGTCTCCCTCGCCCTTGGAGAGGGGGGAGCCGGCTGGAGAATCTGGAAGCGGTCGGGCGATTGCTGCAGCCCATCGCACATCGCGTTGTACAGCTGGTTCTGAACGTCAACAAAGGACATGAGTGTCTTCCTCTCGGGGTGCCATGGCACCGCTGGTGCGCCGTGTGCTGTGCCCACCGCGTGGATGAAAATGAGTCAGGCCGACTGTGGCCGAGATCAACATTGGTTCCGACCTGAACTGCCGCGACACACTCGCCCCTTGAGGGCGAGGAATGAACAGAACGGACCCCGGCCGGGGGTCCAGGCCGCCACAACAGTGGTCAGGAACAGCCGGGCTCCGAAAATTGACGCGCGACTGTGCTCGCACCGACGCTTCTGGTGGCAACGATCGCATACGCACAGCAGGCGGGCAGGAAGACGTGGGCCGGGTGGGTGAGGCTCGGCCTGGACGCTCTGGCAGGTATGGGTGATCAGGCTGCGCAGGCTGCGGCCCGGGCGGGCTGGACGGCGCGGATGTCCTGATCCGTGGGTCGGCCTGGGCCGTTGGGCGCCACCGGGCGGCGATGATCACCCGGCTGAGCTCGGCGACCACGTCGGACAGGGCCGGGTCGGGTGGCGGGGTTCACCGTGGGGGACCGGAGCGGCGAGAGCTGGAGCGCGACGGGGGTTCGCCACGACGTCGAACTGCGTGCTCGACCGGCCACCGACGCGGAACCCGATGACTACTCGGCCCGTCGGTGACCGACCTCTGACGTCCGGTCAGGACTGGGGGCCGTTCGGGCGCAGACCCCTGCGAAGACCGGCGCTCACTCGGTCGCGATGTCCGTCACCACCAGCTCCGCCGCGCGCCCGACGCTGCCGGCGGCCCGGGCGAGCAGCGGGCCCACGGACCAGTGCAGGGGCCCGTCGGCGGTGGTGACGGTCAGGTCGAGGCCGGGCTCGAAGCGTTCGGCGGAGAGCGCGGCTGCGGCGTCCGGGAGTCGCCGCTGGACGTCCTCGAGCAGGGCCCAGGCCCGGTCGTCGAGGTGGCGTCGGGCCACCGGGTCGCAGGCGGCCAGGGCCTCGTCGAGCCCGGGCGTGCGAGGGTCGAGGGATCGCAGCCGGGGGAGCAGTTCCGGCGCGCCGAGGACGGCGGCGGCGCGCAGCGACAGCGGGTCGCCCTCGGACCACTCCAGCAGGTCGGCGAGCAGGGGGACGGCGCGGGGGTCGTGCCGGACGGCCATGCCCCGGATGCCCTCGCCGCGGGCCTCCGGGAAGTCGTCGGTGGTCCGTGCCCAGAGTGCCGCCCGCACGGCCGGAGTGTCGACGGGCAGCTGGAATCCCAGCCCGAAGACGGCCCAGTTGCGGACCTCCGGGTCGGGGTCGGCGGTCAGCCGGATCAGGGCGGGTACCTCCGGATCGCCCGGCCGGTCCGGCGCCACCCCGGGGAGGGACTGCGCCACCGCCCGGCGGATCCCGGGATCCGGGTCCTCGGCCAGGGAGACCAGCAGGGGCACCGCCCGTTCGTCCTGGGTCGCGGCGAGCGCGTGGATCGCGATCCACCGCACCGTTTCGTCCCGTTCGGCGGGGAGGAGAGCGAGCAGCCGGGCCGCGGCCTCCGCCCGGATCGCCTCGTGCAGGTTGCTCGCCCGTCGCAGCAGCCGGCACCCCACCGTGCGGGCCGCGGGGTCGGCGGAGGCGATCAGGCCGGTACCGAGGCGCAGCGCCGTCGGACCGTCCTCGGCGACCCGGTCGAGCAGCGCGCCGACCGCTTCGGCGTCCTCCCGGCCGGTGAGCCGGCGGGTCGCTGCCACGGCTTGGTCGATCAGCGCCGATGCGCCCGCGGTGTCCATGGCCCCATTCTCGTCCTGCCGGCGCAGGCGCCGGCGCTCGTGCCGGGTCACCCCTGGGCGTCGGCCAGCCGTTCCTGGGCCTCGGCGAGGTCCTCGGCGGTCGGCGCGTCGTCCTGGGTGAGGCTGAGCCGCCAGTAGCCGGCGAACTCGACCGAGCGCCGGTCCAGGCCGCGTTCCCGGAGGAGGTGGCGGCGCAGTGCCCGGACGGTGCCGGACTCCCCGGCCAGCCAGGCGGCCCCGAGGCCGGGCAGTTCGGCGGCGCGTACGGCGTCGACCAGTGCCGTGCCGTGGCCGGGGGCGGCGCCGTCGCGGTGCAGCCAGTGGACCGTCAGTTCGGCCCGGGTCGCGAGGTGCTGTTCCTCGGCCGGGTCGGCCACCTCGACGAAGGCGGTCGCCGCGGCGCCGGCGGGGAGGGCTTCGAGCAGGGTGCCGAGGGCGGGCAGTGCGCTCTCGTCACCGGCCAGCAGCAGCCGGCCGGTGGTGGCGGGCGGCCGGGCGTAGAGCGCGGAGGGCCCGACCATGCCGAGGGTGTCGCCGGGGGCTGCGGTCGTCGCCCAGCGGCCGGCCGGGCCGGCGTCGCCGTGCAGCACGAAGTCGATGTCGAGCTCGCCGAGGGCGGGGCGCCGCGCGCGGATCGTGAAGCTGCGCATCCACGGGCGGTCGTCCTCGGGGATCGCGAGGAAGGCCTGGTACCAGCGCATCACGTCGCCGTCCGGGTCGGCGGCGGGCAGCCGGGGCTCGGCCTGCCCGGCCCGGGGGAAGCAGAGCTTCACCTGCTGGTCGGGCCAGTGGCCGGGCAGGGCGTCCGGGCCGAGGCCGCCGAAGGTGACGCGCAGCATGCGGGGGGTGATCCGCTCGGCGGCGGTGACGCGGACCAGCGTGACGGGCAACTGTTCCATGGGTCCTCCTGATATCTTTATGCCGTAAAGATATGACGCTCGCTCGACACTTTACGCCATAAGGAGATGCCCGTGGTGGTATTCGCCGGACAGGGCGACGCCCGCCGCTCGATGGACCTGCTGTGGCGCGGGAACGGCCCGGCCGCCGCCGTCCGCCGCCCGGGGCCGGGCCCCCGCCCGGGGCTCACGGTGGACGCGATCGTCGAGGCCGCGGTGGCTGTCGCGGACGCCGACGGCATGCCGGCCCTGTCGATGCGCGCCGTCGGCGAGCGGCTCGGCCGCACCGCCATGGCGCTCTACACCTACGTACCGGGCAAGAGCGAACTGGTCGACCTCATGTACGACCAGGTGCTCGCCGAGCTGCCCGCCGGGTACCCGCAGGCCGCCGGCTGGCGGGCCGCCGTGACCGCCTGGGCCGACGACAGCTGGGCCTTCCACCTGCGCCACCCCTGGGTGCTCCAGGTCTCCCAGGCCCGCCCGGTGCTCGGCCCCAACGAGTACCGCGCGCTGGAGGCCCTGATCGGAGCCCTCGCGGGCACCGGCCTTCCGGGCGGTCGGCTGCGCCGGATCGTCGGCGCGCTGGTCGGCTACGTCCGCGGCTCAGTGCGGACGGCGGCCGAGGCCAGGGAGGCGGCCGCCGCCACCGGGGTCGGCGACGACGAGTGGTGGTTCGGCCGGGCCTCGCTGCTCGCCGAGGTCGCCCCGGACTTCGCCGAGCGCTTCCCCCTGCTGGCCGCCCTGGAGCAGGACCGCACGGCCGCCTTCGAGCAGGACGACAGCGTGCCGTACCAGGAGCGCGAGGCCCGGGAGACCTTCACGGCCGGCCTCGCCGTCCTCCTCGACGGGGTCGAGGCGGCGATCGCCCGGGCCGTGCCGCCGGCCTGAATGTTTCGTTCTCCGACACGCCGCGCCGGTCCTTGGCAATTCTGGGTAAATTCGCCGCCGGTGCGCCGGTTCGGCCCTGGGGGCGGGGAAGTTCGTCGGCTACCGTAACCGCGAGATCCACCCTCCCGTTGTGCAGGCCCGGGGGCGGTCCCGCCGGGCGGCGCCGCCCGCGCACCGCCGCCGACCCGGCCGATCCTGCGCACCCGAGGCCTTCCGGGGCACAACGCCGTGTCCGAACCATCTGAACTTCCCACCCGAGGTCCGCAGATGAAGCTCACCCCCCACGAGCAGGAACGCCTGCTCATCCACGTGGCCGCCGACGTGGCCCGCGGCCGGCAGGCCCGCGGACTGCGCCTGAACCACCCCGAGGCCGTCGCCCTGATCACCTCCCACGTGCTGGAGGGCGCCCGCGACGGCCGCACCGTCGCCGAGCTGATGGAGTCCGGCCGCCACGTGCTGAGCCGCAAGGACGTCATGGAGGGCATCGCCGAGATGATCCCCGACGTCCAGGTGGAGGCCACCTTCCCGGACGGCACCAAGCTGGTCACCGTCCACGGGCCGATCCTGTGACGCCCGGCGAGATCCTGTACGGGGAAGGCGACATCGCCCTCAACGCGGGCCGCCCCGTCACCCGGCTGACCGCCGTCAACGCCGCCGACCGCCCGGTGCAGGTCGGCTCCCACTACCACTTCGCCGAGGCCAACCCCGGCCTGGAGTTCGACCGCCGGGCGGCGTACGGCCTGCGGCTCAACGTCCCCGCCGGCACGGCGGTCCGGTTCGAGCCCGGCATCCCCGTCGAGGTCGAACTGGTCCCGATCGGCGGCCGCCGCGAGGTGTACGGGCTGCGCGGCGAGGTCGGAGGCGCACTCGATGACTGACCGTCACTCCCCGCCCCGCGCGGCCCTGCACCTGACCCGCGAACGCTACGCCGACCTGTACGGCCCCACCACCGGCGACCGGATCCGGCTGGCCGACACCGACCTGCTCATCGAGGTCGAGGAGGACCGCAGCGCCGGTGGCGACGAGGCGGTGTTCGGCGGCGGCAAGGTGATCCGCGAGTCGATGGGCCAGTCCCGGGCGGGCCGGGCCGACGGTGCGCCCGACACCGTGATCACCGGTGCGGTGGTGCTCGACCACTGGGGCGTCGTCAAGGCCGACATCGGCATCCGGGACGGCCGGATCACCGCACTCGGCAAGGCCGGCAACCCGGAGACCATGGACGGCGTCCACCCCGACCTGGTGATCGGCCCGGAGACCGAGGTGATCTCCGGCAACGGCCGGATCCTCACCGCCGGCGCGATCGACGCCCACGTCCACTTCATCTGCCCGCAACTGGCCGACGAGGCACTCGCCTCCGGCATCACCACCCTGATCGGCGGCGGCACCGGCCCGGCCGAGGGTTCCAAGGCCACCACCGTCACCCCGGGCAGCTGGCACCTGGCCCGGATGTTCGCCGCGATGGACGACCTGCCGCTCAACATCGGCCTGCTCGGCCGCGGCAACACCGTCAACACCGCCGCCATGCACGCCCAGCTGCGCGGCGGCGCACTCGGCTTCAAGATCCACGAGGACTGGGGTGCCACCCCCGCCGCGATCGACGCCTGCCTGCGCGTCTGCGAGCAGAGCGGCGCCCAACTCGCCATCCACACCGACACCCTGAACGAGGCCGGGTTCGTTGCCGACACCCTGGCCGCGATCGCCGGGCGCGGCATCCACGCCTACCACACCGAGGGCGCGGGCGGCGGGCACGCACCCGACATCATCACCGTCGTCTCGCAGCTCAACGTGCTGCCCAGCTCCACCAACCCGACCCGCCCGCACACCGTCAACACCGTCGACGAGCACCTCGACATGCTGATGGTCTGCCACCACCTCAGCCCGCACGTGCCCGAGGACCTGGCCTTCGCCGAATCCCGGATCCGCCCGTCCACCATCGCCGCCGAGGACGTGCTGCACGACCTCGGCGCGATCTCCATCATCAGCTCGGACTCGCAGGCGATGGGCCGGATCGGCGAGGTGGTCATGCGGACCTGGCAGACCGCCCACGTGATGAAGATGCGCCGGGGCGCGCTGCCCGGCGACGGCCGGGCGGACAACCTGCGGGCCCGGCGCTACGTCGCCAAGTACACCGTCAACCCCGCCGTCGCCCAAGGCCTGGACCACGAGATCGGCTCGGTCGAACCGGGCCGGCTCGCCGACCTGGTGCTCTGGTCGCCCGCCTTCTTCGGCGTCAAACCCGACCTCGTCCTCAAGGGCGGCCAGATCGCCTGGGCCCAGATGGGCGACGCCAACGCCTCCATCCCCACCCCCCAACCCGTGCTGCCGCGGCCGATGTTCGGCGCGACCGGCCGGGCCCCGGCCGCGAACTCCTTCAACTTCACCGCCCGGGCGGCGATCGAGGACGGCCTGCCCGAACGGCTCGGCCTCGGCAAGACCTTCCGGCCGATCCGCAGCACCCGCGGCGTCACCAAGGACCACATGGTCAACAACACCGCCCGCCCGGACGTCCGGGTCGACCCCGACACCTTCACCGTCACCATCGACGGCGAGACCGTCGTCCCCGCCCCCGCCACCGAACTGCCGCTCGCCCAGCGGTACTTCCTCTTCTAGATGTCCGCGCTCCTGCTGCTCGCCGACGGGCGCTTCCCGGCCGGCGGCCACGCCCACTCCGGCGGCGCCGAAGCCGCCGTCAAGGCCGGCCGGATCCACGACACCGAGAGCATGACGGCCTTCCTCACCGGCCGGCTGCACACCGCCGGGCTGGTCGCGGCGGCCCTCGCCGCCGCGGCCGCCCAGGGCGACGACCCGGCCGACCTGGACCTGGCCGCCGACGCCCGCACCCCGTCACCCGCCCAACGCGCCACCAGCCGCCGCCTCGGCCGCCAGCTCCTGCGGGCCGCCCGCGCCGCCTGGCCGCACCCCGCCCTCGACGACCTGCACGCCCGGCACCCACGCGGCGCCCACCAGCCCGTCGCCCTCGGTGTCACCGCGCACGCCGCCGGCCTGACCCCCGCACAGGCCGCCGCCCTCGCCGCGTACGAGAGCGTCAACGGACCGGCCACCGCCTGCGTCCGACTGCTCGGCCTCGACCCGTACGGCGTCGCGGCCGCCCTCGCCCGGCTCGGCCCGCACATGGACGCCGTCGCCGCGCAGGCCGTCCGGGCCGCCGCCGCGGGCGACCTGCCCACCGCCTCAGCCCCCCTGCTCGACGTGTACGCCGAGCAGCACGCCTCCTGGAAGGTGCGCCTCTTTGCATCGTGACCACGTCGACCCGCACGACGCCCCCGCCCACCACGGCTACACCGACCACCGCACCGGCCACCGGCACCGACGGGCCCTGCGGATCGGCCTCGGCGGGCCGGTCGGCTCCGGCAAGACCGCCACCGTCGCCGCGCTCTGCCGGGCCCTGCGCGACGAACTGGCCCTCGCCGTCGTCACCAACGACATCTACACCACCGAGGACGCCGAGTTCCTGCTTCGGCACGCCGTCCTGCCGCCCGAGCGGATCATCGCCGTGGAGACCGGCTGCTGCCCGCACACCGCCATCCGGGACGACATCTCCGCCAACCTGGAGGCCGTCGAGGAACTGGAGGAGGCGCTCGGCCCGCTCGACCTCATCCTGGTCGAGTCCGGCGGCGACAACCTCACCGCCACCTTCAGCCGGGGCCTGGTGGACCACCAGATCTTCGTCATCGACGTCTCCGGCGGCGACAAGATCCCCCGCAAGGGCGGCCCCGGCGTCTCCACCTCCGACCTGCTGGTCATCAACAAGACCGACCTGGCCCCGCTGGTCGGCGCCGACCTCGACGTGATGGCCCGCGACGCCGCCGCCCAACGCGGCGACCTGCCGACCCTGTTCAGCTCCCTCGCCGCCCCGGACGGCATCCAGCCGATCGCCGCCTGGGTCCGGGCCCGCCTGAACGCCTGGACCGCCGTTGACCAGCACGCTTGAGGCACTCGCCCGGATCGTCGCCGAACCGGACGGGCGGGGCGGCACCGCCCTGCCCGTCCTGGCCGGCGCCGGCCCGATCGCGCTGCGCCGCACCCGCGGCGACCGGGTCACCCTGATCGGGTCGATGGCCGCCCCGCTCGGCGGCGACCGGCTCGCCCTGCGGGTCGACGTCCGGCCCGGCGCCACCCTCGAACTCACCAGCGCCGCCGCCACCATCAGCCTGCCCGGCCACGACGGCGGGCCCGCCCACTACACCCTCGACCTCACCGTCGGCGAAGGCGCCCGGCTCGTCTGGCTGCCCGAACCCGTGGTCGCCGCCACCGGCAGCCGGCTGATCCTCACCACCCGGATCACCCTCGCCCCCGGCGCCCGGCTGCGGTACCGCGAGGAACAGGTGCTCGGCCGGCACCACGACTGGTCCCGCGGCGCCCCACCCGGCCGCCTCACCTCCCGCCTGACCGTCCACCGGGCGGGCCGCCCGATCCTCGACCAGCAGACCGACCTCGGCCCCGGCGCCCCCGGCTGGGACGGCCCCGCCAGCCTCGGCGGCCACCGCACCGCCGGCCAACTGCTCACCGTCGGCCTCCCCGCACCACCGCCGCCACCACCGGGCGGCGACGCGGCGCTGCTCGCCCTCCCCGGCGAAGGCGCCACCCTGCTCACCGCCCTCGCCCCGGACGCCCTCGCCCTGCGCCGCCTGCTGACGAACGATCGACAACGGTGCGTCGAACCGGTCACCCACCGACCCTGACACCGCATCAGGCGGGCACCCGCTCCGTCCCGCCGTGCCCGGCCGCCGACGGCGAACGCCACACCGCACCGGCCACGGCCGCCAGCCCCGGCAGGGCGGCGGCCGCGACGAACGCCGCCGCCGGCCCGCACCGGTCGACCAGCACCCCGGCAGCGCCCGAACCCAGCGCACTTCCCAGGTTGAACGCGGTGTTCACCCAGGCTCCCGCCTCCGTCCGGCTCCCCGCCGGGACCAGCGCGTCGACCAGCAGATACGAGGTGATCAACACCGTGTCCGTGCACGCCCCCGCCAGCAGCAGCGCCACCACCGCGCCGGGCACGGCCGGGACCAGCACCGGCAGGGCGTAGCAGCCCGCGGCGAGAGCGGCCAGCGCCCACAGCCGCCGCGCGGGCGAGGCCCGCCGGCCGCGGCGCCCGTACGCCAGGCCGCCCAGGCCGCCGCCGACCGTCCTGCCGATCGCGACGCAGGTCCACAGCACACCCTGGCCCGGCCGGGTGTCATGGTCACGGGAGCACCGGCATCCCGGCACGGCACCCCGCAACCGCCGCCACCTGCTGACCGCGGTTGACCAGTGTGAGTAGGAACTACTCTCTCCGGGCCCTCGGCCCGGGTGGAAGTCTTCACCCCAGGTCGGGGAGACACCGCCGTACCGCAGCAACGGGACTCCCGACGCCTCGAACGCCTTCCCACCGACGGCTCGCGCACCTGTCTGTCGTCGTCACGCTGCCCACCGGTCGGCGGAGGAGGCGCCCCACCCGATCAACGAAGGAGGTATCCATGACATTTCGGCAGCTCATGAACCGAATGAGGCCCGGGGTGACGGTCGTGACCGCTCTCACCCTCACACTCTGCGGAAGTGCGCTGGTCGCGGCCCCGCCCAGCCAGGCATTCGGCACCATCATCGGCGGCGGCCAGAACGCCGAGCACGAGAAGATCACTCGCAGGGCGCTCCGGTGCACGGGTTCCGGAGGGCACTCCGACGCAGCGAACAGCTGCTTCGAGGCACGGTCACTCGACCAACTCGCCGGGCACACGGGCACCTTCGGTGCGGTGGGTGCGCCGGACATCACCGAGGTGACGGTAGCCGCAGCCCACTGCGACAATGCGGACTACCGCCCTTCCGTCCCTCTCGCGAGGTATCCGCGGTCACGGGCGCAGGCGACTGCCGTACTTGTGGACTGCATCGACCACCTGAAGAGCAGGTACAACCAGGGCGTGAGCGCGGGCGGAAATCTCGTCGGCCCGGCTCCGCTGTACCGATCGGATGCCGATGAATACGACCTGCGGCACGACTGCAACTTCGCACTCGTCTCGAGCAGGGAGAAGTGTGACGCGCTGGAGGGGTTCGGCCGGGCACTGCACGGTATCCAGGACTTCTATTCCCACAGCAACTGGGCCGACCGGGAACGGACCGCGGTGCCGGTGAGCTCCACCAACCCCGTGGGATTGAACAGGTCGACCACGGCACCTTTTCTCAACATGCGTGCCGCGACGGTCGACACCTCCACCATTCCGCATGAGCTCAGCACCGGCTGCTTCGAGCTGGTGGGCGACGACGAGTGCCGGCACCGGGTGACGCACGACACCCTCAACAAGGACACCGGAGTCATCAGCGTCACTTCCAGTCACGTCGGATCAGGCAGCACTCCAAGAGGAGGAATCCGGGACAACTTCAAGAGCGCGGTCGACGGAGCGGTGGCCGAGACCGTGCTCCAGTGGGCGACGTTCCGCGCGGAACTCCGTTCCAGGTACGGCACCACGCGGGGCAATCTGATCGCGTGCGTGATGACCCATGACCGACCGCAGGACGACTGCCTCCCCGAGTAGGAACGTCAATGCCCCTTCGTGCCGGAAACGGTTTCCTCTCGCGACTCGGTCAACTCACCTGCGTCACGACCGCGGTGGTGGCGTTCCTCCTCCTCGCGAGTCCCTCCGCACAGGCTGTTCGGGGCGG
Source organism: Kitasatospora sp. NBC_00374 (assembly GCF_041434935.1). Taxonomy (NCBI): domain Bacteria; kingdom Bacillati; phylum Actinomycetota; class Actinomycetes; order Kitasatosporales; family Streptomycetaceae; genus Kitasatospora; species Kitasatospora sp. NBC_00374. The sequence continues at coordinate 1,340,446 of NZ_CP107964.1, read as the reverse complement.
GGACGACGCTCGTGCCCGCTCGTACGTGGCTTCCCTGCAGACCGTCCGGGCGAGCGACGGAGGCCACTTCTGCGGGGCGACGCTGGTGACACCCCAGCTCCTGATCACAGCGGCTCACTGCGTGACCGGGCGGCGGCCGACCGATGTGCTCGTGCATCTGGGCGCCGAGTATCTGGCGACCGGCGGTGAAGATCACCTCGTCGACCGCATCGACATCCATCCGGACTTCGACCCCGCCACCTACGCGCATGACCTCGCGGTCATCGGAATCAGGACCCGAGCAGCCGGCGCGAGTGCGTCGATCGTCACGCAGGCGCCCGGTACCGGACGCCTCTTCGTCGAACTCCTGGGGTGGGGCCGTACCTGCCCGTGGTCGAGCTGCCGACCGTCCTCGCATCTTCAGTCGATCGAGTCCCGCACGGTGCCCGCTTCACAGTGCGCCGGCTACCTCGGTTCCGGCGATCTCTGCGCCGCGAATCCCGAGGGATGGCGGGGCCCCTGCTACGGGGACTCGGGCGGGCCCGCCCTCGATCCGGCAGGCCGACTGACCGGGATCATCAGCAGAGGCCCGGGAGGCATCAACTGCGGCGAGGCGCCGTTCACTCTGACCGCCGTGGGAGATCACCTGCCCTGGCTGCGAAGCCTGGGTGTCACCTGATGAACGGCAGGGACGGGCCCTGCACATCCGACCCAGTCCGGCCGCACCCGAGAGAGAGGTCCGGGACAATGATCCCGATCCGAAAGAAGAGATCTGCGCTCGCCCTCGTCCTTGCCGCGATGTCCGTTCTCCTGGCCGCCCCGGGACAGGCTTCCGCCGACGACCCACGGCCCCCGTTTCTGGGCGGATCAGGGGCCTTCGGCGTCAATGACGTCGATGTGAACGACATAGTGACCCCCTTTGCGGGAGCGCGGCCCGAATACCGGCGCTCCCCGCTCTTCCAGGTGAATTCCCGGGACGCCCCGTTCTACGCGGACGACCCCTTCTACGCCAGGGAGATCTTCGCCCGGGCGGATGCCGTCGCCGCCGAGGAGGGGACGAATGTCGTCCATTTCGAGCTGTTCGCCTGGAGCATCCCGGCGTCCGATTCGCCGGCCGATCATGCGGCGGCGGCCGACTACCAGGAGCGAGTCCGGACCGCGTTCGTCCTGAACGTCACGACCTCCGACGAGGCGTCGGGTTGGCGCTGCGTCAGGCCCACCTACCAACAACTGCCCGACCCCCGCCCCGTCGGCGGCCGCATCGGACCGACCTACCCGCTCGACCGGCACAACCCGTCGACCTCACCGCACAGGCCGGAGGCGCTGCTGCGGCAGATGGCGCGGCGGTACGACGGGTGGACACCCGAATTTCATCTGCGTGCCGAGTACGTCCGCTGCGAGAAGGCGTAGGAAGCCGTCGGCCTGGACCCGGCGCTTGACCTGGTCGACTCGCGAGCCCACCCGAAGGGCATTACGGTCCAGGTCTACCGGCCCGGCGGGCCCCCAGTACGCAACGGACGTGCCGACCCCGAGCACGGGACGCCGGCGCCGCACGAGACGACGACGGCCGTGCCCACGGCCGGTACAGGTGTCCGGCGATGGCTTCGCCGAGTCGGATCGCTCACCGTCCGGCGTACCGGACGGCCCTGGAAAGAAATCCGGGCGGCGGTGTCGGATCGGAGCGGAGGTGTTCGTAGTAAGGGTGAGCGGTCGCCCGCGAGGGGCGTCCCCGAAGCACAGGAGATGACACGAGATGCAGTATCTGGTTTCCGTGATCGCCGACGCGAACGACCTCGCCACCCCGGACGAGCAGGCCGCGATCGACGTGTTCAACGACCGGCTCCAGGCCGAGGGGCACTGGGTCTTCGCCGGCGGCCTCGGCGGGCCCGGTACGGCGACGGTGATCGACAACCGCGGTGCGGAGGCGTTGTTCACCGACGGGCCCTTCGTGGAGTCGAAGGAGTTCCTCATCGGCTTCTGGATCATGGAGGCTCCCGACCTCGACGTGGCGCTCAAGCTGGCGGCCGAGGGGTCGAAGGCCTGCAACCGGAAGATCGAGGTGCGGCCGTTCCTGCAAGCGTGATCGACGTCCGGGAGGCGATCACCCGGGCCCACCGCGAGGAGTGGGCGCGGGTGGTCGCCACCCTGACCAGACGTTTCGGTGACCTCGACATCGCCGAGGAGGCGGCGGCCGAGGCGTTCGCGACCGCCGTCGAGCGGTGGCCGGCCGACGGCGTACCGCCCAACCCCGGCGGCTGGCTGACCACCACCGCCAACCGCAAGGCCATCGACCGGGTCCGGCGCGAGCACAGGCGCGGCGACAAGCAGAGGGAGGCTCAGATGCTGCACGACGACGACCCGCCCGAGCCTCTCGGCGCCATCGACGACGAGCGGCTCCGGCTGATCTTCACCTGCTGTCACCCGGCGCTGGCGATGGAGACCCGGGTGGCGTTGACGCTGCGCATGATCGGCGGTCTGACCGTCACCGAGATCGCCCGTGCCTTCCTGGTGCAGGAGAGCGCCATGGGGCAGCGGATCACTCGCGCGAAGGCCAAGATCAAGGCGGCTCGCATCCCGTATCGGGTGCCGTCCGCGCGGGATCTTCCGGCACGCGTCTCCGGTGTACTGGCCGTTCTCTACCTCGTCTTCAACGAGGGCTACCTGGCGACCGGCCCCGACACCGATCCCGTACGTCACGACCTGACCGCCGAGGCGATCCGGCTCACCCGCCTGATCCGAGCCCTCATGCCGGACGACGGTGAGGTGGCCGGGCTGCTGGCGCTGATGCTGCTCATCGAGGCTCGCCGGACCGCCCGGGTTTCGCCGAGCGGCGAACTGATCGCCCTCGACGAGCAGGACCGTGGGGCCTGGGACGCGGCGCTGATCGCCGAGGGCCACCGGCTGGTACGCGAGCGCCTGGCCGCCGGTGCGGCTCCGGGCCGCTACCAGATCCTCGCGGCGATCAATGCCGTGCACACCTCCGCCCGCGACGTACGCGACACCGACTGGTCGCAGATCGTCGCCCTCTACGACCGCCTCGTCCGCCTCGACCCCTCGCCGATCGTCGCGCTCAACCGAGCCATCGCGATCGCCGAGCTCGACGGCCCGGAGGTGGCACTGGCGGCCGTCGACCGTCTCGAGGACAGGCTGGCGGGCTATCACGCCTATCACGCGACGCGCGCCGACCTGCTGCGTCGGCTGGGCTACGGCCGGAAGTCGCGCGCGGCCTACGACAGGGCCATCGATCTGGCGGGCAACACCGCCGAGATCGCCTACCTGACGCGCCGCCGCGACCAGCTTGGGTAGCGCCCTTCCGGTGTGACCTGGCGACCGGCCGGAGCGAACACCCGGCCGCCGACCAGCACTGGGAGCCGCCATCTGAAACCGGGAGTCACAGCTCTGCCCGAGGTCGCCGGCCGTAGGGTCGACGCATGCTCCTGTGGATCAACGGCCCCTTCGGTGGCGGCAAGACCCAGACGGCGTACGAGCTCCGGCGCCGGCTGCCCGGCAGCGTCGTCTGCGACCCCGAGCACCTCGGCTTCGGCCTGCACCGGATGCTGCCGCCGCCCCTGCGCGGGGACTTCCAGGACCTCTGACCCCGGACGCGGACGGCGCGGCACGCCACTGCCGGGTCACCTCGCGGCGCCGCCGCACACCGCCGGCAGCGGTTCGCCGATGGCCAGGCCCCGGTCGAAGGCAGCCACCACGTGATCCGCCCGGTCCGGGACGAGCGTGAGCGCCCAGGCCCGCAGCCGTGGCAGAAAGCCGGCGAGATCCCGCTGGGCGTCGCACAGCAGCCCGGGCAACGCGTCCCGGGACAGGTCCACGTGGGGCACCGGGGTCGGCCTCCCGGCGCTGTCCTCGGCACCCCAGGCCCACACCCTGGCCGCGCCACCGCCCGGGTACTCGATCCACGGCCCCGGGTCGTGGCCCAGGTCGACCGGCCCACCGTCCAGCGCGGCCAGCCAGTCACGCCACTCGAAGAGGTCGCAGCAGCAGCCCGGTTCCACCAGCACGCCGCGGCCCGGGTCGTGCACCAGAAGACCGCCGGGGGCGTAGAACTCCTCGAAACCGTCGAGCAGTTCCAGCGCCGCCGCCGGCGTCCGCGGCAGGTCCGCCTGGTCCATGGCACCGGACACGCCGTGGAAGACGACCGAGTACACCGCCGCCCCGACCTCCTCCGGGGTCATCGACCCGTGCAACGGCAGCCAGGGGTCGCCCTGCGCGGCCGTCGGCCAGGCGGCGCACCGGGCGTACTCGGGGGCGACGCGGGCGATGACGGGGATCAGACGAGGCATTCCGGAAGAGTAGAGGACCGGCGAGAACGCCGCTCCTCCTTTCCGCGGTGCGCGACAGGCACCGGATCCGGGTGGGGCCTCGTCGTGCTGTACGTGCAGGCGACCCTGCGGCTGGACGACGAAAGCCCCGTCCGATCGGACGGGGCTCACGCGCGCGGGACACGGGACAGGGGTGCTCAGCCGGCTTCGGTCGCCTGGCGGCCGCGCTTGTCGAGCGAGGCCAGGTAGGCGTTGTACGCCACCAGCTCGGCGTCCCCGTCGCGGTCGGCGGCGCGGTCGCGGCGGCGGGCCTGGCGCTCCTCGGACTTGGCCCACTGGAGGGTGAGGGCGATCAGCACGATCGCGGTGGGGATCTCGCCGAAGGCCCAGGTGATGCCGCCGGCGATCTTCTGGTCGTTCAGCAGGTCGGTGCCGGGCGGGGCGGTCTCGGTGCTGAAGGTGGTGACCAGTGGATGGGTGGCCATCATCACGGCGACGCCGAAGAAGGCGTGGAACGGCATCCCCATGAAGAGCTCGATGATCCGCATCACGAACCCGGGCCGGTGCGGACCGGGGTCCACGCCCATGATCGGCCAGAAGAACAGCAGGCCGACCGCCAGGAAGTGCCCCATCATCCCGAGGTGCCCGAGCCGGTACTGCATCAGGTGGTCGAACAGCGGGCTGAAGTACAGCGCGTACAGGCTGGCGATGAACAGCGGGATGGTGAACGCCGGGTGCGAGACGATCCGGATGTACCGGCTGTGCAGCAGCAGGACCAGCAGTTCGCGCGGGCCGCGGCCGCTGCCCCGGCCCGCCGGGCGCAGGGCGCGCAGGGCGAGCGTGATCGGGGCGCCGAGCAGCAGCAGGATGGGGGAGAGCATGCTCAGCACCATGTGCTGGATCATGTGGGCGCTGAACAGCACCATGCCGTAGTCGTTCAGGCCGGTGCAGGTCACCAGCACGATCGTGCCGATGCCCGCGAGCCAGGCGACCATGCGGCCGATCGGCCAGCGGTCGCCCCGGCGCCACAGCCGGACGGCGCCGGCCACGTACAGGCCGAGCGCGAGCAGGCCGGCGACCAGGTACGGCCAGTCGGGTGACCAGCTGAGGCTGGAGGAGAAGGTGAACGGACCGAGCGTCCCCCCTCCGTGGTGGTGCATGCCTGCCATGCCGTCGCCCATCGGCGCGTCCTGCTTTCCTCGTGGTGCGTCGGGCGGGCCGGGCCTGCCGGGTCCGGTTTCGTCCGTTTTGCTTCGGGGTCAGCCTAGGCGGGGCTTACGCGGGGCCCGTACCCGCCCCCGGGCCCGGGTGGGTTCCGGCTGGTCCGTGCCTGCTATCCGGCGCGGCGCCGGGTGTCGGCCGGCGTCGTTCGGCGAGTCCGGTGGAGTCGGTCGCCGGGTGCGTGGTGGACTCCGAGGCCGGGGTGGACCACGGAACCCTTATTGTTCTTTCTCGAAACAAATCCTATGTGGAGGCCCTGATGATCACCGCCCCCTACCGGGCCGCCGAGGATCGCTACGACGGCTCGATGCGCTACCGCCGAACCGGCCGCAGCGGCCTTCAGCTGCCGGAGATCTCGCTCGGCCTGTGGCACAACTTCGGCGACGACCGCAGCCTCGATTCGCAGCGGGCGATCCTGCGCCGCGCGTTCGACCTCGGCATCACCCACTTCGACCTGGCCAACAACTACGGCCCGCCGTACGGCTCCGCCGAGGCCAACTTCGGCCGGCACCTGGCCGCCGACTTCCGCCCGTACCGCGACGAGATGATCATCTCGACCAAGGCGGGCTACGACATGTGGCCCGGCCCGTACGGCGAGTGGGGCTCGCGCAAGTACCTGACGGCCAGCCTCGACCAGTCGCTGCGGCGGATGGGCCTGGAGTACGTCGACATCTTCTACTCGCACCGCTTCGATCCGAAGACCCCGCTCGAGGAGACCATGGGGGCCCTCGCCTCCGCCGTCCGGCAGGGCAAGGCGCTGTACGCCGGCATCTCCTCCTACAATGCGGAGAAGACCCGGGAGGCCGCCGGGATCCTGCTCGACCTCGGTGTCCCGCTGCTGATCCACCAGCCGTCCTACTCCATGCTCAACCGCTGGATCGAGGACGACGGCCTGCTCGACGTCCTCGCGGACGAGGGCGCCGGCTGCATCGGCTTCGCGCCGCTCGCGCAGGGCATCCTCACCGACCGCTACCTCAAGGGCATCCCCGCCGACTCCCGGGCCGCCCAGGGCAAGTCGCTGGACCCGGCCGCCCTCACCGAGGAGACCCTCGGCAAGCTGAACGGCCTGAACGAGGTCGCCGCCCGCCGCGGCCAGACCCTCGCCCAGCTCGCCCTGACCTGGCTGCTGCGAGACCCCCGGATGACCTCCGCCCTGATCGGCGCGTCCTCGGTCGCCCAGCTGGAGGCCAACGTCGCGGCCCTGCGGGGCGCCCCGCTCGGCGCCGACGAGCTCGCCGAGATCGACCGGTACGCCACCGACGCCGGTCTCAACCTCTGGGCCAGGTCGACCGAGGGCTGACCACGGCCCGCCGGGCACCGGACGTGCCGCATGCCGCATGCCGCATGCCGCATCCCGGTGCCCGACCCTGCGGTGCGCGCGGTCATCTTCATCCCCTAGCATCTACAGGCCTGTAGACGCTCGCGTGGCCGATCGGCCGGCTCTGCGATGCCGTGCGTGGCGTGCAGCACTCCCGACCGTCCAGACCATCGCGAGGACCCAGCAGCATGAGCGCAATCGGTGTCGGCCAGGCCGTCATCCTCGGCATCGTCGAAGGGGTCACGGAGTTCCTCCCGATCTCCTCGACCGGCCACCTGAAGATCACCGAAGGGCTGATGGGGATCCCCGTCGACGACAAGGCGGTGGTGGGCTTCACCGCGGTCATCCAGGTCGGAGCGATCGCCGCCGTCCTGCTCTACTTCTTCAAGGACATCCTCCGCTTCGTCACCGCCTGGGGCCGAGGGCTGGCCAACCCGGCGGAACGCGGCAACCACGACTACAAGTTCGCCTGGTGGGTGATCTACGCCACCATCCCGATCGTGGTCGTCGGCCTGGCCGCCAAGCCCCTCATCGACGGCCCGCTCGCCTCCCTCTGGGTGGTCGCGGGCTCCCTGATCGTCGGCAGCATCGTGATGTGGGTGGCCGACCAGATGGGGCGCCACCGCCGCGGCGAGGCCGACATCACCCTCGCCGACGCGATGATCGTCGGCTCCTCCCAGATCCTCGCGCTGCTCTTCCCCGGCTTCTCCCGCTCCGGCGCCACCATGTCCACCGCCCTGATCCGCGACCTCGACCGGGTCGCCGCCACCAGGCTGTCCTTCTTCCTCTCGATTCCGGCCCTGACCGGCGCGGGCCTCTACGAGCTCAAGGACGCGACCGGCGGCGGCGTCGGGCTCGCCCCCCTGGCCGTCGGCACCCTGGTCTCCTTCGTCGTCGCCTACGCCTCGATCGCCTGGCTGCTCAAGTACGTCGCCAAGCACTCCTTCAACGCATTCGTGATCTACCGCCTGGTGGTCGGCTTCCTGCTCCTCGGCCTCCTGGGTGCGAACGTCATCAGCGCCTGACCCGCACCGCCACCACCGAAGGCCGCCCCCGCACGGACCGCGAGGGGTGGCCTTCGTGCTGTGTCCGGCGGGCCTTCCGCGCGGACGGGCCTGGCGGCGTCGGATCACTCGCGGTCCGCTACGCGCCGACGACGGGCACCCGGGTCGCCGTCGCCGTCGTCGGCCGTCGGCGGACGCGATGCGGCCCGGCTCGACTGCAGTCGCCTTCGTCCGGACGGGTGCAAGGTGACGTTCCATCGGGCTGCGGTGCGCGTGGACCCGTGCTTCCCTGGGAGTATCCCGCAGGCCAATTCGCCCATTCGGGCGCGACTGTGAAGGAATCCGAAGATGACAGACGACGCGCTGACTCAACGCTGTAACTACACCACGGCCCGACCGACGCTCAAGCTGGGCTCGAAAGGGGATGCGGTCAAGCAGGCGCAGTGTTTCCTCAACTTCTCGCTGATTGGGGATGCGCTTGCTGAGGACGGCGAATTCGGGCCCGTAACCGACGCCGCGACACGAAGGTTTCAGAAATGCGCCGAGATTACGCTCGATGGCATCATCGGCGCCCAGACCTGGTCATTCCTGACGTTCTGGGCCAACTCGACGGGCTTCGTCTGTTGAGCGTTTCCGTCGTCGGCTAGTCTCGCGCAGGGGCGCACGGCGGTTGGGTGCCAACCGCCGTGCGCCGTTCCGTCAGGCCGCCATCGGCACCGATTTGGCAACGATGAGTCGTTGGCCGACCTTGATGAGATCGGGGTTGGGGATGTTGTTCCACTCGACGAGCTGCTCGACGGTCGTGCCGAACATACCCGCAATGGCCGTGAGCGTGTCACCCGATCTGACGGTGTAGAAGAAATCGTGAGATGAATTCGCCCACGTGACGATGAGTCGTTGGCCGACCTTGATGAGGTCGGGATTGCTGATGTTGTTCCACTCGACGAGCTGCTCGACGGTCGTGCCGAAGACAGCCGCAATGGCCGTGAGCGTGTCACCGGATCTGACGGTGTAGTAGGTGATGTTCGCAGTGTTTGTCGTCATATCTCAGAGCGTAATCCGATCGGATCCGGCTCGCTCGGGAAGAGCGCCATCAGTGCGCCATCCGTAGATCGTGATCTCCACGGCCGAGTCGGTGCACGGTGTCGTGGATGGGCCTGACGACGAGGGCGCGACCTGATCTGACCTGACCGGGACCGGGCCGATCGAAGCGCCGTCCGTCCGGAAGTGACGACATGTCACCGGAGCTCGTCCGGCCGGCCGATGCGACGCGATGTGATGCGGAGTGCAGGTGGCCTGCGGTGCGGTGGCCCTGCCGGCCGTACCCGGGCGGGTGTCGCGAGCTCTGTGCGAGAACGACGAAGGCAAGGGAGAATCCCGTCCCTTGCCACTCTCAACTTATAGCGCACCGGGGGGCTTGCGGCAAGACCCCGGTCATGCCGCAGAATCGCTGGCCTAGGCCAGAACTTGCCGAAACGGGGATTTGCAAAGTGCGTGTGTTGTTGTCGGTTTACGGATCGTGCGGCGATGTCGAGCGGCCGGGGGTGGGATTCGCGCCGCCGCCGGGGGTGCTCGGCGCCGAGGTGTGGGTGTGTGTGACGCCGGACTTCGCGGAAGCGACCCCGGATCGGAGCCGGTGACGTGAACCTCCTGACCACCAGTGCGTTCGACCTTCCCGACCGCCTCTCCACCAAGGCCGCCCCGACGCTGATCGCCGGCGACGATCAGCACTTCGCGGCCATCGCGGAGAGCCTCGAACAGGCGATCGCCGAACTGTCCGACCGCCTCGACGACCTGCGCAAGGCGCCCGGCGGCGTCGGCCGGGAGGCGATGGACCGGGACGCGGAGATCCACCGGCTCACCGGGCGCCTGCGCGCCTTGAGCCGCTTCGGTCTGGACCTGTGTCTCGGACACGTCGTCAGCACCGACAGCCCCGAGCCCGTGTACATCGGACGACTCGGCCTCACCGACAGCGCGGGCCGGCGGCTGCTGCTCGACTGGCGTTCCCCCGCGGCCGAGCCGTTCTTCGCGGCGACCCATGCCAGCCCGATGGGTCTGGTCAGCCGCCGCAGGTACCGCTGGACCCGCGGCCGGATCAGCGACTACTGGGACGAGGTGTTCACCGCGGAGGGGCTTGAGGGGCACGCCGCGCTCGACGACCAGTCCGCCTTCATCGCCAGCCTGGGCGGCAACCGGTCGTCCCGGATGCGGGACGTGCTCGGCACCATCCAGGCGGACCAGGACGCCATCATCCGGGCGGGATCCCGCGGCACTCTCGTCGTCGACGGCGGTCCGGGTACGGGGAAGACCGTCGTCGCCCTGCACCGCTCCGCCTACCTCCTCTACTCCGACCCCCGCCTCGGCCACCGTCGGGGCGGCGTGCTGTTCGTCGGTCCGCACCAGCCGTACCTGGCCTACGTCGCCGACGTCCTCCCCAGCCTCGGGGAGGAGGGCGTGCAGACCTGCACCGTGCGGGACCTCGTCGCCGAGGGAGCCGGAGCGGCGATCGAGACCGACCCGGACGTGGCCCGCCTGAAGTCGTCCGCAAACATGGTGAGGGCGATCGAGACGGCCGTCAGGTTCTACGAGGAACCGCCCGCGGAAGGCATGACGGTCTCGACCGACTGGGCCGACATCTGGCTGAGCGCCGACGACTGGGCCGAGGCGTTCGAAGCGCCGGAACCGGGTACTCCGCACAACGAGGCGCGCGAGCAGATCTGGGAGGAGCTGCTCACGATCCTGATGGACAAGCACGACGGCGACGTCTCGCCCGAGCAGTTCCGGAGGGCGCTGCGGCAGGACGAGGAACTGGTCACGACCCTCAACCGTGCGTGGCCGCTGCTCGAGGCGGCCGACCTCGTCGGTGACCTCTGGTCGGTACCGGCCTACCTGCGGCTGTGCGCTCCCTGGCTCGGCCCGGACGAGGTTCGCAAGCTGCGGCGCAAGGACGCCCAGGCCTGGACGGTGTCCGACCTGCCGCTCCTGGACGCGGCACGGCACCGGCTCGGTGACCCGGAGGCGGCACGGCGCAAGCGTCGGCACGAATCCGCCGTCGCCGCCGAACGCGCGCGCATGGCCGACGTCATCGACCACCTGCTCCAGGCCGATGACGACGGTGAGGGTGCGGTGACGATGCTGCGCGGACGGGACCTGCAGGACAGCCTGATCGACGACACCGCCCTGCCCGGCGCCGACCCGGACCGGCTCGCCGGCCCGTTCGCGCACATCGTCGTGGACGAGGCTCAGGAACTGACCGACGCGCAGTGGCAGATGCTGCTGCTCCGCTGCCCTTCCCGGAGCTTCACCATCGTCGGTGACCGAGCCCAGACCAGGGACGGGTTCACGGAGTCGTGGCAGGAACGGCTCGAGCGGATCGGGCTCGACCGGATCAACGTGGCCTCCCTGAGCATCAACTACCGGACGCCGGAGGAGGTCATGGCGCAGGCCGAGCCGGTCATCCGAGCCGTGCTCCCGGACGCCAACGTGCCGACCTCCGTCCGCAGCAGCGGCATCCCCGTGGTGCACGGGTCCGTCTCGGATCTGGACTCGATCCTCGACACCTGGCTCGCCGAGCATGCCGAGGGGACCGCCTGCGTCATCAGCGCCGGTGACCTCGGTGATGGCACGTTCCGGGCGACGTCCCGGGTCCGGTCGCTGACCCCGGGGCTGTCGAAGGGGCTCGAGTTCGACCTGGTCGTCCTCATCGATCCGGAGACGTTCGGTACGGGTGTCGCAGGAGCGGTCGACCGCTATGTCGCGATGACCCGGGCGACCCGGCAACTCGTCATCCTCACGAGTTCCTGACGTCGGCCAGGGCGGCGTGATCACCGCCCGACCACCGCGCGGACCGCGCGCTCAGGCGTCTGCCCGGGCTTCGCGGTCCGCGCGCCGGGCCGGGTCGGGCGCCGATGACGGTGCCGGACCGGGGTTCGGGAGCCAACGGTCGTTCAGGAGCCGGCGGCCGGGACGAGGGTGTTCTCGTTGGTCCGGCCCGCGGCGAAGTCGTCGACGTTGCGGGCGGTGGCGGCGATGATCTGGCCGACGGCCGTACGGGTGAAGTAGGCCTGGTGCGAGGTGACCAGCACCTGGGGGAAGGTGACCAGCCGGGCCAGGACGTCGTCGGTGATGCCCACCAGGGAGCGGTCGTAGAAGAAGACGCCGGTCTCCTCCTCGTAGACGTCCAGCCCGACGCCGGAGAGCCGTCCGGCGCGCAGGGTCTCGACCAGGGCGGCGGTGTCGACCAGGCCGCCGCGGCTGGAGTTCACCAGGATCGCGTCGTCCTTCATCCGGGCGAGGGCGGCGGCGTCGACGAGATGGTGGGTGGCGGGCACCAGCGGCACGTGCAGGCTGATCAGGTCACTGCGGGCGAGGAGTTCGGCGAGTTCGACGTACTCCATGCCGAGGGCGAGGCAGGCCGGGCTCGCTGCGATGTCCCAGCCGAGCAGGCTGGTACCGAAGCCGTGGGCGATCCGGGCGAAGCAGGTACCGATCTTCCCGGTGCCGACCACACCGACGGTCATTCCGTGGATGTCGCGTCCCAGCAGGCCGTCCAGCCGGAAGTCGAACTCGCGCGAGCGGTTGCTCGCCCGGGCGAGATGCCGGTTGACGGCCAGGGCGAGTGTCCAGGCGTGTTCGGCGACCGAGTGGGGGCTGTACTCCGAGACGCGGGCGACGGTCAGGCCGAGTTCGGCGGCGGCTTCGAGGTCGATGTTGTTGAATCCGGTGGAGCGCTGTGCGACGAGCCCGGTCCCGCCGGCGGCGAGCAGGCGGAGGGTGCCGGCGTCCAGCACGGAGTTGACGCTGCTGCTGACCGCCGGGTGGCCGGCGGCCAGCGGGGCCGTGTCGCGGTTGAGGAAGACCGCCAGGCTGCGCAGCTCGTGGCGGCCTTCGAAGGCGCTCTCCAGGAGCGGTCGCTCGTCTGCCTGGACGCCGTAGGCGAGGATCTTCATCCCCTCACCGTAGGCAGGTGCGAGGCGGGCGGCGGCTCTGCCGCGCCGGGGGAACCGCGTCCGGGGGAGTGGCCCGACGCTCTCACGGATCGGGCCCCGCGCTCCCGGGTCCGCGGCTTAGGATCATGAAATCGTCGGACGAAGGTCCGACCGTCGTACGGGGGAGATTCCATGATGTCCACTCACCGGCTGGCCCGCCGCTCACTGCTGGCGGGCACCGCCGGCGCCGTTCTGGCTGGCGCCGCCGCGTCCACCTCCCGGGCCGCCGCGGCCGATGTCCCGCCGCCGAGCCCGTACCAGGTCAAGCCGCCGCACCAGATCGAGGCGGAGTCGCTGGTGGACTACCTGCGCCTGCGGCCCTGGGGCGACCTGGCCAACCGCTACAAGGTGGCCGACATGTTCCCGGACGAGAGCTCCTCCGCGGTCTGGGGCGAGCCGGGCCGGCCGGAGCAGTTCAGCGTGCTGGCGCAGTGCTCGTCCTTCGTGACCCTGGTGCTGGAGCGCACCTACGGCCCGCGTTCGGCGGCGGACGCGCAGGACCCGGCCCGTTGGGCGACCAAGGAGTACTTCCGCGAGTGGTTCGGCACCGAGCCCGGGAAGCTGTTCCCGACGGCGGAGAAGTTCCGGGCGGGCTTCGCCGACGCCGCCGCCATCCCGCACTTCACCGCCGTCACCAAGCCGGTGAACCTGCGGCCCGGCGACTTCGTCGCCTTCGACTACGACGGGGACGAGACCAGCAAGCCCTACACCGGCCACATCGTGATGATCAGGGAGCGCAAGGGCGTCCTGGCCTCGCCGGCGGACGGCCAGGTCGGTGCGAACGTGGTCCCGTACGTCTTCGAGGTCATCGACTGCACCAGCAACCCGCACGGCAACCCGGCGGCTTCGGCGGGTGCGGAGGCCCTCTACCGGGCGTTCCCCGACACCCGGATCGAGGAGCGGCCCGGCGAGACGCCCGGCTGGAAGGAGTACAACGGCGCGGGCTACGGGCACCTGGTGGTCTACGCGGACGCCGCGACCAAGCTGTTCGCCGGTTACCGCTGGGGTGTCAACTCGACGGTCGCCCACCCGGCGGGCGAGCGGCCGATCGCCGCCGCCCGGGTCTTCCAGGGCTGAGCCGGCGCCGCCGCCCCGGACCCGGCCCGGGACGGCGTGCCGCACCGACCACGGCGGTGCCGTACCGACAATGGTGTGAAATCCAGCTATGGGGATGTCCATGCCATGCCTTTACCGGTAGTTTCCCTCCAGCGCATTCCTGCCTTCGCGTCACCTCTCGCACCGTCATGGACCGCCGGAAGGACACGCCTTGAACGTACGGAACCGCCGCGCCGCCGCAGCCGCCCTCGCCGTGGCCGCGCTGACCGCGCCACTGCTGCTGGTCGGGGCAGGACAGGCGTCCGCCGCCGACGACTACGGCCACCACGACCCCGCCGCCAAACGGGCGGAGCTGCTCGCCCGGGACCTGGTCCGCCACAGCGGCGCCGACGACGCCTACCGGACGCTGAAGGTGCTCCAGCGGATCGCGGACCGCAACGGCGGCACCCGGGTCGCCGGGTCGCCCGGCCACCAGCAGTCGGCCGAGTACGTCGCCGACCAGGCCCGCCGGGCCGGACTCAAGGTCTCCAGGCACGAGTTCGACTACGTCTTCACGCAGACCCTGGCGCAGACCCTGAAGGTGGTCTCGCCCGAGGCCGAGGACCTGCCGGTGCTCGCGATGACCTACTCGGCCTCCACCCCGGTCGGCGGCATCACGGCCCCGCTCGCGGTCGTCCCCGCGGACGCCACCACCGGCTGCGAGGACACCGACTACGCGGCGGGTGCCTTCACCGGCAAGGTCGCACTGATCAAGCGGGGCGGCTGCAGCTTCGCGATCAAGCAGGCCGCGGCCGCGGCGGCGGGTGCGGTCGGCGCCCTCGTCTACAACAACGCGGCCGGCGACCTGAACGGCACCCTGGGCGACCCCGAGGTGGCCAAGGTCCCGACCGGTGGGATCACCCAGGCCCGCGGCGAGGCACTGGCCGCGAAGGCGGCGGCCGGACCGGTCGCGGTGGCGCTGGAGATCCGTACCTCCCACGAGACCCGCCGGACCTGGAACGTCATCGCCGAGACCCGTGGCGGCGACGAGCGCAACACCGTCTTCGTCGGCGCCCATCTCGACTCGGTGCTGGCCGGCCCCGGCATCAACGACAACGGCTCCGGTTCGGCGGGCATCCTGGAGGTGGCCAGGGAGCTGGCGGGGCACCAGGTGAAGAACAAAGTGCGGTTCGCCTGGTGGTCCGCCGAGGAGTTCGGCCTGGTGGGCTCGGAGAAGTACGTGGCGTCGCTGTCCGAGGAGGAGCGCAAGAAGATCAAGCTCTACCTCAACTTCGACATGATCGCCTCGCCGAACCCGGTGCGCTTCGTCTACGACGGCGACGACTCCGACCACGTCGGTTCCGGCCCCGGCCCGGAGGGCTCCGCCCAGCTGGAGCGCCGGATCAACGGCTACCTGGACCGCCGCGGCCTGGTCCACGACGGCACCGACTTCACCGGCCGGTCCGACTACGGCCCGTTCATCGCGGCCGGGATCCCGGCGGGCGGCACCTTCACCGGGGCGGAGGGCATCAAGTCCGACACCCAGGCGGCCCGGTACGGCGGCCAGGCCGGGGTGGCCTACGACACGTGCTACCACCAGGCCTGCGACACCCTGAAGAACCTGGACCTCAAGGTCTTCGACGTCAACATCGACGTCATCGCGGACTCCGTCGGCACCTACGCCTGGGACCTCTCCTCACTGTCGGCCCCGGTCGCGCCCGAGGACACCACCGGGCAGCCGGGCAGCGGCGGCGGCCTGCACGAGGGGCACCAGGAGGTCACCGAGTAGCCCCGGCGGGCGGTCAGGCGGAGGCGCCGCCGTCGATCACCAGGTCGGCGCGGGGCGCCGCTGGCGGCGTCGGCGACCACCGCGTGGCCCCGGCCGCCGGCGGCCCTGGATCGTTCGGTCGAGAAAGAGGGCCGAGAACGGGCCCCCGGCCGCCTGGGCGACCGGGGGCCCGGATCGGAGGCCGGCCCGCGTCAGATGACGGTCTCGGCCTCGATGTAGCGCTCGGTCGGCACGGTCTTCAGCTCGGCGACGGCCTCGCCCAGCGGGACCAGCTTGATCTCGGTGCCCTGCAGCGCCGTGATGTGCCCGAAGGCACCCTTGTGGGCGGCCTCCACGGCGTGCCACCCGAAGCGGGTGGCCAGCACCCGGTCGTACGCGGTGGGGGTGCCGCCGCGCTGGGTGTGGCCGAGGATCACCGGGCGGGCCTCCTTGCCGAGGCGGTGCTCCAGCTCGCCGGAGAGCTGGGTGGCGATGCCGGTGAACCGCTCGTGGCCGTAGATGTCCCGGGTGCCCTCTTCCCAGTGCATGGTGCCGGGCTCGGGCTTGGCGCCCTCGGCGCAGACCACGATGGCGAACTTCTTGCCACGCTCGAAGCGCTCGCGGACGACCTCGGTGAGCTTGTCGATGTGGAACGGGCGCTCCGGCACCACGATCGCGTGGGCGCCGGCGGCCATGCCCGCGTTGAGCGCGATCCAGCCGGTGTGCCGGCCCATCACCTCGACCACCATGACCCGCTGGTGGGACTCGGCGGTGGTCTTCAGCCGGTCCAGTGCGTCGGTGGCCACCGAGACGGCCGTGTCGAAGCCGAAGGTGACGTCGGTGCAGGCGATGTCGTTGTCGATGGTCTTCGGCACGCCGACGACCGGCAGTCCGCCGTCGCTCATCAGCTTGGCGGCCTTGAGGGTGCCCTCGCCGCCGATCGGGATGACCGCGTCGATGCCGAGGTCCTGGCAGTGCTTCTTGGCCCGCTCGACACCGTCGCGCAGGTGGCTCGGCTGGACCCGAGAGGAGCCCAGTATCGTGCCGCCCTGGGCGAGGATGCCGCTCACCGAGTCGAGGGTCAGGGGCCGGTGGACGCCTTCGAGGAGGCCGCGCCAGCCGTCCTGGAACCCGATGATCTCGTCGCCGTGGTCGACCACCCCCCGGTGGACCACGGAACGGATCACGGCGTTCAGGCCGGGGCAGTCACCGCCGCTGGTCAGGACACCAATACGCATTCTTTGCAACTCCCCTGGGGGCACCCCCAGCCGCCAGGCTGGAGGAAGTACCGGACGGCCGGACGACCACCTCGGTGTCGCCACCGCGGTCGGTCGATTTCGGACATCAAGCCCGAAAACGACCATGATGCACAGCATACGGTTCCTGCGTCCGGCCGGGCAGGCACCGGCGCGGGAGCGGCATCGTCGACGCCTCCGCGCGTAACTGCGGCTGGACGCCGAGGAGGGTGTGCGTCCAGCGCTTCCTATTCTGTTATGCCGACGGCCACTCGAGCACGGGTCGACCGGATGCTGGTCTTTCCCGCGGTGGCGCGGCGGGGGTCTGGGCCCCGCGGCGGGCCGAGGTCCCGGGTGTCTGCCGGGACCTCGGGCCGGGTGCGGCCTGCTACGCGGGGCGGCTGGTGGCGGCGATCCGCTCGGCCCGCAGCGCGTCGTACCAGGTGGTGTCGGCCGGCGGGAGGGCGTTCACGTCCAGCGCCAGCTTGATCAGCATGTCCGCGACGGCGGGGTTGCGGGCCAGCACCGGGCCGTGCAGGTAGGTGCCGAAGACGGTGTCCCGCCAGGCACCCTCGGTGCCGTCGCCGGTGCCGTTGCCCCGGCCGACCTGGACCGACGCGAACGGCTTGACTCCCTGGCCGAGGTGGGTGATGCCCTGGTGGTTCTCGAAGCCGGTCAGCTGCGGCAGGCCGAGCTGCGGGTCGACGCTCGCCAGCACGTCGCCGACGCAGCGGGCGCCCTCGCCGCGGGTGGTCCAGACGTCGAGCAGGTCCAGGCCCGGCTCGCGCTCGCCGAGGTCGTTGATGAACTCGCGGCCGAGGATCTGGTAACCGGCGCAGACCGAGAAGATGATCGCGCCGTTCTCGGCGGCGCGCTGCAGGCCGCCGTCGTTGCGCAGCCGCTCGGCGGCCAGCCGCTGCGGGCGGTCCTCACCGCCGCCGATCAGGTAGATGTCCCCGCTGGTGGGCACCGCCTGGTCGGAGCGGACGTCGATCCGGGTCACCCCGAGCCCGCGCTGGCGGGCCCGGCGCTCGACGACCAGCGCGTTGCCGCGGTCGCCGTAGGTGCTCAGGAGGTCGGGATAGACCCAGACCACCCGCAGGCTGCTCTCGCTCATCCTGGTAGGCCTTCCCTGCTGCTGCGACCCGTACTGCGGGTCCGAACCGAAACCGGGGCTCTGGTGGGGCGGCATCGACATCAGCTCACCACCGCCTTGCGCAGCTGCTGGAACGCGGTGTAGTTGGCGATCGCCTCGATGCGACCGGCCGGGGCGACCCGGACGGCCTCCTCCAGGCTGTCCACGACCTGGAAGTGCAGACCCGCGACCTCCAGCCGGACGGCCAGGTCCAGCTTGCGCTGGCCCATCACGAAGATCGGGTGGCCGGACAGCCGCTCGTAGTCGACGTCCCACAGCCACGAGGTGTCGGTGCCGTCGGCGTCCATCGCGTTCACGGAGAGCACCACCGGGGCCGGCGGGCCGTCGATCAGCGAGAACGTCTCCAGCCAGCCGGCCGGGTTCTTGGCGAGCAGCAGCCGGACCTCGCGGCCCAGGTAGGAGACCACGTCGTAGCGGCCGGCCACGGCGGCCACGGACTGCATCCGCTGCAGGGCGACCTGCGGGGCGACGCCGAAGACGGCGGCCACCGCGGCCGAGCTGGTGGCGTTGGCCAGGTTGGCGCGGCCGGGCAGCTGGAGCTGGATCGGCCAGGCACCGCGGTGCGGGTCGATCACGTGGGTGCCCTGGAGCGCCCAGTGCGGGTTGGGACGGCGGAAGCCGCAGTCCTGGCAGAACCAGTCGTCGCCCGGGCGCTGCATCACACCGCCGCAGGACGGGCAGGACCAGGCGTCCTCCTTCCAGGCCTGTCCGGCGGCCACCCAGACCACCTTCTTGCAGGAGGAGGCGGCCCAGGTCACCAGCGGGTCGTCCGCGTTCGCGATGATCACCGCGTCGGTGTCCTTGAGCCCCTCGCGCCACTTCTCGGCCATCATCCGCGTCTCGGCGGCGCGGTCGAGCTGGTCGCGGGAGAGGTTGAGCAGCGCTATGGCCTTGGGGCGGGTGTCCCGGGCGACCATCGGCAGGTACTTCTCGTCGACCTCGATGACACCGAACCGCGCGTCCGAGCCGCCGGCCAGGGCGGCGGTGATGCCGGCCGGCATGTTGGCGCCCAGAGCGTTGGAGACGACCGGGCCGGCGGCGCGCAGCGCCTCGGCGATCAGCCGGGTCGTGGTGGTCTTGCCGTTGGTCGCGCTGACCAGGACCACGTCGAGGTGGTCGGCGAGGGTCGCGAGCAGGTCGGGGTCGAGCTTGAGAGCTACCTTGCCGCCGATCACCGAGCCACTGCCGCGGCCCGCCTTCTGGGAGAGGGCAGCGGCCATCCGGCCGGCCGTCACGGCGATCTTGGCGCGGGCGGGCAGCGAGGCGTCGCGCGCGCCCGTGGCTTCCGAATCGGTGCCTGGCATGCTCAGTGGTTCCTCCTTGCTGCGGCACCGCCCAGGTCGAGCAGTGACCGTCGGGCGGCGGGGACGGGGGCCAGCCTACCCACTCCTTGCCCGACCGTTGATCCCCGGACCCGCTCGGGCGCCCTGACGGGGGTTCGGGGACGGGCCGTGCGGACCTGCCGGAAGCGGTCGGGCGAGCGGTCCGGGCGGGCGCTTCCGCGGCCCTTCCGAGCCGTCCGCGGGTACGGGTACGGGTACGGGTGCCGGTACGGGTGGGCCCCGGCGCCCCTCGGCGGTCCGCCCTCGCCGAGGGGGGACCGCCGAGGGCCGGCCGGGGCCGGTGGACGTCAGCGGCCGGGGCGGCTGGGCCAGGGGGTGGGCAGCTGCTCGGTGGCCTCCGCGAGGTGCGCGGTGATCACCAGTGTGCCGTCCTCGACCTGGTAGTCCAGCGGCGCGGACAGCCGCCGCATGGTGGCGATCAGGCCGCCGTTGGAGGCGTGGGTGACGGCGTAGACCGTCGGCACCCCGGCCTCCAGGGCGAGGGCGGCCATCCGCCGCAGCAGGTCGACGCCGAGGCCGCGCCGCTGCCAGGCGTCCTCGACCAGCAGGGCCACCTCGGCCCCGTCGTCGTCCCAGAGCAGGTGGGCCAGCGCGACGATCCGGCCGTCCGCCGTCTCGACCGCGAGGGTCTGGCCGTGCCGGGGGTCGAGCAGGTGGTCCAGGTAGCGGTCGGCGTCCCGGACCGGGCCGTGGTAACGCTTGCGCAGGGTGTCGGGGGAGCAGCGCCGGTGCATCTCCAGCGCGGCGGCCTTGTCGGCGGGCTCGGCCCGGCGGACCGTCAGGTCTGCCCCCGCGGGCAGGGTGAGCCGTGCCTCCACCTTGGGCACCCGCGGGCCCAGCAGGCTGTCCAGCTCGACCAGGGCCTGGGCCCGGGCGAACTCGGTCGGGGTGAACGGCAGGTGCGGCCGGCTGAGCTCGATCAGGTCACCGGACGGCACCGGCAGCCGCATCACGTGCCCGTCCACCCCGGCGGGGGTTGCGGCGCCGGCGGCCGGGTACTGCCGGATCGCGCACCGGCCGAACAGCTGCCGCAGCGCGACCGGCAGTTCGGCGGCGTCCAGGGCCGTCCTGGTGGCCAGGGCCAGCACATGGGTGGGCGCGTCGACCAGGTCGTGCGCGTCGGCCCGGTCGGTCCAGATGTCGTGTCCGCCGGCGGCGGCCACGACGGCGGTCAGCTCGGCCCGGCCGAGGGACCGTGGGGCGCGGACGAAGAACTCGTCCACCGCCCCGGTGGGCAGCGGGTGCGCCTGCATCGAGACGATGTTCACGCCCTGCCCGGCCAGCGCCGTGCAGATCCGGCCCAGGCTGCCGGGGGAGTCCTCGACGGTGGTGCGGATCCGCCACAGCGCGGCGGCCTCGAACTCGTCCAGCGGCCCGGTCACCGCGGCGTCCCCGGGTGGTGCGGGGGTGTCGGGCGAGGGCAGCCCGTGCGGGTGCCGGTGTGCCCACCAGCTGTGGAACAGCGCCGTGGCGAGCAGTGCGGCGGCCGAGGCGGCCAGCAGCACCGGCCCGTCGTGGCCGTGCACCACGACGTTGGCGACCAGGTCCGCGGAGGCGACGGCCAGGAAGACCGCGGCCAGCTCGACGGTGTCTCTGCGCCAGCGGTGGTGCCGGGTGCCGCGGCGCTGGGCGCGGGAGGGGGTGGAGGGCAGGGTGGGCGTCGAATGGTCCATGTGAGTATGGTGTCGCGCCGGTGTTTCACGATCACGAATCCCCCGTGACCTTGCGGTTAATGTCCTCGGATGCGGTCGGCGGCCCGGTGGACGGTCAGCCGGTCGCCCGGTGCCCCGTCAGCTCGGCTCCGGCGGCGCGGACTTCGGCCAGCAGCAGACGCAGGTCGTCCCCGGTGGTGGCGGCGTTCAGCAGGCAGGCCCGCAGCATCTCGCGGCCCTGCAGCAGGGCCCCGGTGACGAAGACCCGGCCGCGCTGCTGGACCGCGACCGGCAGCCGGCCGTTGAGGGCGTCCAGCTCGGCCTCGGTGAGGCCGGCCGGGCGGTACCGGAAGGCGACGATCGAGGTCTCCACGGGTGCCAGCAGCTCCAGCTCCGGGTCCGCCGTCACCAGCTCGCCGAGCCGCCGGGCCAGCGCGGTGCAGCGGGCGATGTCGGCGGAGATGCCCGCCCGGCCGCGGTGCGCGATGGTGGCCCAGACCTTGAGCGAGCGGAACGGGCGGGTCTGCTCCATGCCGTACTCGGAGAACCAGCCGAGCTCGCCGGCCTCCTCGTCGCGCAGGTAGGAGGGGACCAGGCTGAAGGTGGAGCGCAGCGCCTCGGTGTCCCGGACCAGCGCGCAGCCGCAGTCCACCGGCACGCCGAGCCACTTGTGCGGGTCGAGGGCGAGCGAGTCGGCCCGGTCCATGCCGGCGTAGCGGTGCGCGATGGTGTCGTCCAGCACGCCGAACGCGCCGTACGCGCCGTCGACGTGCATCCACAGGCCCTCCTCGGCGCACAGGTCGGCGATCGGGTGGAAGGCGTCGACGGCGCCGGTGCCGACCGTGCCGGCCGAGGCGACCACGAGGAACGGCAGCCGCCCGGCCGCCCGGTCCTCGGCGACGGCGGTGCGCAGGGCGGCGGTGTCCAGCCGGCCCTCGGCGTCGGTGGCGAGGGTGCGCAGGTGGCGGCTGCCGAGCCCGAGCAGTTCGGCGGCCTTGCGGACACAGGAGTGGGTCTCGCCGGTGACGTAGCCGACCATCGGGGGCAGGCCGCTGAGGCCGTCCAGGCGCAGGTCGTGGCCGGCCCGGCGGGCGGCGCGGTTCCGGGCGGCGGCCAGACAGAGGACGGTGGCCATCGAGGTGCCGGAGGTGAGGATGCCGCCACCGGCCGGGTGCGGGAAGCCGACCAGTTCGGCGATCCAGCGGACCACGGCCCGCTCCAGGTGGACGTCGGCGTGGTCGCCGCCGGCCGAGCTGGGGTTCATCGCGGACGCCGCCAGGGTGGCCAGCACCCCGGCGGGCTGCGGGGCGGAGTTGACCCAGCCGAAGAATCGGGGGCTGCCGTTGCCCATGGGAGCGGGCATCACCCGGTCGCCGATCACCGCGAGCAGCTCGTCCAGGGCGGTGCCGTGTTCGGGCAGCTCCAGCTCCAGCAGGTCCTTCCGCTCGGCCGGGTCCATCGGCTGCCAGACCGGGCGGCCCGGCAGCCCGTCGAGGTAGTCGGAGACCAGCTCGGCGGCCGCTCGGGCCGCGCTGCGGAAGTCCTCGCTCATGGTGGTGCTCCATCAGGGTGCAATGGTGGCGCGACTTCCTCGGCGCAGCCGGCTCGGCACGATCGTACGCCCCGGCCGGACGGCCCCCGCGCGCCGGTTCGCCCCGCCTCTAGGGGCCCGACACTCGCGCGGCGAACGAGCCGAAGGGCGCGCCGGCGCCGAAAGGGAGAGGGCCAAGGCCCCGACGGAGGAGGGGCCGCGGTGCCCGCCGGCCGTCGGCGCCGGATCCGGAGCGCCCGGAGGCGAGCCGAGCCTCCGAGAAGCGGCTCAGTCGAGGGTGCTGGACAGCCCGCCCGCGGTGCGGCAGTACCCGGCGATCTCCTTGTTGGTGATCTTCGCGCAGAGCCGCCCGGCCGCCCCGCCGTCGGTGTAGTTGACGGTGTAGTAGCTGACCAGGCCCTGCGCGCAGGCCTGGCGCTGCCAGGCGTCCGCGGCCGTGGCGCACTGGTTGGCGGCCCAGTCCTCGCGGTCCAGGTTGTACTTCATCGTCCGGGAGCCGACGCCGCGGCTGCAGTCGTTGGCGCCGCCGCTCGCCTTGCCGTTGAGGCACCACTTGAGGGCCTCCGCGAACGCCTCGGGGTGGTTGGCGTAGTCGTGCGAGCTGAGGTAGAAGGTCGGCGCGTAGAAGAAGCAGGCGGACTGGAACAGCGCCGGCTGCTCGGGGCAGGGGTAGAGCGGGTCCTTGGCGATCTTGTCCGCGGGGAGGTTGGCCTTGGCCTTCTCGTCCTCCTCGTCCGGGGCGAAGAGCTGCATGAACAGGCCCTCGGAGCAGGTGATCCGGCGGCTGTCGGTGGGGAACTTGTTGCACAGCGCCCGGGCCGCCGGGATGTCCTGCTTGGTGACGAACATGATGCCGTGGCCGATGCCGTGGATGCACGGCCCGGTGTTCTTGGGCGCGCACAGGGTGAGGATGTCCTGCTCGGGCGTCTTGGAGTTGGCCAGCATCTCCTCGACGGCCCCGTGCAGATAGCCCGCCGCGCAGGTCTCGTGCGGAAACGAGATGACCTTCTGGAAGTCCTGCTGGTAGCGCAGCACCGCCGCGTGGCCGAGCTCGTGCGCGATCGGGTGGCAGAACCGGACGGTGTAGGGCTTGTCCTTGCTGATCTTGTCCAGGTCCGCCAGCGCTACCCCCGGGTCGGTCGCCTGCATCTCCGCCATCAGCTTGTTCCGCAGCGTGCTGCGGGTCCACACCGCGGGGTCCCCGGTCGGCGTCGCCGGTGCGGCGGCGGTGCCCTCGGCCGGGGCGCCGCCCGGCTGTGCGGTGGCGCCGACCGAGGCCGCGGGCTGCGTGCCGGGCGTCCAGTCGGTGAGGGCGACCGCGCCCAGGCCCAGGGCGCCGAGCAGGACGGCGGTGATGATCGCGAATAGTCGCGGGTGCATGGCAGAGATCCCCCGGTGGTCGGACGTGGACGGCGGGTGTTCACCATCCTGGCCGCCCCGGGCCGGAAAGCATGGATCGGAGGCAGCCATTCGGGACGGGTTCGGCCCAACGGCCCAACAGCCTCGCGGCCGGTCGGACCGTCACGATTCCCGTCCCCCGGGTGCCGGACCCACACCGTCTCACAACATCAGCGCCACATGGTACTTCGTCAGCCAGGCGTCCAACTCCAGCGCCAGTTCCGTCCCCTGCCGGACGGCCTGCGGGTCGGTGTCGGCCCGCAGTGCGGCGACCACCGCCTTGGGGTCCAGCAGCTCGAACCCGGGCGCACCGGGGTCCGCGGCCAGCTCGGTCAGGCCGGCGCGCAGGGCCAGCGGATACCCCGGGTCCTGGGTGGTCGGGTAGGGGCTCTTCACCCGGTCGGCCACCGCGGCGGGCAGCAGGTCGCGGACGGCGGCGCGCAGCAGGCTCTTCTCCCGGCCGTCGAAGGACTTCATCCGCCAGGGGGCGCTGAACACGTACTCCACCAGCCGGTGGTCGCAGAACGGCACCCGCACCTCCAGGCCGCTCGCCATCGAGAGCCGGTCCTTGCGGTCCAGCAGGATCCGCACGAAACGGCTCAGGTGCAGGTACGAGAGCTCCCGCATCCGCCGCTCCACCGGGTCTGCGCCGTCCGGGTGCGGCACCTCCGCGAGTGCCTGCCGGTAGCGGTCGGCCCGGTAGCCGTCCAGGTCGAGGGCGGTGAGCAGGTCGGGGGAGAGCAGGGCCGTCGGGCCGAGACTGCCGGGCCCGGCCAGCTGGGTCATCGCGGCCAGCCAGGGAAAGTCGTCCGCGGCCACCACCTCGGGCTGGTGGAACCACCGGTAGCCGCCGAACAGCTCGTCCGCGGACTCGCCCGACAGCGCGACCGTGGACTGCTCCCGGACGGCGCGGAAGAGCAGCAGCATCGAGGTGTCCAGCGCGCCGAAGCCCATCGGGTAGTCCCAGGCGCGCAGCACGCCGGCCCGGGTCGGGCCCGCCGCCAGCGCGGCACTGTCCAGCTCGACCACCCGGTGGTCCGCGCCGACGTGCTCGGCGACCAGCCGGGCGTACGGGCCGTCGGGGGTGTCGCGCAGCGCGTCGGCCCGGAAGTGTTCGCTCTGGCCGGTGTAGTCGACCGCGAAGGAGCGGACGGGACCCTGCCCGGACTCCCGCAGGGCGAGGGCGGCCAGCGCGGTCACGGCACTGGAGTCCAGGCCGCCGGACAGCAGCGAGCACAGCGGGACGTCGGATATCAGCTGGCGTCGGACGGTGTCGGTGAGCAGTTCCCGGACGGTGGCCACGGTCTGCGGCAGGTCGTCGGTGTGCTCCCGGGCCTCCAGCGCCCAGTACCGGCGGGCCGTCAGACCCTCGCGGCGGACGTGCACCACCTGCCCGGGCACCACCTCGTGGATGCCCCGGTAGACCGCGTGCCCGGGGGTCTTGGCGAAGGAGAGCAGCTCGCGCAGCCCGTCCAGGTCGACCTCGGGCCGCACCAGGGGGTGGGCGAAGAGCGCCTTCGGCTCGGAGCCGAACAGCACGCCGTCGGGGGTGCGGTGGTAGAAGAGCGGTTTGACGCCCATCCGGTCCCGGACCAGCAGCAACTCCTCGGCGCGCGGGTCCCACAGGGCGAAGGCGAACATGCCGTTGAGCCGCTCGGCGAGGTGCTCGCCCCACTGCAGGTAGGCCCGCAGCACCACCTCGGTGTCGCTGCGGGTGCGGAAGCGGTGGCCCGCCAGCTCCAGCTCGGCGCGCAGTTCACGGTGGTTGTAGACCTCGCCGCTGTAGCTGAGGACGGCGAGGGTGCGGCCGTCCTGCTCGGCGGCCATCGGCTGCGCCCCGCCCTCGATGTCGATCACTGCCAGCCTGCGGTGGCCGAGCGCGGCGTGCCGCTCCCGGTGGACGCCGCCCGCGTCGGGGCCGCGGCAGGCCATGGTCGCGGTCATCGCGTCGAGCACCGCGTGCCCGGTGGTCGTCAGGTCACGGTCGAAGCTCACCCAGCCGGTGATCCCGCACATCGGCACTTACCCCCACGGTAGTGTGACGAATACGGAAAGTGACGCTACGCCCTGCTGTCGGGGAGATCAATGGGTGCGCGACAGCCGAATGTCTGAAGATCTGCCCGATTTCGGGCAGGATTCTTGGTGAACGGAAGAGTGGCGCCTAGGCTCCTTGCTCGTGCCCGCCTCGCCCCACCCCCACGACGACCTCCTCGCCCACCTGACCCGGATCACCCCGCTGGGGCCCGGCGAGGCGGCGCGCGTGGTCGCCGAGGTGCTGGCGTACTTCTCCGAGTCCACCGAGGAGTACGTCCGCCGCCGCCACGGGGAGCTGCAGGCGCGAGGCCTGACCAACGAGAAGATCTTCACCCGGCTCGGCGCCGAACTCGCCGCCCGCCGGGTCGCGGCGCCCGAGCTGTCCACCCGGCAGCTGCGCCGCATCGTCTACGGCTGATACGGCCGAGCCCGCCGGCCGCCACCACCCGAACCCTCGCCTGAACCTCGCTTGAACCCGAGCCGACCCCTTGGAGTCCCAAATGTGCGGAATTGTGGCCTACATCGGCCCGAAGGACGCCACCGCCTTCCTGCTGGAGGGCCTGCAGCGCCTGGAGTACCGCGGCTACGACTCGGCCGGCGTGGCCGTCGCGGCCAAGGGCGGACTGAAGGTCTGCAAGGTGAAGGGCCGCGTCGCCGACCTCGCCGCCGCCGTGCCCGCCCGCTTCAAGGGCACCACCGGCATCGGCCACACCCGCTGGGCCACCCACGGCGTGCCCAGTGACGCCAACGCCCACCCGCACACCGACGTCAGCGAGCGGATCGCGGTGGTGCACAACGGCATCATCGAGAACGCCGACCAGCTGCGCGCCCTGCTCACCGCCGAGGGCGTCGTCTTCACCTCGGAGACCGACACCGAGGTCCTCGCCCACCTGATCGCCGCACACAGCGGAGAGGGCGTCGAGCTGGAGGACGCCGTACGCACCGCGCTCGGCCAGGTCGTCGGCACCTACGGCATCGCCGTCCTCGACGCCCAGCAGCCCGACCGGATCGTGGTCGCCCGCAACGGCAGCCCGATCGTGCTCGGCCTCGGCGAGAAGGAGATGTTCGTCGCCTCCGACGTCGCCGCCCTGGTCCGCTACACCCGCCAGGTCGTGCACCTCGAGGACGGCGAGCTCGCCACCGTCCGCGCCGACGGCTTCCGCACCTTCACCGAGGAGGACGCCCGCACGGTCACCCGCCAGCCGTCCACCGTCGACTGGGAGGTCGCCTCCTACGACACCGCGGGCTACCAGCACTACCTGCTCAAGGAGATCCACGAGCAGCCCGGAGCCGTCGAGCGCACCCTGAGCGGCCGCCTCGACGAGCGCTTCGCCACCGCCCACCTTGGCGGCCTGAACCTGGACGCCCGGGAACTGCGCGAGATCCGCCGGGTCAAGATCCTCGGCTGCGGCTCCGCCTACTACGCCGGCGAGATGGGCGCCCAGCTGATCGAGGAGCTGGCCCGCATCCCCGCCCACAGCGAGCCCGCCTCCGAGTTCCGCTACCGCAACCCGGTGATCGAGGCCGACACCCTGTACGTCGCGGTCAGCCAGTCCGGCGAGACCTACGACACCCTCGCCGCCGTCCAGGAGATCAAGCGCAAGGGCGGCCGCGTCCTCGGCGTCGTCAACACCGTCGGCAGCGCCATCGCCCGCGAGTGCGACGGCGGCATCTACCTGCACGCCGGCCCCGAGATCTCGGTCGCCTCGACCAAGGCCTTCACCTCCACCGTGATCGCCTTCGCCCTGCTCGCCCTGCACTTCGGCCGCATCCACGACCTCTCCCCGGCCGACGGCCGACGGATCGTCGCCGGCCTCAAGGCCCTGCCGGACCACATCCGCGAGATCCTCAAGCAGGAGGAGCAGATCGCCGAGCTCGCCGCCGCGTACGCCGACAACGCCGGGATGATGTTCATCGGCCGCACCCGCGGCTACCCGGTCGCCCGCGAGGGTGCGCAGAAGCTCAAGGAGATCTCCTACGTCCACGCCGAGGCCTACCCCGCCAGCGAGCTGAAGCACGGCCCGCTCGCGCTGATCAGCCCCGAGCTGCCCACCGTCGCCCTCGTCCCCGACGACGAGCTGCTCGACAAGAACCTCACCACCCTCGGCGAGATCAAGGCCCGCTCGGGCCGGATCCTCGCCATCGCGCACCGCACCCCCGACGCCAAGCTGATCGACCACTGCGTCGTGGTGCCCAAGAGCGAGCCGGAGCTCGACCCGCTGCTCCTCAACATCCCGCTGCAACTGCTCGCCTACTACGCGGCGGTGGCCCTGGGCCGGGACGTCGACAAGCCGCGCAACCTGGCCAAGAGCGTCACCGTCGAGTAGCCGTCAGGCGGCCGGCGTATCGGCCTGTCGCCGTCCCGGCGCCCCGGTGCATGGTTGCGCCGGGGCGCCCGGGCGCTTCACGGGCTGACGGCGAGGACCAGGCAGTGCGGTGACGGGCTCCGGTGGCGCTGGTGCGGGCGTGCTCCTGCGCCCGGCCGACCCGCACGGCAGGTCGGTCGCGACGGCCGCGGTGACGTCGAGCCCGACCCAGTCGGCGGCGGTGGAGATCCGGCCGGTGCCGAGCGCGGCGCCGAGTGCGGGAGCGGTTCCAGGTGGCGGCGGTCTCCGTCCACTCGCCGGTGGCGGCGAAGGAGGTCGGCCTGATGGCAGGCGCTTCCCCTCGCCGGCCGGACAACGCTTTTCGATCGACATCGCGCCCTCGGACACGGATGTGACCACAGCTCAGCACCGGCCGGGGCTATGGTTCGAACAGGGCCCGGCAGGTGCCCACGAGCGTCGGACGATCGCGGTAGGAGAACAGCGATGCGATTCGGAATCATCGGGACCGGCACCGTCGGCCGGACTCTCGCAGGCAAGCTGACCTCGCTCGGCCACGAGGTCACCGTCGGCTCCCGGACGAAGGACAACGCGGCCGCCAACGAGTGGGCCGACCGCTCCGGCCCCTACGGGCACGCCGGCACCTTCGCGGAGGCCGCCGACTTCGGCGAGGTGGTCGTCAACGCGACCGCCGGGACGGTCTCGCTGCAGGCCCTGCGGCTGGCCGGCGCCGAGCACCTGGCGGGGAAGGTGCTGATCGACGTCTCCAACCCGCTGGTCTTCTCACCGACCGGCGAGGTCAGCCTGGATCCGGTCAACACCGACAGCGTCGCCGAGCGGATCCAGCGGGAGTTCCCCGCGGCCCGGGTGGTCAAGGCGCTGAACACCGTCAACGCCAACGTGATGGTGGACCCGGCCCGGCTGCCCGGCACCCACAACCTCTTCCTGGCCGGTGAGGACCCGGAGGCCAAGGCCGTCGTCCGGGGCGTGCTGGTGGAGTTCGGCTGGCCCTCCGCGGCCGTCCTGGACCTCGGCGGGATCTCGGCCGCCCGCGGCCTGGAGATGCTGATGCCGTTCTGGCTCGACCTGATGCGGCACTTCGGGCACGTCGACTTCAACTACACGATCACCACCGCCGACTGACCCGTACGACCGACGACCGACGACCTCCGACCGACTCGCATCAGCACGGGGAGCACTATGAACGACGTCGCGCCACCGCCCTTGGAATCGCTCGACGAGGACTGGCAGACGGCCCTCGCCGTCGTCGCCCACCCCGACGACATGGAGTACGGCGCGGCCGCCGCCGTCGCCCGCTGGACCTCCCAGGGCAAGCGGGTGGTCTACGCGATGGTGACCAGCGGCGAGGCCGGGATCGACGCGATGGACCCGGACGAGTGCCGGACCGTCCGGGAGGCCGAGCAGATCACCTCCGCCGCCCTGGTCGGGGTCGACACCGTCGAGTTCCTCGGCCACCCCGACGGGGTGCTGGAGTACGGGCTGCCGCTGCGCCGGGACATCGCCCGCGCGGTCCGCCGGCACCGGCCGGAGATCGTGATCACCACCAACTTCCGGGACACCTACTTCGGCACCTTCCCCAACCAGGCCGACCACATCGCGACCGGCCGGGCCGCCCTGGACGCCGTCCGGGACGCGGGCAACCGCTGGGTCTTCCGCGAGCTGACGGCCGAGGGCCACCAGCCCTGGGACGGCGTGCGCCAGCTCTGGGCGGCGGGCTCCCCGCTGGCCCGGCACGCCGTGGACACCACCGAGCACTTCGACCTCGGGGTGGCCTCGCTCAAGGCGCACCAGGCCTACCTGGCCGGGCTGGGCGGCGACATGGCCGACGCCCGCGGCTTCCTGGAGCGGATCGGCCGGTCCACCGGCGAGCGCCTCGGGGTGCGCTACGCCTCGTCCTTCGAGGTCGTCCCGCTGCGCGGCTGACCGCCGCAGGGCCGCTCGCCAGCCGACTCCCCGCCCGGTTGCCCGGCGCCCGGCTGCCCGTCGGTCGGTTTCGCGCCGCCCGGTGGCGCGTCGGCCGACGCGCCGTTCTGCGGTCCGCGTCGGCGCCGCAGCAGCCGGCGGACGAGCAGGGCGAGCAGCAGCAGGCCGAGCGCCGCCAGCAGGTAGAGCTGGTAGCGCACGGCCTGCTCGTACAGGGTCCCGATGTTGTTCCCGGCCAGGTAGGCGGCGCTCGCCCAGAAACCGACCCAGAGCAGCGCGCCGGCCACGTTGGCGGCCATGAACCGGGGCAGGGGCATCCGGGTGGCGCCGGCGACGATGCCATTGGTCTGGCGCAGCCCGTCCACGAAGCGCGCGACGGTGACGACCTTGCCGCCGTGGCGCGCGAAGAAGCCCTCGGCGCGGCCCATCCGGGCCGGTGTGAGCCGCAGGTAGCGGCCCCAGCGCTGGACGAACAGCGGACCGCCCCGGTGGCCGATGAGGTAGCCGGCGCTGTCGCCGGCGATGGCGGCCACCACGGCTATCGCCGCCACGCCCGCGATGCTGAGCTGCCCGGTGCCGGCGTAGACGGCGGCCAGCACCAGGATGGTCTGGCCCGGGACGGGCACGCCGCAGTTGTCCAGGAACACCAAGAGGCCCACCGCCGGATAGCCGTAGTCGTCCAGCAGTGGGGCCAGATGGGACAGCGGACCGGGCAGCGATGAGGTCACGGTCGACAGCTCCCGGCCGGTGCCGACCGTGCGGGGGTTACCGGGCTTCCTGGTGCGGCTCGATGCTGGTGTCGGGCCCCGGGTAGATCAGGCCCTCGTGGCCGTCCTCGAACTGGACCAGGTACGGGGGTGCGCCGTCCGCGCCCCGGACTTCGATGATTTCGCCTTGTCGGTCCTCCATGCCCACGGACCTGCTGTGGATGTGGAGCCGGTCGCCAACCATGGCCTGCATGCTCTGCTCCTGCTCTGCTCCTGGGAGACGGAAGGACTGGTGTCTTCCACTGTGCGGCGCGCGGCGGACCGGCGCAATGGCGTGCCCTGCCGGGCGTGTCGGTCGCGGCGCGTGCGGTGCCGGGTCGCGGTGATGACCGTGTGCGGCTTGCCGCTACGGATGTCGGGCCGTGTCGGCCCCGGTGCGGTCGGTCCGCCGATCACTGACGCATCAGATCTTGCATCTAGTCGTCGATAATTTGCGCATGCATATGGACTTCATGCAACCGCGGCTCGTAGTCTCGGCACGCCCGGGACGGCAGGCCCCGCCGGGCACCCCCGAGCTCTCCCCCCGAGCCGCAAGGATGTGCAGCAGCAGATGCAGCCACCACCCCGAACCCGCGGATCCCGTACCGTCGCGGCACTCACCGCGACCGCGCTGGGCGCAGCCGGTCTGCTGACCGCCGTACTGGCCAACGCCGGTGCGGCCCATGCCGCCGGTGTCCCCGCGCTGTCGCCGCTCGCCGTGCCCGGACGCGGCGCCACCGTGCCGTTCCTGGAGCAGGAGGCGGAGTACGCGGCCACCAACGGCACCGTCATCGGCCCCGACCGGCTCTACGGGCACCTGCCCTCGGAGGCCTCCGGCCGGCAGGCCGTCACGCTCAACGCCGTCGGCCAGTACGTGGAGTTCACGCTCTCCGCGCCGGCCAACTCGATCGACTTCCGCTACAGCCTGCCCGACTCGGCGGACGGCAGGGGGCGCGACGCCTCGCTCGACCTGCTGGTCAACGGCAGCAGGCTGAAGAGCGTCGACGTCACCTCGAAGTACAGCTGGTACTACGGCGGTTACCCGTTCAACAACAACCCGGGCGACACCAACCCGCACCACTTCTACGACGAGACGCGCACCCTGCTCGGCTCGACCCTGCCGGCCGGCACGAAGATCCGTCTCCAGGTCAGCTCGACCGCCCAGTCCCCGAGCTTCACCATCGACCTGGCCGACTTCGAGAACGTGGCCGCGCCGATCGCCAGGCCCGCCGGGGCCCTGGACGTGGTGACGGACTTCGGTGCCGACCCGACCGGCGCGACCGACTCCACCGCCAGGTTCCAGGCAGCGGTCAACGCGGGCCAGGCGCAGGGCCGGACGGTCTACATCCCGCAGGGCACCTTCACCCTCCACGACCACGTCGTCGTGGACGGGGTCACCCTGGTCGGCGCCGGGCCCTGGTACAGCGTGCTCGGCGGCCGCGACCCGGGCAACCGCGCCAGGGCGGCCGGCATCTACGGCAAGTGGGTGGCGAACGGCGGGAGCCGGAACGTCACGCTCAAGGACTTCGCGATCATCGGCGACATCCGCGAGCGGGTCGACGAGGACCAGGTCAACGCCGTCGGCGGCGCGCTGTCCGACTCGGTGATCGACAACCTCTGGCTCCAGCACACCAAGGTCGGCGCCTGGATGGACGGCCCGATGGACCGGCTCACGATCAGGAACAGCCGGATCCTGGACCAGACCGCGGACGGCGTGAACTTCCACACCGGGGTGACCAACTCGACCGTCACCAACACCTTCGTCCGCAACACCGGCGACGACGGCCTGGCCTCCTGGCCGCAGGACAAGCCGAACGTCAACGACAGCTTCACGCACAACACCGTCGTCCTGCCGATCCTGGCGAACAACATCGTCACGTACGGCGGCAGGGACTTCACCATCTCCGACAACGTCATGGCGGACACCATCAGCAACGGCGGCGGCCTGCACATCGCCAACCGCTACCCCGGGGTCAACTCCGGCAGCGGGACGGCCGTGGCGGGCACCGTCACGGCCGCCCGCAACACCCTGATCCGGACCGGCAACAGCGACTTCAACTGGAACTTCGGCGTCGGCGCGGTGTGGTTCAGCGGCCTCAACGAGCCGATCTCCGGGGCCACGATCAACATCACCGACACCGACATCCTGGACAGCTCCTACGAGGCGATCCAGACCATCGAGGGCGCCGCCAACGGCATCAACCTCACCGACGTCACCATCGACGGCGCCGGCACCTACGCCATCCAGGCGCAGGCCAACGCCACCATGAAGTTCACCAACGTGACGGCGAAGAACATCGCCCAGGCCGCCACCCCGATCCACAACTGCGTCGGCACCGGCTTCGCCATCGCCGACGGCGGCGGCAACTCCGGCTGGAACACCGGCTCCACCTGCACCGGCACCTGGCCGGCACCGGTCTGGACCTACAACGGGGTGCCGGCCGGCGGCGGCACCTCCTCGCCCAGCCCCTCGCCGTCCTCGTCCCCCTCGCCGAGCCCGTCACCGTCCTCCTCGCCCTCCACCCCGCCGGCCTGCCCGACCAGCGGCAACCTCGCCCAGGGCCGGCCGGCCACCGCGTCCGGCAGCACCCAGACCTACGGCGCGGGCAACGTCGTGGACGGCGACGCCGACTCGTACTGGGAGAGCCCGAACAACGCCTTCCCGCAGTGGGTGCAGGTCGACCTCGGCTGCCGGCAGAACCTCGCGAGGCTGACGCTGAAGCTCCCGCCGCCGACCGCCTGGAACGCCCGCACCCAGACCATCGCCGTCCAGGGTTCGGACGACGGGGCGACCTTCTCGACCGTGGTCGGCGCCACCTCGTACGCCTTCGACCCGGCCGGCGGCAACACGGTGACGGTGAACCTGCCGGCGACCGCCATCCGCCACCTGCGGCTGACCTTCTCGGCCAACTCCGCCTGGCCGGCCGGGCAGCTCTCCGAGCTCCAGGTGTTCGGCGGCACCGGTACCGGGACCGCCTCGCCGAGCCCGTCGCCGTCCTCCTCGCCGCCGACCACCCCGCCCGCCTGCAACCCGGGCAGCGGGAACCTGGCGCAGGGCAAACCCGCCACCGCGTCCGGCGTCAGCCAGGTCTACGGCCCGGCCAACCTGGTGGACGGTGACGCCAACTCGTACTGGGAGAGCGCCAACAACGCCTTCCCGCAGTGGGCGCAGATCGACCTCGGCTGCCCGACCGCGATCAAGCGGCTGGTGCTCAGGCTGCCCCCGTCGAGTGCGTGGGCTGCCCGCAGCGAGACCGTCGCCGTGCAGAGGTCGGACGACGGGGCGACCTTCTCGACCGTGGTCGGCGCCACCTCGTACGCCTTCGACCCGGCGAGCGGCAACACGGTGACGGTGAACCTGCCGGCCACCACCGCCCGCCACCTGCGGCTGACCTTCACGGCCAACAGCGGCTGGCCGGCCGGGCAGCTCTCCGAGCTGCAGGTCTTCGCCTCCTAGCGAGGGTCCGCCGGCCGGGGCAGTGGCCTGTGGCGCACAGGCGGACGGCGCGGGACGGGACGGCTGCGTGCCGTCCCGTCCCCGTTTTCGTCCCCGCTTCCGTCACCGAGAGCGACCCCGTGAGCCGCCCGGGTCGACCGGTGTCCGGCCAGCTGGGCACGGCCCGAGCTGGCCGGGGATGTGGAGGTATCGTGCACCTGGAGGAGGTCGCCATGATTGCTGGCCCGGGCTTCTGGGATCTGGAGATCGCACGAGCGGGCTGGTCGCGCGTCCTGTCGCCGGGACTCGCCGACTTCCCGGAGATCGCCGGGCGCGGCACGGCGTGGGGCCGGAACTGCTACGTGCGTGGCGGTGAACGGCTGGTCATCGAGTGGTCGGACCAGGTGACGATCTCCGCGGCCATGCTCAACGGCAGGTTCTGCCCGCTGACCGCCGACCACCTGTCGGCCGCCATAGGGAGGGACGGCCCCGG
This sequence comes from Kitasatospora sp. NBC_00374, assembly GCF_041434935.1. NCBI lineage: Bacteria > Bacillati > Actinomycetota > Actinomycetes > Kitasatosporales > Streptomycetaceae > Kitasatospora > Kitasatospora sp. NBC_00374. The sequence goes on along the minus strand of NZ_CP107964.1, from coordinate 1,305,543 downwards.
TCGGCCGCGCTGACCCGTCCCGACGCCCACGACCGGCCGGCAGGGGTCAGGACGGCGTCGGGGCGGTGGCCGGTGACGGGTCGGAGAGGTAGCAGCGCAGCAGCCGCTTGCACTCGGCGATCAGTGCGGGGTCGCCGTCCGGATCGGTGCGGAACGCCAGCTTGAGGACGGCGTCGGCGCACTCCAGACCCACCCGGACGGCCAGCGGGAAGGCCGTCGGGTCGAGCAGGCCGCCGCCGATCTCCTGGATCCGAAGCGCGACCTCCGCGTTGTTGTCGAGATCGGCGTTGAGCAGGTGTTCGTCGTCGGCGAGGTCGGCGGGGACGCGGTCCACCAGCCCGAAGTCCAGGTGGCCGAAGCCGGGCACGGCCCGCTTCATGACGACGAACTCCTCGACCGCGAGGTCCACGAAGCCCGCCACCCCCGCCGGGGCCTCGGCGTCGATCCGACGGCCGAGGCGCTCCAGGTAGCGGTCGAGGTTCCGCTCGGCGAGCGCGGCCAGCAGGCTCTCCTTGCCGGAGAAGAACTGGTACAGCGTGCCGATCGGCACGTGCGCCCGCTGGGCCACCTCCTTGGTGGTCAGCGCGGTCGCGCCGACCTCGTCCAGGAGCCCGGCGCAGGCGTCCAGCAGCCGCTCGTACCGCTCCAGGCTGCGCTGCTGCACCGGTCGCCGCCGGGGCGCGCCCCCCTGGTCCCGCTGCTCCCGCCCGCCCGTCTGCGCCGTCATGCGGCCACTCTGCCGCATCCGGCGCTTCCGGGGCCAATCATCAACGTGAGGTTTTCCCCAGAGGTTTTCGAGGGATCGTGCGCGCGCTGCCTGCGGAAATCCGCTCGGAGGCGCGCGGGCGGGGTATCGCCGCGCCCGACACCCGGGCGGGCCGCCCGGTCAGCCGACTCGCGCCGCGGCCGGGGCGGCGGTCGGAGCCGGCCTGCCGAACATGGTGCGGAGCACGGCGGTCTGAAGGGCCCGGTCGGCCTCGGCCGGCTCCAGGTCCGCCTCGAATAGTCGACCGGTCGGCTACACTTTTCGAGAGGCCGAGTTGGACTCCAAGCCACTGACAGGAGACAGACATGCCATCGATCTTGATCGTGCTGACCGGTGCCCGGCACTGGACGCTGAAGGACGGCACCGCGCACCCGACGGGGTTCTGGGGGGAGGAGTTCATCGAGTCGCACCGGGCCTTCACCGCGGCCGGCGCCCGGGTCACGCTGGCCACGCCCGGAGGGGTGCGGCCGATCGTGGACGAGCTGAGCCTGGCCCCGGCGATGAACGGCGGCGACGAGGCCAAGGTCGCCGGCTTCCGCGCCTACCTCGCCGAGGTCGACGGGTTCCTCGCCGCGCCCCGGCGGCTGGAAGACATCAATCCCGCGGACTACGACGCCGTGTTCGTGCCCGGCGGCCACGGACCGATGCAGGACCTGGCCGTCAGCGACACGCTCGGCCGACTGCTGGTCTCGCTGCTCGACACTCCCGGCAAGGTGGTGGCCTCGGTCTGCCACGGCCCGGCCGGCTTCCTCCCCGCCCACCGCGCCGACGGCAGCTGGGCCTTCGACGGCCGGCACCTGACCGCGTTCACCAACGACGAGGAAACCCAGGCCGGCTTCGCGGACAAGGCCCCTGGCTGCTGGAGGACCGGCTGCGCGCGGCCGGCGCCAGGTTCGACGCCGGCGCCTCGTGGGGCAGCCACGTCATCGTCGACGGCAACCTGGTGACCGGACAGAACCCCGGCTCCACCGTCGCCGCCGCCCACCGCGTGCTCGACCTGCTCGCCTGACCACACCCATGGTGACGCGATCGCCCGCGGCGCGAGCAACCCCGCTCGCGCCGCGGGCGATCCCTGCCCAGCGCACCGATCGGCACCACCACCGCCACACCAGCCAGAACGCCACACCACACCAGTGGCGAGCACGTGCGCCGCAGCCCGACCAGCCCGACGCCACGACCGGTGCGCTTGCCGCGGCGACCCGCCGGCAGTGCGCGGTCGACCCGTGGGTGCCCACCGTCGGGCATTGCCAAGGCGGCGAGCTCGGCGGGACCCTCATCACCCTGCGGGAACCCATCGACGCACCGTGTGCCGGGGATCAAGGGGCAGCGCGTGATCACCACCCCTGGGCGATGAGGCGTTGCACCGCATCAGCACGCTCGTCGACCCCTTGGGCGTCGATGAAGCCTCAAGGCGTACGAGACCCTGGCCAGGGGTGTATCGGCGGCGTGAAGACCAATCTGTGATGCCGGACCGCTGTCGCTGGCCCTTGTCACCGCTCGGGACTTGACTGCCACGCAAATGCGCTGCCCCTCGTCGTCGTCGACCTCTCGGACGGGTACCGCTCCGCCACTCGGACAGGGTGACGGAGTGCCGCCCGGCACAGCATCCGGACGGCACGTCACATCACAACAGGGCAAACGCTGCCCGATCCGGCATTGTGGACGATACGTCAACTGGGCGACGACCGGCCCGCGGGACGCCCTCGACGCTTACGGCCGCGCAACGGCCTAAGCCGCTGATCGGTCAGCCCAAGCCTGCTCCAGTGCCTGAGTGAACATCTCGACCGATTGGACGCCGCTGACCCCGTAGCGCCGGTTCAGCACGAAGAAGGGCACACCACTCGCACCCAGTTCGGCGGCCAGTCGCTCGTCGGCCCGCACCTCTTCGGCGTACGCATCCGGATTGTCAAGCGCCTCCCGTGCCTCCGCCTCGTTCAGCCCCGCCTCGACGGCCAAGCCCACCAGGGTCTCCCTGTCATAGACCGAGCGCTCGTCCGCGAAGTTCACCCGAAAGGCGAGATCTATCAATTCGACCTGACGACCGCGGGTCTTGGCAAACTGGAGGAGACGGTGAATGTCGAAGGTGTTTCCGAAGACGCGTCCTCCAATGCGGTAACCGAGCCCCACGGATCGCGCCATGGTCGAGGCTTGCTCCTCCCTGGCGATCTGTTGCTCGCGAGTACGGCCGTACTGTGCCGCGACGGCTTCGATGATCGGTACCGTGCCGTTCTCGGCCTGCGGATTGAGCTCGAACGACCGGTGCACCACCTCCACGTGATCGCGGTGCGTGAAGGCGGCAAGCCCTATATCAAAGCGCGCTTTGCCGATATAGCACCAGGGGCAGGCTATATCAGTCCAAATATCGACGCGCATGTGTGGCAACTCCCTGTTTTGCGAGGGGCGCACGGATGCAGAACCCGCAGTACGGAAGCGAGGCCGCGGTGCAATCTGATCCGAATGAGCCCCGCCTAAACCATATCCGGCCCGCTGGACGATCGGTCAGCCAAAGAGTAGACGACCGAACGTCTAGTTGCAATCGCGGGCAGGCGGGGACCACGAAGCAGCGTGCCCGGCCGGCGTTGTCGGTCACTCCACGGCTCGCACGGGAGAATCCGGGGCGGGGACAGATATCGATGGATCCACGGCGAACTGCTCGGCCTGGGAGGCAAGGTCGATGCCTCGACCGTCCGGGAGATCCTGCACAAAGGCGGGATCGACCCCCGCGCCCCAGCACACGGACCATTCCTGGCCCGCCTTCCTCGAAGCCCAGGCCGCCTCCGCAATCGTGGCCACCGACCTCTTCCGCGTCGACGCGGTCTTCAATGGCCCGAACGCGGCGGGCTGGTACGGCGTTGAGAACAGCTTCCGGTGGCCGTTCTCGCGTTACGACGGCGTCCGTTGCCGGCCGTCAGGAGCGCCGCTTGCGGCCAGGCCTGCCGACGGGCGCCACCGCGGCGGTCCCGGCTCCGGCCGTGCCGGAGCCCGTACTGCCCGGCTCGTGCTCACAGTCCGATGCGTGTGCGCAGCCCATGAGCGCGCTTCCCGCTAGTGTCCTGCGCCGCAAGTGCCAAGCCTAAGTTCACTAGGGTTTTATGGTGCTCTGGGGGTGATTTTGGTGAGGTAGTCGGCGAGCGAGTTCAGGATCTCGTCGGCGGTCTTGGTCCAGGTGAAGGGCTTCGGGTCCTCGTTCCAGGTCTGGATCCAGGTGCGGATGTCGTTCTCGAGAGCCTGGATGGAGGTGTGGACGCCGCGGCGGATGAGCTTGTCGGTCAGCAGGCCGAACCAGCGCTCGACCTGGTTGATCCAGGAGGAGCCGGTCGGGGTGAAGTGGACGTGGAACCGGGGATGCCGGGCCAGCCATTTCTGGATCTCGGGGGTCTTGTGGGTGGCGTAGTTGTCGCATACCAGATGCACGTCGAGCTCGGTCGACACGGCCTTGTCTATCGTGATCAGGAACTTTTTGAACTCGATGGCGCGGTGGCGTCGGTGCAGAGCACTGATGACGCTGCCGTCGGCAATGTTGAACGCGGCGAACAGGCTCGTGATGCCATGGCGCAGGTAGTCGTGGGTGCGACGCTCGGGCATGCCGGGCATCATCGGCAGCACCGGCTGGGATCGGTCCAGCGCCTGGATCTGGCTTTTCTCGTCGACACAGAGCACCACCGCCCGCTCCGGCGGGTTGTGGTAGAGCCCGACGACGTCGACGACCTTGTCCACGAACTGCGCGTCGGTGGAGAGCTTGAACGAATCCTGCAGGTGCGGCTTGAGGTCAAACTTCTGCCAGATGCGCCCGATGGTGGACTTCGACAGGCCGGTACGTTCGGCCATCGAGGCGCGTGACCAGTGGGTGGCGTGCTTCGGTGTGGACTCCAAAGTCGCCGCCACGACATCCTCGACCCTGTCGAGCAGGATCGAGGGTGGCCTGCCGGGGCGCGGTTCGTCGACCAGACCGTCCAGGCGGTCCTCGACGAACCGGGCCCGCCAACGGTTCACCGTCGCCTGGGCGGTGCCGAGTTCGACCGCGACCTGCTTGTTCGTGCCGCCCTCCGAGCATCGCAGCACGATCCTGGCCCGCAACGCGAGGGACTGGGCCGTCTTCGCCCGCCTCGCCCATCGGGTCAGTTCCTCCCGCTCCGACTCGGTGAGTACAAGTTCCGCCTTGCGGCGGCCGGGCCGTGGCTCGTCCGCAAGGCCCGCCAGTCGGTCAGCCGCGAAACGGGCCCGCCACTTGCGCACGGTCGCCACATTCACGCCCCTATCGGCCGCCACCCGCGTACTTGACACTCCGTCCGCGCAGGCCAGGACGATCCCGGCCCGCTCGGCGAGCCGGGCCCCCGCCCCGCCGGCCGCCCAGTGCGACAACTCAATGCGCTCCTTCGAGGAGAGCACAATCTCTACAGCCTTCGGACCTCGTTGCGACACGAAAAACAGACTACAGACTTATGACTGATATTTCCGGCGCAGGACACTAGGTCCTGTGGAGCTTTTCCGACGAGCCATCAGGGTTGCGGTCGCGCAGCCCCGGACGGGGACAGCCTTCGGGATTAGATCACGAAGGGCCGGCACGCGTGGGCTCTCTGATCGCCGCGACTGCGCTGGGGCAATGCCGTTACGGCGTGGGGACCCACTCCAGGGTCGCGCGGTGGGAGCGCCTCAACTGATTGTCGGACGCGGGGGTTCGGGCACCCGCCGGGTCGAGAGTACCCAGCCGGCGAAAGCCTCGACACCGTCCACGACCGCTTCGAACCGCAGCGAGTGGAAGAGGTCGAAGGCGTGCTGGGCGCCGGGGAGTTCGGCGTACACCACGGTGGCGACGGAGGCGCCCCGCAGGTCGGCGGCGAAGCGGCGGGCGATGGCGACGGGTACCTCGGTGTCCCGGTCGCCGTGCACCAGGAGGAAGGGCGGCGCGTCCGCGGTGATGTGCGTCGAAGGGGAGGACTCCGGTCCCCGGCCGTAGTAGGGCCCGTAGTAGCCGTTCAGCCCGATCACGGCGGTGACCGAGGTGTCGGCGGCCTCGAAGCCGGGCTGGAGGGCCGGGTCGCCGGGCGTGAGGGCGGCGAGCGCCGCCAGATGCCCGCCGGCCGAGCTGCCCGCCATGAACAGTGTCGCGGGATCGGCTCCGTACGCGTCGCCGTGCTCGTGAACCCAGGCGATCACCCGCTTGGCATCGATCAGGTGCTCGGGATGCTCGACGTCGGGCCGCAGGCGGTAGTTGGCGCTGACGCAGACCCAGCCGAGGCTCGCGAGCCGGTACAGCAACGGCATGGAGTGTTTGCTCTTGCGGCCCCCGTGGTAGCCGCCGCCGTGCAGGTGGATGAGTACGGGGGCGTTCGTGGGCCGCGAGTGGTGGTGGTAGACGTCGATCCGGTGCCGTCGGCCGGCTGTGCCGTACGGCAGGTTCGCCACCCGCACCACGCCGCGCGGGCGGCCGGCGAACGGCCGGAGCAGGATCCGGGCGAGCGGCCGGCGCCGGCGCAGCCCGGCGGCGGTGTCGGGGGTGATCGCCTTCCGCCAGTCGGGGCCCAGGCCCTCGGCCAGGGCGCGCTCGACCGCTGCCCGGCCGCGCCACCCGCGCGTGACGACGACCGCGAGCCCGGCTGCGGTGACCGCCGCCGACGCGACAGTCGCCCAGCTGGCGGGCGCGTGGATGTCTTCCTGGGCGAAGGCGACGGCCGTCCAGAGCAGGATCCAGGCCAGGGCGACGAAGGGCAGCTCGCCGATGACCAGACCGATCCGGAAGCTCACGGCGGCGAGTGGCCGAGGCCGGCGCACCGGCGCGAGGGCGAACAGCGTGCCCGCGGCGATGAAGACCACGGTCCACAGATAACCGACAGGCACGGGATCATCCTCCGAATCACGTCCGGGGCCACGGCTTCACCCCACCCGTGGTACCCCATCTGTGGTACCACGGGTGGGGTAATATCGCCAGCGTGAACAGGAACCGGCGCGACAGTCTGCGGGACGCGGCCATCCAGGTCCTGGCCGAGGCCGGCGGGCGCGGCCTGACCCACCGGGCCGTCGACGCCGCCGCGGAGGTGCCCCCGGGCACCGCCAAGAACTACTTCCCCACCCGGGACGCGCTGCTCGCCGCCGTCGCCGAGCGGTGCGTGGAGCTGTACCACGACGTGCCTCGCCCGGCACCCGCCGACCGTGCGGGTCTGGCGGCCATGCTGCGCGCACTGCTGGAGAACGTCGCCGGCCCCGGCCGCGCCCGCATGCTCGCCTACCTGGAACTGCGCGCGGAGGCCGCGCGCCGTCCCCACCTGTCAGCCCTCCTCGACACCGTGGCCATCGCCGACTTCACCGCCTTCGAGCGCGCCCAGGCCGCCGTCGGCCTGCCGGTGACCCCGCAGCGCGCCGCCGCCGTCACACTCGCCCTGCATGCCGCCATCCCCCACCTGCTGGCCGGCAGCCAGGACATCCTCACCGCCGTAGGCCTGGACGACCTCGACCGCTTCACCCGCGGGCTGCTGGACACCGTCTACGGCCCGGCCCGCGGCGCCCCCGCGCAGAGCGACGCCGCGACGGTCTCCCGGTAGCCGGCCAGCGCAGGCCCCAGCGGGTGTCGGGCCACTCGACGGCCTGGTGCAGGACCGAGGCGCGCAGGCCGTGGATCGTCGCCAGCAGCCAGACGCGTTGTACTGCGACATCCGACGGGCGGGGGTTGCAGCGGTCGTCGTAGGCGGTGATCTCGAAGCGCGACGGCTCTCCCTTTCAGCTCGACGGGCCTACGGGCCGGGCCTCGGGTGCGGGCAGCACCACGCGGATGGTCTTGCCCCGTCCGTCCGGGGCGGGGGTGATGACGAGCCGGCCTCCGAAGTCGCGGACAAGGTCGGCGAGCTGACCACGATGTGCGAACGGGCCATCCGCAACTACGACCCGTGCATCTCCTGCTCCACGCACTTCCTCGACCTCACCGTCGACCGGACCGACGGCGGCGCCTGACCGCACTCGGGCCGGGCCCTGCCGGATCAGAGCGTCCGACGGCCGTGCCCGGTGGCGATCCAGTGGGCATGGTCGACGATCTCCTCGGCGACGAACGGGGGCGACGCCGTCGTCGGGTTGGCGGCCTGTCGCCTGTCGTAGGGTGCCGGGGCCGTCGGGCCTCAGGTGCCCGGTTCGCCGGTCGGCCGGGGCACGGTGACGATCGGGCAGCGGGCGTGGTGCAGGAGGCCGTGCGGCACGGAGCCGAGCCGCATGCCGGTGAATCCGCCGTGCCCGCGACGCCCGACCACGACGGCGAGTGCGTGCTCCGATGCCTTGGCCAGTTCCTCCACGGGGTGGCCGCGGATCACCTCGTGCGTCAGGTCCACGTCGGGGTACCTGTCGGCGTGACCGGCGGTGGTCTCGGTCAGCAGCCGCCGCAGCGTCTGGGTGGCCGTATGTTCGTCGATCCGGGCGATCAGCTGCGACTGCCACACCCAGATGGCACGCAGGGCGGCTCCCCGTCGGGCCGCCAGGTCGAAGGCGACATCGACCGCGGCCGCCGACGACGGGCTGCCGTCGACTCCGACCACGAGGTTGGGCGGGTCCTCGGTGACGTGCTCGGGCTCGCGCACCACGACCACCGGGCAGGCGGCCTGGGCACTGACCGGGAGGGCGACCGAGTACGTGCTGAAGTATTCCTCCGGGCGGGTGAGCCGGCGGGAGCCGAGTACGACGAGTTCGGCGTTCGGCGATTCCCGGCACAGGATCTGGCCCGGGATGCCGTCCACGAGGTTGGTGGTCACCGCCAGCCCGGGGTGGATTTCGCCCGCGAGCGCTGCGGCCTTGTCGAGCATCCGGCGTCCGGTCTCACGGAGATCCTCGTGGTGGCGCTCCTCGAAGCTGCCCCGATCGGAGGCCGGCTTCGGGACGGCATGGACCATCAGCAGGGGCAGCCCGCGGCGATCCGCCTCGTCGGCGGCCCAGGCGGTCGCGAGCCGACCAGGACCCTGTGCGTCCACACCGAGGACGATCGGACGGCGTTTGCTGGCGGATGCCATGGCTCCTCCACCGGTGCTCGTGGGTGGTCCGTCGAAATCCGGGCCCTGTTCGTACCGTAGGCGGCGGACTGCGCCGGTCGGCAGGGCCGAGCGGCCCCAACATGACGGCCGGGGCCCCGGCACCGCCGTCCACGACCGGCCGGCCTCCGCGGGACCTCGTTGGCGGACCGGCGGGAGGGAGTGCGGCGTGGGAGGTGACCGAAGCGAAGTGAGGTGGTTGCGCGTGAGCGGGAACGGTTCGACCGCCCGTGTCGTGGTGGGCATCGACGGCTCACCCTCGTCGTCTGGCTGTTCAGCAGCGGCCCGGTGGACAGCTCCGCCGAGCCGCACGAGATCCCGCCGGTGCCCGGCGCGGCCAAGGTGATGGAACACCTGCACGCCCGCGGGCACGTCACTTTCGGAGGCAGCCTCACCTCCGAAACCCCCGGCTGGATCGCCCGCACCCTGGTCAAGCACGGCAAGGGCGGCGACTTCAGGAACCCGGAGCAGATCCAGACCTGGGCCCATGAGATCGGGAACGAGCTGCGCTCCCAAGGCCCGGCGTGACGCCGAAGGGGAACGAGCGCGTTTCGCGCCTTTCGATGCCGACGATCGAGATCGCCTCGCTGACCAAGTGCTACCCCAGCCCATTTCCTGGGGCGGCCGATCGTCCGGGCTCAGAGCGAGAATCGGTGGCTCTCGCCCGGGCGGACGATGGTGGACGAGCCCCGAAGGCCGATTCGGATGGGCTCCTGGAGGCTCTCCTGAAGGCTGACCGTCACGCTGTGCCGGTCGACGGAGAGGACGATGCCCCAGTGGCCGCGGTAGCGGAGGTCCAGTTCCACCTGGCCGATCGCCGACGGTAGCCGGGGGGCGAGCCAGAGCGTGTCCTGGCGGATCTCCAGGCCGGTGTAGCAGCGTTGCAGCAGGTCAACGGTGCCGGCCATGGCACCGAGGTGGATGCCCTCGGCGGTGGTGCCGCCCTGCACGTCGGCCAGGTCGCCGTCGAGGGCGTCGCGGAAGAACCGCCAGGAGGCGCGGCGGTCGGTGCGGGTCAGGACCCAGGCGTGCACCACCGCGCTGAGCGTCGAGCCGTGGACGGTGCGCCGCAGGTAGTAGTCGGTCGTGCGGCGCAGCAGCTCGTGGCCGGCCGGATACCCGAGTCGGCGCAGCAGGTCGCGGACCTCGCGCGCGGAGAACAGGTAGAAGAGCATCAGGACGTCCGCCTGCTTGGAGGCCTTGTAGCGGTTCACCGTGTCGCCCTCGGCCTCCAGGATCCGGTCGAGCCGGCGCAGGTCCGGGTAGCGGTGCCGGTAGGCCGTCCAGTCGAGTTCGGCCAGGCGCTCGTACCCGTCGAACTGGCTGAGCACGCCGTCGTGGAACGGTACGTGCAGGCGCCGGCTCACCTCCTGCCAGCGCTCGAGCTCGTCCCGGCCGAGGGCCAGCCGTTCCAGCAGTTCCTCACGCCGGTAGCCGGGCAGGACGTTGACGGCGTCGAGGGCGCGGGCGAGCACCCACGAGGCCAGCACGTTGGTGTAGGTGTTGTCGTCCAGTCCGGGCCGTTCGGACCAGGGACAGGCGTCGTGGTACTCGTCCGGCCCGACCACACCGCTGATCGAGTACCGCCGGCGTTGCGGGTCGTACACCGCGGTCGTCGACCAGAAGCGGGCGATCTCCAGCAGCATCTCGGCGCCGGTGGTGGCCAGGAAGTCCATGTCACCCGTGGCCTGGTAGTACTGCCAGACGTTGTACGCGACGGCGGATCCGACGTGACGCTGGAGGTGGCTGTGGTCGGGCAGCCAGCGCCCGGAGAGCGGGTTCAGGTGCAGCTGCTGGGACTCCTCGCTGCCGTCCGATGCGCTCTGCCACGGGTACATCGCGCCGCGCAGGCCGATGGACCGGGCGGCCCGCCGGGCGGCGTCGAGCCGGCGGTGGCGGTAGCGCAGCACGGCGCGGGCCAGCTCGGGAAGGCGCAGGTTGAGCAGTTGGAGGACGAAGAGCTCGTCCCAGAAGACGTGGCCGCGGTAGGCCTCGCCGTGCAGGCCGCGGGCGGGGATGCCGACGTCGAGGTCGACGGAGTGCTCGGAGTAGGTCTGCAGGAGGTGGAACAGGTGCAGGCGCACGGTGGCGATGCCGTCGAAGTCCGCGTCGATCCGGCACCGGCGCCACAGCTCCGTCCACCGCAGGGCGTGGTCACGCACGAGCCGGTCGAAGTCCGGGGCCTGCGTCACCAGCGTCCGGGCGGCGCGCAGGGGAGCGCCGATGGCCGGGTCGCGGGAGGTGTACACCGCCACCGTCTTCTCCACCGTGACCGGTGTCCCCCGCGTCGCGTCCAGCGCGAGGACCTGGGCCGTCCAGCCTTCCTCGATCTCGTCGGTACGGGCTGCCGGAAGGGGTGTGCCTGCCCGGTGCGCGCGCGTACGGGCGGCGAGCGCGATGCGCAGCGGTGATCCGGTCGAGGCCGCCTGGAGCCACAGGGGGCCGTCGGGGTCCGCGCCTTGTCCGTCCGGCGCGAGGTGACGGTCGGTCAGGCCCCGGTAGCGGGCGACGCCCGTGTTGGACACGTCCGCGTCGAGCGCGGAGCGGACCTCCAGCCGGCCGGACCAGTTCTCGGGCACCAGCTCCGTCTCCAGCGCGAGGAGGTGCGGCTGGGCCTGGCTGGCGATCCGGCGCTGCGTCAGCCGGGTCCGGCGGCCGTGCTCGTCCACGACCAGGGCCCGCCTGGTCAGGACGCCGCGGCGCAGGTCGAGCGCCAGGCTCTCCGTCGTGGCGGGCCCGGTGAACCAGTCGCCCTCCTCCGGGCGGAAGGTGAGGGGCAGCCAGTTCGGGCAGTTGATCAGGTCCTCGTTCTCGACGGTGCGGCCGTCGACCAGGGAGATCGCGCGGTCGTAGCAGCCGGCCAGGTACGTGCCGGGGTAGTGGACGCCGTCGGCGCGGCTCTCCGGCGCGGCCGCGCGGCTGACCAGGTAGCCGTTGCCGACCGCGCAGAGCACCTCTCGGATGCCCTCCGCAGCCGGGTCGAAGCCCTCGTAGCCCAGCTGCCATGGGTCGGTGGGTCTGGAGCCCCGGGGGCGTGCGAGTCCGTCGCTCACGGTGAGTCGTCGGTGGGCATCGTCCCGACGGTGCGGATGAGTCGTCCGGTGATCTTGTCAGGGCGGATCCGCACCCACGTGTCCCGCTGACCGCCCACCCAGGGCTGGGGGTTGGCGTGTTTCCCGAACCGTTCCATGGCGTCCGCCTCGGTGACCTGATCTGCCGGACCGGTGACGAGGACGCTCCAGCCGGTGCCGAGTGCCTCGTCGAGCCGGTCGACCTCGAAGGCGACGCGCTCGCCCACGGCGACTGCTGCGGTGCTCTGCGCTGTCGTGCGATAGAGCACGGTGCCGTCCAGAGTGCGGTAGTTGACCGGCAGGACCTGTGGACCTTCGGGCGTGGACCGGGCGACCCGGCCCACGCCACCTGGTTCCATCTTCGCCCAGCACTCCCGGGGCTGCAGCTCCTCCACCACCGGGCGGGGGGACGGTGCGGCCTGTCCGGGCGGAAGGTCGAGGCCGCCGCCGAGCAGGTACCAGACCGAGGTGTCGAGCGTGCCCGCAAGCCTGGTGACCGTCTCCAGGTCGACGGTGGCCGGACGTGACTCCAGGTACTCGAGGTAGTTGACGGCCATGCCGGCCTTGGCCGCCACCTGCTCGCGGCTGAGGCCCAGCTGTTTACGGCGGTGTGCGACGCGGCGGCCGACGTCGCCGGGGTGCGCGGAGTGGCCCTGGGCACGGCCGCGTTCTGTTGCGCTCATGAACATCCTCCCTCTCCTGTCACGGGCACCTTCATCCGTTCGGCAAGCGGCTGCCGTGACCTGCTCACTCTCATCCTTCGCCGAGCCTCGGACCAGGTACCAGGGCCGTTCGGGCACCGCTTGACGACGCACGGGCCGACGGAGGCGGGCCCCCGGCTCGTCGGCGGGCCGTCCGGGCCGACCGGCCCTGGTGTCGCACAGCGCTTCGGCAGACGCTGGAGTCAGACCCGCCACCGAGCGCTCGGCCGTGGTCGGGCCGGACCGAGGGAGTCGCAGATGTCCACCGTCCAGCGCCCGCCGTCCGCCGCAGAGGCCCTGCTGGCCGACGGCACCATCGCGGTCATCCGGCCGCTCGAACCCGAGGACCGGGCTGCCGCACTCGACCTGCACGCCGTCCGGATGTCCGAGGCGAGCCGCCGGATGCGCTTCTTCGGTGCCAGCCGCCGAGCGCCGCAACTCGCCGCCGACCGGCTGTGCGGGCCACCCCGCCCCGGCTTCCTGGCGCTGGGTGCGTGGGTCGCGGATGAGCTGGTCGGAGAGGTCGACTACGAGGCCGAGACCGGTCACGAGGACACCGCGGAGCTCGCCCTCTCCGTCGCGGACGCATGGCAGCACCGTGGCGTGGGGACCCTGCTGATCGAACACCTGGTCCACGCGGCACGCGAGCGAGGCGTTCACGCGATCGAGGCCGACACCCTCGCGGGGAACCTGGCGGTCCACCGGGTCTTCTCCGACCTCGGGCTGCCCGTTCACCGCCGCTTCGATCAGGGCGAGATCCGCGTGCGCGTCGCCCTGGACGAGGGCGACGAGCACTACCGCGAGGCCGTCGACCAACGTGGTCGTGCCGCCGACGTGGCAAGCCTCACCGCGCTGCTGAGGCCCCGCTCGGTCGCGGTGATCGGCGCCTCCAGGAGGCCCGGGTCGGTCGGCCGGACGGTGCTGCTCAAGATCCGCCAGGGAGGGTTCAACGGTCCGGTGTGGGCCGTCAACCCGCATGCCGAGAGTGTCGCCGGCGAGCCTGCCCACCCCTCGGTCGCAGACCTGCCGGGCGTGCCCGACCTCGCCGTGGTCGCCGTTCCGCCCGCCGCGGTGGTGGGCGCGGCACAGGAGTGCGGCCGGGCCGGGGTCCGAGCCCTGGTGGTGCTCACCTCCGGTCTGGACGCGGCCACCGCCCGGCAACTGATCCACGCCTGCCGCCACTTCAGCATGCGTCTGGTCGGCCCGAACAGCCTCGGCATCGCGCAGACCGACCGGCCGGTCCGCCTGGACGCCGAGTTCGGTGGCGCCTTCCCGCTGCCCGGCACCGCAGGGGTGGCCGCGCAGTCGGGCGGAGTCGGCATCGCACTGATGGAGCGGCTCGCCTGGCTCGGCATCGGCGTCTCCAGCTTCGTCTCCCTCGGGGACAAGTACGACGTCAGCGGCAACGACTTGCTGCGGTGGTGGGAGAGCGACGGCCGGACCGACCTGGCCCTGCTCCACCTCGAGTCCTTCGGCAACCCCCGCGCCTTCGCCCGTACCGCCCGCCGGGTCACCCGCAAGCTCCCCGTGCTCACCGTCGACGCCGGACGCTCCGCCGCCGGCCGCCGCGGCGCAGCCTCGCACACGGCCGCCGCCGCGACCCCGACCGTCACCCGGGAAGCCCTGTTCCGGCAGGCCGGTGTCACGGCGGCCCGCAGCATCGCCGAACTGGTCGAGACCGCGGCCCTTCTGCACAGCCAGCCGCTACCCGGTACTCGTGGCACCGTCGCCGTGGTCTCCAACGCCGGTGGCATCGGCATCCTGGCCGCCGACGCCTGCACCGAGGTGGGGCTGTCCGTCCCGACGCTTCCCGCCGGCCTGGCGGCCGAGCTGCTCGCTCTGCTCCCCGTCGGCGCCAGTGCCACCAACCCCGTGGACACCACGGCGGCCGCCGACCCCGTCGAACTACGCAGGTGCGTCGACGCACTGGTGCGCAGCAACGCCGTGGACGCCCTCCTGGTCTGCCTGGTGCCGACCGCCCTCGCCGTGAACGCCGAACAGGATCCGGTCCGCGCGCTGCTGGACGCACCCGCCCGACGGAAGATCCCGGTCGCCGCCGTGATGATCAGCCAGGAGGTACCGGTCCGGTACCTCACCGGTGCCGACGGCGGCCTGCTTCCCGTCTACGCCGACTCCGGTGCCGCCGCCCGGGCCTTCGCGCACGCGCGGGACCGGGCGCGGTGGCTGGCGGAGCCGACCGGCCCCGAGGCCCAGGCCGCAGACACCGACCCGGAGGCGGCCCGGCGGCTCGCCGACGAGTTCCTCGCCGCCCACCCGGCCGGCGGCTGGCTCGACCCGGCCGCAGCAGCCCAGCTCCTGGAACACTACGGACTTCCGCTCACCACCTCCCTCCGGGCCCAGGACGAACACACCGCGGTCGTCTCCGCGCGGTCACTGCGCCGGATAGGCCACGACGGCAAGGTCGCGCTGAAGGCCTACTGGCCGGGGCAGGTCCACAAGAGCGCGGCCGGAGCCGTCCGAACCGGCCTGCAGCGGGACGGCGAAGTCCGGACCGTCTACCGCGAGTTCACCGAACGCTTCGGCGACCGGATGGCCGGCGTCGTGGTGCAGCCGATGGCCGCGCCCGGTCTCGAACTGCTCGCCGGCGTCGTGAAGGACCACGTCTTCGGCCCGCTGGTCGTCCTCGGCCTCGGTGGCACCGCCACCGACGTGCTCGACGACCGCTCCACCCGGCTCGCGCCGCTGACCGAACGCGACCTCACCACGATGGTCACCGATCTGCGCAGCGCCCCGCTGCTCCTGGGCCGTCCGGGTGTGCCTCCCGTCGACCTGCCGGCCGTGCGTCGGGTGCTCGCCGCACTGTCCCACTTGGCCACCGAACTCCCGCAACTCGCCGAGGCCGACCTCAACCCGCTGATCGCCGGGCCCGACGGACTCCTGTGCGTGGACGCCCGGATCCGCCTGGAACCCCTTCCCGTCTTCGACCCGTACCTGCGCCGGCTGCGCCGACCGCCGAACACGGACGCCACGAAGGAACGGTGAACCACGGCATGCTCGACGGTGCGCCGCGCGAGTCCTTCGCCGATTCCGGCATCGCGCGGGCCATCCGCCGGTCCCCGGTCCGTTGGCATCGACTGTGAGGTGTTACGACAGCCCCGACTGCTCGGCCTGCCGTGCCGCCGTCACCACCTCGCTCACCCCGTTCCTGGTCCACAGGCCCTGCGGCCGCGTCAGCCGTTCCACCACGCCGCCCAGCCAGTCGCCGTCGGCGAGCCGGTGCGCCTCGCCCGCTCCGACCGTCTGCGTCAGCAGTTCCTCCAGGAGCACGAGCTCCATCGGCGGGTACCAGCGCGGGTGGCGGTCGAAGAACACCGCGTGGTCGTCGTAGGGGTCCCGTACCATCATGCGCAGGTAGCCGCCGCCACGTCCGCGGAAGGGGCCGGGCAGGCCGCCGAGCATGCCCATCAGGGCGAAGTTCCCGCTCTTGCCGGGGAACTTGCCGCCCAGGACCAGAGCCATCCCCGACATGATCCGGGGCCAGGGGGTCACCTCCTCCCCGGAGTCACGCGCATGCGCGTGCAGACCGTCCGTGCCGAACTCCACCCACGCACCACCGCCCGGCCGGCCGATGTCCCCCAACACCCAGCAGCCGTCGACGCGTTCCAGTGGGCCCAGAGGGGCGCTTGTCTTGTTCACGCTCTCATTTGATCATGCGTTCCCCACATCGCACCGCTGCTTCCTCGCGCAAAGTGGCAGAGTGTCCGTCAGGGCGTCAACAGCCTTTCAAGGCTGGTGAGTTCGGCCAGGCAATATCGCTGACACGGACCCACTGGCTGCAGGATCGTGGAACCAGGTCCGCGCCGAACCGGGTGCCGACCCCGAGGCTCCGGTCTCCGAGTTCATGTCCGCGCCTGCCGTCACGGTGGATGCGACCGACGACCTGGAGACCGCCTACCGGGCCTTCCGCCGGGCCGGGGTGCGTCGACTTCCCGTGGTGGACAGGCACCGCCTGGTCGGGCTGCTCGCCGTCGACGACCTCTTCCTGGATGTCTCGCAGCACCTGTCCGACCTACTGGGGCCGCTCTCCTTCAGCGCTCTCCGAGAGGGCAGTGCCGGCCCCGGCCCGGCAGCACACCCGCCGATCTCCTCAGGAGCACGCCATGACCGCCAGTGGAACACCGTCGGTGAGGTGATGACCCACGCCGTCGTCGCCGTGGGCCGCGATGCGACCTTCCGGGAAGTCCTGGACACGCTCCAGTAGTGGAAGGTCCCTCGGAGTGGTGGACGTCGACGTCAGGGCTGCCGCCCCAGCCTGACACGAGGAGGCCGCCACGCTTCGATGAGGCGGGTGCCGCCGCAGCGGGACGACGCGGTCCGCACCGGGCCGTCCGCCGTTGTCCAGCCGGTCCCAGCTGTACCAGCCCACGCGGTCGCAGCCCGTCTGGGCGAGCCCGCCCACACCTCCCGCCGGTGGCGCGGGAAGGGTTGTGGTCATGTGGCCCCACGCCCCCGGCGTCCTGTGCGGCCGGGCCGGGGCACGGGGACAATCGAGGCAGGTGTACGCCGTCCGCTTCAGGAGACGATCGATGGACGTGACCGAGGCCCGCGATGCCGGGCAGCCGCTGCGCGTGTTCCTGCTGGACGATCACGAGGTGGTGCGGCGCGGGGTGCGGGACCTGCTTGAGGCCGAACCCGACATCGAGGTCGTCGGCGAGGGCGGCACCTGTGCCGAGGCGCTGGCTCGGGTCCCGGCCCTGCGACCCCAGGTCGCGGTGCTGGACGTACGGCTGCCGGACGGCAACGGGGTGACGGTCTGCCGGGAGCTGCGTGACCGGATGCCGGGGCTGGTCTGCCTGATGCTGACCTCCTTCGACGACGACGACGCCCTGCTGGACGCGATCATGGCCGGTGCCGCCGGGTACGTCCTGAAACAGGTCAAGGGCGCCGACCTGGTCAGCGCGGTGCGCACGGTGGCATCGGGGCAGTCGATGCTGGACCCGGCCACCACCCGGAGGCTGATGGAGAACCTGCGGCACCGCGACGAGAGCGACAGCGATGCCGCGCTGGCCGAGCTGACCCCGCGCGAACGGGAGATCCTGGCGCTGGTGGGGGAGGGGAAGACCAACCGGGAAATCGGCCGGGAGCTCTACCTCGCCGAGAAGACCGTGAAGAACCACGTGTCGCGGCTGCTCGCCAAGCTCGGCGTCGAACGCCGGCTCCAGGCAGCCGTGATCGCCGCCCACGCCGACACCGAACAGCACCCGACCCGGTCGCATTGAGCCCGCCCGGCCCACAGGCCAGAGCCGATCGGCCCAAGCCAGGGTCCCGCGCCCGGGCGCACCGTGGGGAGTGAGGCACGAGCCTCGCCGTCACCACCGGGAGCCCGCGATGATGTACTGGAACGACATGGGCGGTTGGGGTCTCGGCCTGATGGCCATAGGGGTGCTGCTGCTCCTCGGAGTACTGGTCGCCCTCGTCCTCGCCCTGACCGGCTACCTCGGCCGCACGCCCCGGCAACGCCCCCCCGACTGGCAGCCCGCCCCGCCGCCGTCGCCGGAGCAGCTGCTCGCGGAGCGCCTCGCCCGGGGCGAGATCGACCCGGACGAGTACCGCCACCGCCTGGACACGCTGCGATCCGGCCCGTCCCGGCCGGCCTCCGGCTGACCCGTCGACACCGGGAGAACGCCATGGACACCTTGGCCCTCGACGCCGCCGCGTTGGAGAAGCTGCTCTCCGCCGCGGTCGCCGCGCCGTCCATCCACAACAGCCAGCCGTGGCACTTCCGGCTGGACCCGGACACCTCGACCCTCCAGGTGCGGGCCCTTCGAGAGCGCTCGTTGCCGGTCACCGACCCGGACGGGCGCGCGCTGCACATCTCGGTGGGAGCCGCGGTTCTCAACCTCCGCGTCGCCGCCCGCCGGCTGGGCTGGGCGCCGCGGGTCCGGCTGCTCCCCGACTCCGCCGAACCCGACCTGCTGGCCGCCGTCGAGCTGGACGAACTGTCGCACGCGCATCTCACCAGCACCGAGGAACTGTACGTGGCGATCTGGCGACGGCACACCATCCGAACGCCGTTCACCGCCGAGCCGATCCCCGCCGTGGTCCTCGACCAACTCGCCGAGACCGCACGGGCGGAGGAGGCACAGCTGTACTTCCCGGCCGGTGAGGAGCGAGCCCGGCTGCTGCAACTGACCGCGGAGGCCGAGCGCCGCAACACCACGGATCCCGCACGCGGCACGGAGAGCCGCAGCTGGATCCAGGGGCCCGACGCCCCCGCGTACGGGATTCCCGTTGCCGCGCTCGGCCCCCAGGACAGCGCCGGGCGGATGCCGATGCGGGACTTCTCCGCCATCCACCCCGTGGAGCCGCTGACGCCGGCCCCGTTCGAGACCGAGCCGTGCATCGCCGTCCTCGCCACCCGGGGCGACGGCCCGGTGGACTGGCTCCGGGCCGGCCTCGCGCTGGAGCACGTGCTGCTGGTCGCGACCGTGCACCGGGTACGGGCATCGCTCCTGCACCAGGCCATGGAGTGGCCCGAGCTGCGCTGGGTCGCCCGGGACCCGCAGCAGGGCCCGGGCCACGCGCAGGTGCTCGTCCGCCTGGGCTACGGGCCGGAAGGCGCGCCGACACCCCGCCTGGCCGTCGCCGACGTCCTGGACCCGGAGGACCGCGGTCCCGGCCGGCCCTGAGAGCCTGCCCCCGGCCGGCTGCGGCCGCCGACGGACGAGGACCGGTGACCCCGCTCGACGAACCGCGCAACCGAGCCGTTGGCCTACCCCATGGGGTCGTCCCGGAAGGACGGCCCCGGTCCGCTGATCTAGCCTGGACCCCAGGGGCGCCGGTAGCCGCGGCTCGCACGGACGGAGTGTGTGGTGGCCTCATCCTCGGAACCGGGCCACACGCCCAGGAATCCGGCGCAGCCGAGCCTCGACGACCTGCTGAGCGGACTCCAGTCACGCCTGGACGCCGCACGCGGCACCACGGACCGCATCAACAGTCTCCTGGAGGCGGTGCTCGCGGTCGGCCGGGACCTCGACCTCGGTCAGGTGCTCCAGCACATCGTGGAGGCCGCGGTCTCGCTCGTGGACGCCGAGTACGGCGCGCTGGGCGTCATCGGTGAGGACCACCGGCTCTCCCAGTTCATCCCCGTCGGCGTCGACCAGGGTCAGATCGAGCGCATCGGGCCGCTCCCACGCGGGCACGGCCTGCTGGGCGAGCTGATCCGCCGTCCCGAGCCGCTGCGCCTGACGGAGATCTCCGAGCACCCGTCCTCGTACGGCGTGCCGGAGCACCATCCGCCGATGCACAGCTTCCTCGGCGTGCCGATCCGGGTCCGCGACAAGATCTTCGGCAACCTCTACCTGACCGAGAAGCACGGTGGCGCGGAGTTCGACGCCGAGGACGAGGCGGTCGTCTCGACCCTGGCGGTGGCCGCGGGCGTGGCCATCGACAACGCCCGGCTCTACACGAGGGCCAGGCTGCGCGAGCGCTGGCTGGCGGCCAGCGCGGAGGTCACCAACCTTCTGCTGTCGGGCAGTTCGCAGCAGGAGGTGCTCGACCTGCTGATCGCCCGGGCCGCCCAGATCGCCGGGGCGGACCTCACCGTGGTGGCCCTGCCCGTCTCGGACGACGCCTCGCTGGAGGTGCGGGTGGCCGTGGGGCTGGACGCGGATGTGCACCGGGGGCTCGTCCTGCCGCGCGTGGGGTCCTTCGTCGGCGCCGCCGTGCAGACCGGCGGACTGGTCAGCACCGTCGACGTGCGCAGGGACCCCAGGATCACGGCCGGGCCGCCGCGGTGGGCCGGCCTCGGGCCGGCCGTGGCCGTGCCCATCGGGACAGTCGAAGGCGGCGTTCGCGGGGTGCTGATGCTGGCCCGGGCCGTGGGCAAGCGGGTCTTCGGGCCGGAGGAGTCCGGCCCGCTGGCGGGTTTCGCGGGGCAGGCCGCCCTGGCGATGGAGCTGGCCGAGCGCCGCCGGGACTCCGAGCAGGTCGCGCTGCTGGAGGAACGCGACCGGATCGCCCGGGACCTCCACGACCTGGCGATCCAGCGGCTGTTCGCGACCGGCATGACCCTGCAGGGCGCCACTCGCTTCATCGACCACCCCGAGGCGTCGGACCGGGTGCTGCGCGCCATCGACGACCTCGACGAGACGGTGCGGACGATCCGTTCGAGCATCTTCGGGCTGCGGGCCAGGGAGCAGGGACCGGCCGCCCACGGGCTGCGGGCCAGGGTGACCGGTGCGGTCGACCGGGCCGCCGCGGGCCTCGGCTTCGCCCCCGCGCTCAGGACGGAAGGGCTGCTGGATCTCCGGGTGCCGCCGCCGGTCGCCGACGAGGTGGTCGCCGTGCTGGAGGAGGCGCTGTCGAACGCCGTCCGCCACGCCCGCGCCGACCGTGTCGACGTGGAGCTGAGCGTCGACGGGGAAGTGAACCTGACGGTCACCGACGACGGCGTCGGCCTCCCGCAGGCCGGGCCGCGCAGCGGGCTCGCGAACCTCGCGGAGCGGGCGAAGCACCTCGGCGGGAGCTTCCGGGCCGGAGCGGGACCCGACGGCGGGACCCGGCTGGTGTGGCGGGTGCCGCTTCCCCCAGCGCAGCGCCGGACAGGATGAGGGTCCAACGGTCCTCGAACAGGCCTGGAAGCCTCAAGGCCCGCAGGGGCGGCGTGCGGAACGGTGAGTGCATCCGGGCCGGGTCCGGCGGACCGGGCGGAGGCATGAAGGGCACCCTCGCGGATCCGGCCCGACCTCACATCCGGGGCCGCCGTCCGGGCAGGTGCTGCCCGGGCGCCCGGGCAGGAAGGAGGCCAGAATGAAAGCGGCAGTCGGGGGGAGCGAAGGAGCACGTCATGACACATCCAGTGATCGTCGGGGTCGACGATCCCGCGAGCGCAGGTGAGGCCGTCGACTGGGCCGCGGACGAGGCCCAGTCCCGGGGGATGCGCCTGCACCTCGTCCACGCCTGGCTGTGGGAGCCGGATCAGGCACCGGAGTCGCTGGACGCACAGGCCGCCAGGCGAGCGGGCGAGGAAGCGCTGCGGGTGCTCGCCGAGCGGGTCGCCGCCCGGCACCCGGATGTGGAGATCAGCAGCGGGGTCGTGGATTCGAGCCCGCGTGAGGCACTGGTCGCACTCAGCGCCGCGGCCGGCCTGCTCGTGGTGGGCTCGCGGGGATCCGGCGGGTTCCACGAACTGCTCGTCGGTTCCACGAGTCTGCACGTCGCCGCGCACGCCGCCTGCCCGGTCGTCGTCGTCCGGGCAACCGGCGCCGGGGCGACGGACGGCGTCGCGGTCGGCGTGGAGGGGCGTGAACCGTCCGAGGGGCTCCTCGAGTTCGCCTTCGACAGCGCCCTCCGACGCGGCCTGCCGCTTCGCGCGGTCCATGCCTGGAGCTACCCGCTCGTCCTCGGGCCGGGCCATGCGCTGCCGCCCGTGTACGAGTCGGGCCACGTGGCCGGGGAGGAGCAGCGGCTCCTCGCCGAGATCATGGCCGGATGGCAGGAGAAGTACCCCGGTGTGCCGGTCGAGGAGGAGGCCGTACGGTCCGGGCCAGCGAAACACCTGGTGGCCCTGTCGAAGTCGCACCAACTCGTCGTGGTGGGCCGCCACGGGAAACCGGAGAGACCCTTCAGCCGACTCGGCTCGGTGAGCCAGGCCGTCGTCCACCACGCCCACTGTCCGGTCGCCGTCGTTCCCCTGGCCTGACCCCGGCCCCGCCGCGGGCCTACTCGCCGCCCGGGAGCGGGCACGACGCCGGGCGTGCTCGGCCCGGGTGTCCCCGTCAGCCGGCCCGACCGGCCCTAGGATCCGCGCCCGGAGCGGCGGACCGTTGGACGGTGGGAGCACACCTTCGGTGACGAGGAGAGTGATCGGGCATGAAGGCGCTGACCTACCACGGCCCCGGCCGCCGCACCTGGGGCGAGGTCCCGGACCCGGCCGTCCTCGATCCGGAGGACGCCGTCGTGCGGGTGGACGCGGTGACCATCTGCGGCACCGACCTGCACATCCTCAAGGGCGACGTCCCCGAGGTCACCGACGGCCGCATCCTCGGCCACGAGGCCGTCGGCACCGTCACCGGGACCGGGGCCGGCGTCAGGACGGTCGCTCCCGGCGACCGCGTCCTGGTCTCCTGCATCTCCGCCTGCGGACGCTGCGCGTACTGCCGCACGGGCACCTACGGCCAGTGCACCGGCGGCGGAGGCTGGATCCTCGGCCACCTCGTCGACGGCACCCAGGCCGAGTACGTCCGCACCCCCTTCGCGGACAACTCGCTGCACCGGCTGCCCGCCGGCGTGACCGACGAGACCGCCCTGCTGCTCGCGGACATCCTGCCCACCTCCTACGAGGTCGGCGTCCGCAACGGCAGGGTCGGCCCCGGCGACACCGTGGTGATCGTCGGCGCCGGGCCGATCGGCCTCGCCGCGATCACGACCGCCCGCCTCTACAGCCCCGCCCGAATCGTCGCCGTCGACCTGGCGGTCGGCCGGCTGGAGGCCGCCGAACGGGCCGGCGCCGACGACACGCTCACCGTCGAGGACGCCACCGACGAAGCCGTCCGGGCCCTCAGCCCCGACGGCCTGGGCGCCGACGTGGCCATCGAGGCCGTCGGCGTCCCCGCGTCCTTCGAGCTGTGCACCCGGGTCGTGCGCCCCGGCGGCCGGGTCGCCAACGTCGGCGTCCACGGCAGGCCCGCCACCCTGCACCTCGAGGACCTGTGGATCAGGAACGTCACCATCACCACCGGCCTCGTCGACACCCACAGCACCCCGATGCTGCTCGACATGCTCGCGGCCGGCCGGCTCGACGTCTCCGGCCTCGTCACCCACCGGTTCGGGCTCGACGAGATGCAGGACGCCTACGACGTCTTCGCCGACGCGGGCCGGCACGACGCCCTCAAGGTCGCCCTGTTCAGGACCTGAGCACTGCGGGGGGAGCGCCGCCCTGCACGGCGCAGGGCAGGTCCGGCAGGATTCCCGATGCGGCTACGGCGGGCGGGCCCGTCGTCCGTGCAGGCGCAACGCGTGGATCCGGCTCGGGCCGGACCGCGAGACCAGGGCCGTTCGGCGTGGTCGGCGGCCCGAGGGGCCCCTGCCGCAGGACGACGGACACGCGGGAGGCTGGCCGGTAGGCGGAGGGCTATCACCGACCGACCAACTGAAGGAGGCCGGCGTCATGTGCGCGAACTCGCTCGGTGGCCGGCCCCTGAAGCCGACAGGATCTGCTGCGGTCGCCCTGGCCCTCGGCGCTGCCGGCGACAGGAACGCGGCCGCCTTCGACCATGCGGCCTCAGTGCTCGGAGGTGGCCCCGATGGTCCGTTCTGACACCCCGCACGACGACGCCGATCAGCCGCTCTCGACGGACGGCGGTGCCGAGGAGTGCACGCGGGAAGAGAGCCTCGAACTGCTCCGGCAGGCGGCGGTCGGGCGCCTGATCCACACCGATGACGCGATGCCGGCCGTGACTCCGGCCTGCTTCACCCTGGACGGCTTCGGCGTGGTCGTCATCCCGCTGCCGGCCGGCTGGCGGGCGGACGTGATGGATGGAGAGGTGGTCGGGTTCCAGGCGGACCGCTTCGACGAGCGGACGCTCCGAGGGTGGACTGTGCTCGTCGTGGGGCGGTCGTACCTGGTGACCGACCCCGCCACGGTCGCGGACCTGCGTCGCCGGGGCCCATGGCAGTGGGGACACCGACCGACCAGGGGCTACCTGAGCATCCACCCGGAACTCGTCGCCGGCACCCGGTTCGGTACGTGACCTCCGCCTCCGAGCCCGCGCAGACGCCGACCCGCCGCCAAGGAGCGGAAGTCAGGCGTCACCGGCTCTCCCGAAGGAGGAGCACGCCCCTGCTTCGCTCCACCCACGCCCTCCGAATCCTCAGCGTGGCGCGTCCTCGCGCGCGAGTGCGTTCTCCCGCAGGTCCGGCTCCGCACGGAGGGTCCGGGCGAACCATGCGCCGTAGCGGCTCCCCAGGAAGGGAGCCGATGCCCCGTGCAGGAGGATGCTCAGGCCCACGGTCACGGCGACGACCTCGCCCAGCAGGGTCTCACCGGGCAGGTGTTCTTCGATGGCGAGCAGGCCGAACACCAGGGAGGCGAGCCCGCGCGGACCGAACCAGCCGATGTAGGCCACGGAGGCGGCCCGAAGACCGGTGCCGACCAGTGAGAGGGCGACCGGCAGCATCCGCACCACGGTCAGGCTGAGCAGCGCGTAGCCGACCGTCCGCCAGGTCAGGTGCTCGAGGGTCGGTCCCAGGATGACCGCGCCGAAGACGAGGAAGCTCAGGGAGGCGAGCAGGAGGCCGAGCCGTTCGGTGAACCTCGTGCTCTGCTCGGGATCCAGGTCCTGGTCGCGGAGGCCTCGGTCGGCGGATGTCCGGCGCAGGTGGACACCGAAGGCCAGGCCGGCGGCCCAGGCGCCGATGAAGCCGCTGCCCTCGGCCGTGACGCACAGCGCGTACGCGATCGCCGGAACGGCGAGTGCCAGGAACTGCCGCCAGTCGGGGCCGCTCCACCCTCGGGCGAGGGACCAGCGCATCAGGCTCGCCCCGGCCCAGCCGGCCGCGAGTCCGATCACGCCGCTCAACAGCAGCGCACGCAGGAACGTCTCGGCAACACCCGGATGGCCGTGCCCCTCACCCGCTGCGGCCAGCGCCAGCACGAAGAACGGCAGCGCCAGACCGTCGTTCAGACCGGATTCGACGGACAGGCCGCCGCGGACCAGCGCGGGCACCCGCTTGTCGGAGACGGCCTGCTGCCCCAGCGCCGCGTCCGTCGGCGCCAGGATGATGCCGGCCAGGGCCAGCTCCCACACCCCCAGACCGGGCAGCAGGGGCCAGGCGGCCAGCCACCCCAGGGCCATCGTGGCAGGCAGGCCCACCGCGAGCAGCCGCAGCGGCAGGAACTCCTCCCGGCGCAGGTCCCGTGCCTTGATCGTCGCCGCGTCCGCGAACAGCAGGAGCACCAGCGCGCTCTCCAGCAACGTCCGCGTCACCTCGGGATCCCGTGCCCGGTCCAACAGGTCCAGGCCCAGTGGGCCGATCGCCAGCCCGCACACCATGAACACCAACGGTCCCGAGAGCACCGTGGTCGACAGGCGCCGCGACAGTACCCCGTAGCCGACGACCACTCCTCCGGCGACCACGATGGCCCATTCGGTCATGCGCACTCCTCACACCAGGTGTCCGTCGTCGCTGGGCGGCTGCACCACGGGCGGCGTGGCAGGTGGCCCGGGCACGCCCTCCCACCTCACGTGGAGACACGGACCATGACCCTACGTCGCGACCGACCGGCACCCCGGGAATCCCGCTCCGAACGCGCCCGGGCCCGGCCCGGTCGGCCCAACGTACGGTGACCGCGCCGAGCCGGACGGGACGACGCCCTCCGGGCGCGCTCCGGTCAGCCGGCCCCGGGAGCGCCTGCGGAGGCTGCCCCGGGTGGGTGCGGATGGGGCGGGGTGCGCAGGGCGAGGACGGCGAGGTCGTCGCGGCCGTCACCGATGTGGGCGTCGGCCAGGATCCGGCACAGGTCGTCCAGGTGCAGGCCGGCGTGGGCGGTGGCGACCCGGGCGAGCTCGGTGAGGCCGGCGTCCAGCGGGCGGCCGGGGTGCTCGACCAGTCCGTCGGTGAACAGCACGAGTGTGGCGTCCCCGGGGATCGGGTGCTTGTGGTCGGGGCGGGGCACGTCCGTGTCCACGCCGAGCGGCAGGCCCGGGTCGGCGTGCAGGTAGCGGGCGGTGCCGTCGGCCGACAGCAGGAGCGGCGGCGGGTGTCCGGCGTTGCTCCAGTGCAGCGTCCAGCCGGTGGTGGCGGGCTCGATGCGGACCAGGCAGGCCGTGGTGATCGGGTTGTCGGTGATCGCGTCCAGGGTGCGGTCGAGCTGGGTGAGGACCGCGCTGGGCGGGGTGCGGCGGTCGTACAGCAGGGCGCGGAGCATGTTGCGGGTCTGGGCCATGGTGGCGGCGGCCTGGAGGTCGTGGCCGCCGACATCGCCGATGACCAGGGCGCAGGCGCCGTCGGGGAGCATCAGGGCGTCGTACCAGTCGCCGCCCACGTGGTCCGGGGTGGCGGCGGGCCGGTAGACGGCGGCGGTCTCGAACGGGTCGAGGTCCGGCAGTTGCGGGAGCAGGAGGCGCTGGAAGTACTCGGCGCTGGCGCGGACCTGCCGGTAGAGGCGGGCGTTCTCGATCGCGAGGCCGGCCGCCCCGGCGAGCGCCACGACGATGTCCTCGTCGTGCACGTCGAACGGCTGTCCGTCGCGACGCTCGGAGAGGTACAGGTTGCCGTAGACCCGGCTGCGGGAGGTGACCGCCACCCCGAGCAGCGTCCGCATCGGCGGATGGCCGGGCGGGAAACCGACCGACCGGGCGTGGGCGCCGATGTCCGCGACACGCAGCGGTTCGGGGTGGTCGATCAGGTGCTTGAGGAGCCCGCGCCCGTGGGGAAGGGCGACCCCCGCCAGGTCCGCCACCTCGCGCTCGCTCAGCCCGACGGGAATGAACTCCTCGAGTTGCTCGCCGTCCTCGCTCAGCACGCCGAGCGCGCCGTAGCGGGCGTCGACCAGGCCCATGGCCGTGGTGATCACGCGCCGGAGCACGACCGGCAGCTCCAGCTCCCGGCCCACCGCCATCACCGCGTCCAGCAGGTCCTGGAATCGGCTCTGGGCGTGCGCGAAGTCCTGCAGACGCCCGACGAGCCGGTCCATGTCGTCGGGGCGATGGCCGGGGTCGGGAACGTCCGGCCGCGCCGATCCATCCTCCGGACCCATCGAGCCTGCTTTCGGTCGTCCGGCTGAACGACCCACCGCCGCGTACGACGGCTCGCCGTGAAACGCGCCGCAACCGGAGGGCCACCGGCGCGTCCTGCTTCCCAGAGTAGGCAGAACACCGACGGATGGCAGGACATGGCCCGCACGGCCTGTGACCGCTCGACGCCGGGAACGGTGAAGGGCATCAAGGCCTCACAGCCGTCCGGGGGCCGCCTTCCCGGCCGATGAGCGTTCCTCCTCGGGGGGTACCGACCCGGTCCCGGACTCCGTGGACCTGTCGGGGACTGGAAACGGGACAGCAGCCATCGCGCCGGTCCCCGCCCCTGCTCAGACCAGGTTCGTACCCCAGGCCTTGGCCCGTTCGATCTCCCCGGCCCGCAGTGGGCCCTCGGCCTCCTCGACGATGAAGCCCTCGGGCTCCACCATCACGTCGTAGTGGTGGTGCGAGAGCCGGTGGGCGATCCCGTTGGCCGCGCCGCCGGCCATTCTGGAGTCGGCGCGGGTGTCGAAGGCCGCCGCGTGGGTGGCGGATTCGGTCTGTGGCAGGTCGTGGAACCAGGAGCGAAGCCCCGGGCTCCCGGCCACGTCCTCCTCCGTCTCGCGCGAGGTCTCGTCCTTCGCCGGGGTGGCGTGCGCCAGCTTGCGGCTGACGCCGGTGGACATCCCGTGCATGTGGGTCGGGCCTCCGACCACCAGGAGGTCGGCCGCACGGGTGACGTCCGGTCCCGCCTCCGAGACCGGGACGCAGGTGACCGACGCGTCCGGTTCCGCCTCGTGGACACCCTCAGCGATCGCCTCGGCGATCTCGCGGGTGTTTCCGTACATGCTCTCGTACACGATCACTGCCTGCACGGTGTCTCACCTCATCTCTCATCATCGCGCCCCGCGATGCCGGGGCGTCAGTCGACCGGTACCGGGACCGGTGGCACTCGGGCTGCGGTGAGGTGGCCGAGCACCTCGGTGACGTCGTCCCGCAGAGGTCGACCACGCCGTTGTGGACCGCCACTTCGACGGCTCACGGAGGCAGGCGGAACTCGTCGTCCCGTACTGGCGCCTGCAGCAGGGCTGTACGGCGCACCACGCCGACCAGCCGTCCCGCATGGTCCGTCACCGGCGTCCGCTTGATCCGGCCTGCGGAGTGGAAGTCCTGCCGGCTCATCGGGCCTCTCAGGTGCGCACGGTGTCTCGTACACGCAGTCTGCTGCGGCCTGTCGGGTTGCCGCTGGTGCCGGACGGCCCAATCACGGTGGCGGACGGCCCCATTCCACGGGAGGACTCCGGCGGCAGTCAGCCCGTGGTCCCGCGGACCACCACGACCGGGCAGGACGCCTGCTCCTTGGCGGCGGCCGGCAGGACCCAGGCCGGGGTGTCCTCACCGACTCTGAGCCGGATGTCCACCGGCGGCTCGGTACCCACCACCTTCTCGACGTTCTCGGCCAGCACCGTCCGTGCGGCCTCCGCCGGGTGCGCTTCCTCGCTCCTTCAACTCACGTCGGGTGTGGCCGAGCTGTTTCGGAGCGACGCCGACCCACGGCTGCCGGTCATGGCCGTCCGCGCTGGTGGGCGGTCAGAGTCCCTGGGCGAGCATGAGCTCGTGGGCCAGGCGGGCGGCTCGGCCGGGGCGTTCAGGGTCGGGCTCCCGGTCGGGAATGTCCTCCAGGCCCTGGACGAGGGCGCGCATGGCCTGGCCGAGGGCCTGGACCTGGGCTTCGAGCAGTTCCAGGCGTTCGACGGTGCTTTCGAGGTCGCGGCCCGGAGGAGGGAAGGCCTCGGCCGGCGTGCCTGCGGCGATGGGGTCGTTCATGATCGGATGCCTCTGTTGAGCGGTTTCCGCCGGTGGGTCACTCGGCGGGTGTGATCAGGCCGTAGTGGCCGTCGTAGCGGTGGTACAGGACGTTGCCGCGCCTGGTGACTTCGTCGGCGAAGAACACGAACGGCTGGCCGAGGGTGTCCATGCGAGTCTTCGCGGTGGCCACGGTCAGCCGCGGCGCGGGGGCCGGACTGACGGTGAGCGGCACGGCGGTCGTGCCGATCTTTTCGGGCTGGGGGTGGACCTGGGCGAGCCGGTAGCCGGTCGGTGCGGCGCGGTAGACGACGCTGTCCTCGCCGGTGGCCAGCTCGGTGAACAGGTGGAAGCCGTAGTCCATGCCGTCCATCTCGAAGACGGCCTCGTCGGGTGTCTCGCGGGCGAGGGAGAAGGACTTGTGGCGGATGACCTCGCGCTCCTCGGCCGGGCGCGGGAAGTGGTCCGGCCGGTGGGTCGGCTCGGCACCGTGCCGCCACCCGTGCTCGCCCGCCGCCGGCATCTCGCCTCGGAGGGTCTCCCAGTGGCGGCGGAGGCGGGCCAGTTGCAGTGAGAGGCGGTCCTGCATCAGGTCGATGGCCTCGGGCATGGTCTCGGAAGCGACGTGGGCACGGGCGGCACGGCCGTTGACGTCGACGTTGGCCTGGGCGAGGTAGGGCCGTTCGGTGGCCGGGTTGTTGCTGCGGGTGAGGCGGATGCGGACGAACAGCACGGGCTCGCGTACCTCGTCGAGGAGGGTGAGCACTTTGCCGCGGGCGAGTTCCGCCGAGCCGGGCGGCAGATCGCTCTGGGCCTCGACCTGGATCCCGGGTGTCTGCGTGGGCATCGGTCGGTGCGCCATCGGGATCGTCCTCCGTTCTCGGTTGGCAGCGGTGAGGGATGTCAGAGGTAGCGGGTCAGCCCGCCGATGCCCTGGGCCGGTACGCCGGGCGTGCCGGGTGCGAGGACCCACACCTCGGCGCCGGTGAGGAGCGCGGCGCGGACGGCGACATCCGCCAGCGGTGCCCGGACGAACCCCTTGGTGTCCTCCGTGAACGCGGTGCTGAGGTCGGAGATGTCGGTGGGCCCGGGGCCGAACCAGGCGGTGCGGCGGGAAGCCGGGTCATCGGTGACCAGGAGGATGCGCAGCTGTCCGTCGGCGAGGGCACGCAGGGTCGCGTAGACGCCCTCGACGGCGTGGCCGAGCGGTGAGCGCTCCTCGGAGAAGTGGCGGACCAGGGCCGCCGTCCGCTCCCGCCCGGCGCGGCAGGTCTCCGCGTCGATCTGGACCATGCGCTGGGACCAGGCACCGTCCGGGCTGCGACCGCCACTGACCGGGCGGATCGACACCTCGTTGCGGACCCGGACCGGAAGGTGCTTGGTGAGGTACTGCCGGGCGCGGACGTCGCCGGCCAGCATGAGCACGTGGGCGTCCACTTCGGCCAGCGCGAGGCCGAGCGCCTCGGCGACCTTGGCGGAGTTGTGCTCCCAGGAGTCCTCGGCGCGGTGCTGGTAGCGCATCTGTGACATGCCGCCGGGCTGGTTGCGTTCGATCTCGTCGTCCGGACCGGTGACGGTGCGGCGGATGCTCTCGGTCGCTCCGGCCGGGTACAGCTGGAGGTCCGCGCCGGTGCGGTCGACGACGGCGACGACATGGGCGGGGTGGTCCTGGCGCCAGGCGAGCAGCGGCAGCAGGTGCGGCAGCGGCCCGGCTGTGGCGAGATCGCTCTGCTCGCAGCCGGGCAGCACGGCGGAGAGTCTCACCTCACCGCTCGCGGCGAACGCGGCAAGCACACCGGAGCCCGGCTGCGAGGACAGGAAGCGCTGTGTCAGCGCGTCCAGGTCACCGGCTCCGGCCCCCTGGTCGGCGAGGCCGCGGCACAGCCCTTGCCAGCGCTCCTCGGCGTCCTGGGCCATCTCCGGGCGCGTGTCGAGATCGAAGTAGACCGACAGGAACCGGCCGGGCGCGGAGAGCAGCTCACGCAGGACCTCGGTGTCGATCTCGGTGCCGGTTGTCATATGAGTCCTCCTCGGGCGGGACGAAGGCTCCCTGGGGATCTCGGGATCCGATGCGACAGCCCAGGGTGAGGTCCGGTCACAGAGCCCGGCGTGTTCGGCCGAACTCACTGCCGTACCGGCCCGGCGCGCTGCCGGACCATTGGCGAACCGCCCTGCAACCGACGCTAGTTCGTTCCGCTCCTGGCCGCGATGGCCCGGCCCGTCCCGGCCGGGCCGTCGGGGGGCCCCGCCCGCATGGGGCCGCCCGTTCCAGCGGTCGGCACCGCGCGGCGATCAGCCGACGGTGCCGCGCACCACGACTGCGGGGCACGTCGTCGTGGTCGGTGACGCGGGCGCCCACGGCTGGCCCTGGCGGATCGCGCACTGCCCGTGGCCGACGGGCGGCTCCGGGCTCAGGCGGCGCAGACGG
Source organism: Kitasatospora sp. NBC_00374 (assembly GCF_041434935.1). NCBI lineage: Bacteria > Bacillati > Actinomycetota > Actinomycetes > Kitasatosporales > Streptomycetaceae > Kitasatospora > Kitasatospora sp. NBC_00374. The sequence continues at coordinate 1,274,069 of NZ_CP107964.1, read as the reverse complement.
CCTCGACGAACTCGCCGACCTCGTGCCGGTCCAGGTGCCGTGCGATGTCGGCCTCGCTGATCATGCCGACCAGCCGGTGGGCTTCGATGACCGGCAGGCGCCGGATCCGGTGCTCCTCCATGATCCGCAGGACCTCGTTCTGGTCGGCGTCGACGTCCACGGTGATCGGCTTGCCCCGGGCGAGTTCGCCTGCGGTCGTGGTCCTGGGATCCATGCCCTCGGCGAGGCCCTTCACCACGATGTCGCGGTCGGTGATGATCCCGTGCAGCCGGTCGTCGGCACCGCAGATCGGCAGCGCACCGACGTCCAGTTCGCGCATCCGCCGTGCCGCCGCCTCCAGCGTCTCGCTCTCCTGCACACAGGTCGCTCCGGCGTGCATGATTTCCCGCGCAGTTCTCATGACTGCTGCCTCCTTCGTCGATGCGTCCTGGGCTTGCGAGGCGTGCCGACACCGGATGCTTCGTCATGTGGGGGTGTCGAATGCGTCGGGGCCGCCCGGGCGGCCCGACGAGTGCACCGCCCCCTTCGGCCGGTGCCGCCTCCTTCCAGAGTCGTACTCGTCCGGGCACCTTCGCATCCGGGCCGTCCGCGGCCCTGGCGGCATGGCGCGGGCGGGCCGGCGGCTGCCGAGCCGCGGTCGCCACGGCCGTCGGCGTCGACGGGCTGGTCGGAAGGGGTTGCCCGCCGTGGAGCACGGGTCGAGCCTGGAGGAGTGGGGCGGCCTGCGATCGCAGACGGGCGGGCCGCACCGGAGAAGCGAGGAGAGCCGTTGCCGGTGACCGGGCAGCAGCGCGCAGGCAGCGGCCACCGGGCCGTGCCGCACACGGCGGACATGCGGGTGGAGGCGTGGTCGCCGACCGCCGAGGGCTGCATCGGAGAGGCGGTTCGCGCGGTCGTCGAGGGCTTTGCCGACACCTCGGGCGCCGCGGCGGTCGGGCAGCGCGACTACACGGTCACGGCGGGGAGTGACGAGGACCTGTTGGTGGCCGTCCTGGCGGAGGTCATCTACCGGATGGACGCCGACTGCGAGATACCGATGGAGGCGACGGTGGGCGCGATCCGGGACGCGGGAGACGGCCGGGCGGTGTCGGTTCGCTTCCGTATGACGGAGGCGGACAACGCCGTGCTGGTCGGGGCGGTCCCGAAGGCCGTCTCCCTGCACGGCCTCCACCTGCGGGGCGGCCCCGGCGGCTGGACCTGCCAGGTGACGCTCGACGTCTGAACTCACGACTGGGAACGGAACGCGGATATGGCGGTGACGGTGGCACTGGCCGGCGACACGATGCTCGGGCGCGCCGTCGCCGAGGAGCTGCGGCGCTCGCCGACGCCGCAGACACTGTTCTCCGCCGAGGTGCGGCAGGCGCTGGCGGAGGCCGATCTCGTCGTGCTCAACCTGGAGTGCTGCGTCTCCGACCGAGGGCACCGCTGGCCGGACCCGTCCAAGGTGTTCTTCTTCCGGGCCCCGCCCTCCGCCACGAGAGTGCTCGCCGAGCTGGGGGTGGACTGCGTGACGCTGGCCAACAACCACGCCCTGGACTACGGCTTCGACGCCCTCGCCGACACCAGCGCACTGCTGGAGCGAGCCGGTGTCCGCGCGGTCGGCGCGGGGCCGCACGTGTCGGCGGCCCGCGAGTTCGCCGTGCTGGAGGCCGCCGGGGTACGGCTGGCGGTGGTGGCCGTCACCGACCACCCGGCGGACTACGCCGCCGGCGAACAGCGCCCAGGAGTCGCCTGGGCGGACCTCCGTACGGGCGTGCCGCACTGGCTCACCGCCCTGGTGGCCCGGGCTGCGCAGGAGGCCGACGCCGTGCTGGTCACCCCGCACTGGGGCCCCAACATGACCTCCCGGCCGCCACCGCATGTGCTCACGGCGGCACCGGAGCTCCTGGCCGCAGGGGCGACACTGGTCGCCGGGCACTCCGCCCACGTGTTCCACGGAGTCGCCGACCGGATCATCCACGACATGGGCGACTTCGTCGACGACTACGCCGTCCACCCGGCGCTGCGCAACGACCTCGGGCTGCTCTTCCTGGTGACCCTGGACGGCCCGGACCGCGCGCGTCTCGCGCCGGTGCACCTGGAGGCGGTGCCCCTGTTTCTCGACGACTGCCACACCCGCCTCGCACACGGTGAGGAGTGGGAGTGGATTCGGGCGCGGTTCACCACCGCCTGTGCCGAGTTCGGCACCGATGTGGGAGAGCGGGCCCGACGGCTGACGGTCGAGTGGAGGTGAGGAGCGTGGAGATCACGCTCGTCGAGGAGAGTCCGTACCGTTTCCGCATCGAGCAGCGGGAGGAGATGCGGGTGCCCGGGGTGGTGTTCGCGTCCGAGGAACTGCTGCCGCAGGCGGCGGGGGACAAGGCGCTGGAACAGGTGGCGAACGTGGCGACCCTGCCGGGGATCGTCCGTGCCTCCTTCGCCATGCCCGACGTGCACTGGGGTTACGGCTTCCCGATCGGAGGGGTGGCGGCCACCGATGTCGCCCACGGCGGGGTCGTCTCGCCTGGCGGAGTCGGGTTCGACATCTCCTGCGGCGTGCGGCTGCTGGCCGGCGGCATCGATCGCGAGACGTTGGGCCGAGACCGGCTGGGGCACCTGATGGACATCCTCGACCGCACCGTCCCGCGCGGCATGGGGCGCGGTGGCCTGTGGGAGTTGTCGGGTACCGGGCAGATGGACGACCTGCTGGTCGGCGGCGCACGCTACGCGGTCGAGCACGGCCACGGCGTGCCGCGGGACCTGGACCGCTGCGAGGACGTCGGCGTCCTGGAAGGCGCCGCCCCCGGCCAGGTCAGCAGCCGGGCCGTGGAGCGCGGCCTCCACCAGGTCGGCAGCCTCGGAAGCGGCAACCACTTCCTTTGAGGTCCAAGCCGTCGACCACGTCTACGACGCCGCCACCGCGGCCGCGTTCGGGCTGCACACCGGCCAGGTCTGCATCATGATCCACTGTGGGTCGCGGGGCCTGGGCCACCAGGTCTGCACCGACCACGTCCGCGTGATGGACCAGGCACTTCACCGCTACCGGATCTCCGTCCCCGACCGCCAGCTCGCCTGCACACCCGTCGACTCCCCGCCGGGCCGCGACTACCTCGGTGCGATGGCCGCAGCCGCCAACTACGCCCGCGCCAACCGCCAGTTGCTCTCCGAGGCCGCCCGCCGTGCCTTCGCCGCCGCTGCCGGGGCGGGCCTGGAACTCGTCTACGACATCTCGCACAACACCGCCAAACTCGAGACGCACGAGGTCGACGGCGTGGCACGTCCGCTGTGCGTCCACCGCAAGGGCGCCACCCGGGCGCTGCCGCCCGGCGACCCGAGCCTGCCCGGGGACCTCAGCGACGCGGGCCAGCCGGTGCTGGTCCCCGGCACGATGGGCACCGCCTCGTACGTGATGGTCGGCCGGCCCGGCAACGACGCCTTCCACTCCGCCTGCCACGGCGCCGGCCGGGTCTGGAGCCGCCACCACGCGCTGCGCATGGTGCGCGGCGAACGGCTCCGCGACCAGTTGGAGGCCCGCGGCATCGCCGTGCGTCCGTCGTCCTGGCGGGGGCTCGCCGAGGAGGCGCCCGAGGCGTACAAGGACGTCGACGCGGTCGCCGCCGTCACCGAGGGCGCCGGGCTCGCCCGGCTCGTCGCACGCCTCGTCCCGCTGGGTGTGGTCAAAGGCTGACCGGGTCGCCGTGGCGCTCCGGCGCCGGACCGCCGACTGCCGGCCCGGTGCGGCAGGGGCTCGTCGAAGACCACGGAGCCCCGGGTCGTGCGGTGCCGGGAGGGTTGGGGCGGCTCATAATGGGAGGGGCTTTCGAGGGCATGCGGACGTCGGCGATGAGTGATCACAGGGTGGTCGAGGAGCCGGCCGAAGGCGGCGGTGCGGCGCTGGAGGCCGGCGGCTGGCTGGGCGTGCTGCCGGTGGCGTTCGTGGCCACCGGCGCGGACGGGCGGATCGTCCGGTGGGACCAGGTCGCGCAGGAACTGCTGGGCTACCGGGCGCGGGAGGCCGTGGGGCGCCACATCGTGGAACTGCTGCACCCGGAAGCGGACCGCAGCCTGGGCCGCTCCCTGTGGGAGGCGGCCGCCGCAGGGCGCGGGGTGATGGGTGCGGTGACCGCGTGGCACCGCGACGGGCGCCCGGTGGAGCTGGAGATCTGGGCCCGCCCGGTCGCCGGGGACAGGAGCGGAGCGGGGCTGCTGGTGTTCGCCGCGGACGCTCACGCCGCGGGCCGGGTCCGCGGCTCCTCCGCCGTGTGGGACGGCCTGTTCTCCCGGTCCCCCATCGGGATCGCGGTCCTTGACACGAGGCTGCGCTTCCTGCGGGTCAACCCCGCCCTGCAGGCCATGAACGGACTGCCGGAAACCGCGCACGTGGGACGCACGTTGGCCCAACTGCTGCCGCAGGTGACCGCCGCGCCGATGGAGGAGGTGATGCGCCGGGTGCTGGGCACCGGCGAGCCGGTACTGGATTTCCGCCGCACCGGCCGCACCCCCGCCGACCCCGGCCACGACCGCGTGTGGTCGTGCTCCTACGTGCGCCTGGAGGACGCCGCCGGACGGCCGGTGGGGATCACCGCCTCCATGGTCGACATCACCGAACAGGAGCGGGCCACCGCCGAGCTGGAGGCGAGCCGGCGCCGTCTGGCCCTGCTGAACGAGGCCACGCTGCGGATCGGTACCACCCTGGACCTGGATCGCACCGCGCAGGAACTCGCCGAGGTCGCGGTCCCGGCCTTTGCGGACGCCGTCACCGTCGACGTGGTGGAGAGTCTCGTCGCCGACGGCGATCCCGGGTCCGGACTGGTCGGCGGTGCGGCCCTGCGCCGACTCGGGAAAGCCCCGCTGGGCGGCTCGGCCATCGCCGGAGTCCTCGCCCCGCTGGGCGGGACCCTGACCTTCCCCGCTACCGCCCCCTACACCCAGGTACTCGCAGAGCGCCAGCCGTACCTGCTGGCCCGCCTGGACGCCCGCTCGATCGCCCCGGCCGAGCGGTACTCGGACAAGCCCGCCCGGCTGCTCCGCCTCGGCGTGCACTCCGTCATGATGGTGCCGCTGATCGCCCGGGGCGTGGTGTCGGGCCTGGCGACGTTCTACCGTGCCGCCACCGGCGAACCGTTCGCCGCCGCGGACGTGACCCTCGCCGCCGACCTGGCCGGCCGGGCGGCGGTGTGCGTCGACAACGCCCGCCTGTACGCCCGCGAGCACGACACCGCCGTCGTCCTGCAGCGCAGCATGCTGCCCCAGCACGTCACCCCGCCGCCCGGCGTCGAGATCGCCCACCGCTACCTGGCGGCCAGCGACACCAACGAGGTCGGCGGCGACTGGTACGACGTGGTGCCGCTGCCCGGGGGGAGGGCAGCGCTGATGATCGGCGACGTGATGGGCCACGGCATCCCGGCCGCCGCGGTCATGGGGCGCCTCTCCAGCACCGTGCGGGCCCTGGCCCGCCTGAACCTGGATCCCGGCCACGTCCTGCAGCAGCTGGAGGCCGTGCTGGCCGACCTCGCCGAGCCGATGCTCGCCACGTTCCTGTACGTGGTGGCCGACCCCGCGACCGGCCGCTGCCAGCTCACCAGGGCCGGCCACCCGCCGCCCGCCGTCGTCACCTCCGACGGGCACGCACAGCTTCTGGACCTCCCGTCCGGAGTGCCGCTGGGCATCGGCGGCCACGACTTCACCACGACCGAGATCACCCTCCCGCCGGGCAGCCTCCTGGTGCTCTACACCGACGGGCTCGTCGAGGCCCGCGGCCGCGACATCGACGAGCGCCTGGCCGAACTCACCCGCCTGCTCTCCCACCCCGACCCGTCACTTTCCCACCTGTGCGACACCCTCCTCACGCAGCTGCTGCCCGCCTCCGCCGACGACGACATCGCCCTGCTCGTCGCCCGCATCGGCACCAGGCCCACCGACGGCACCTGAGCGCGCCCCACGCCGGTGCTCTCCACGGCCGGGGGCTGCGGGTGGCCGGTGGCGAGCCGAGCCCCGGCCGCTCTCCGAGCGGTCTGCGAGAATCGGTCCCGCTCCCGGAGCCGTGCGGGTGCCGGAACGCCGTCGCGCCGTACGGGCCGATCGTCCTCGTGGCGTTCGTGGTGGTGACCGTCGGCGCGCTGGCGCTCGCGGTGGTGTTCGGGCGGCGTCGAAGCGCAGCTCGTCGACGTTGCGCGGGGTCAGCCGGGACAGCTCCAGGCCCGGTCGGTGCAGGATCACCTGGCGCAGGCGCCCGGCCTCGGAATCGACACGCAGGGTGGACATCGCGGTGCTCCTCGGGCCAAGCGGGCCCGCGAGGAGTACGCGGCCGGAGGGACCTTCGGCCCTCGGCGCGGCCACCGGGCACGCGGCAGTCTGATCCCGGTCGGGAAGGATGCCGAGGCGGTCGCGCGACTCGACCTGGCCGGGCTGCCGTTCCTCCTCCTCACCGACACCGCCACCGGGCGCGGCAACGTCCTGTACCACCGCTACGACGGCCACTACGGCCTCATCACTCCTGCGACGTGGGGGTCGCAGGTCCGGCCCGGGTGCTGTGGGGGAACGCCGGGCGACAGAGCGCGGAACCCGGGACGGGTGGGGCCGTCCCGGGTTCCGCGCCGTTTCCGGCGGGGACGCGGCGAAGGGGGCTCACATGGGCAGCGAGCGCAGCCGCACCGCTCCCGGCGGCCAGGGCGCGCCGTCGTGCAGCGGCGTCACCATGGTCCGCAGCGGCATGACGACGCGCCGGGATCCGGGCTGCTCGACGACGACGTCGGTGTCGAGCGGGTGCCAGCCCAGGTGCCGGTAGAGCGGTACGAGGGGTGGCCGGCAGAACAGCAGCGCGTGCCGCGGCCCCATCGTGCGGGCGTGCGCGAGGGCGGCCGCCACGACGAGCCGGGCCAGGCCCCGGCCCCGTACGTCGGGGGCGACGGCGACCCCGCCGACACCCACCACCTCGGTCTCGGCCCCGCCCGTCGTCACGGGCAACCGCAGCAGCCCGGTGTGCGCCACGAGCCGGCCGCCCAGCCGGATGCCGAAGTGCTCGTCCTTGGGCAGCCAGGTCAGGCCGGTCGGCCTTGGTGTACTGGGAGAGCCGCACCGCGGCCGGTGCGACGGGGAGTCGGTTCACGGCCGTCCGCACATGATGATCTTCATGGCCGGTGTGGCCGGTCGGCCTCACCGGGCGACCGTCTCGGCCAGGTACTGCTCCCAGGTCCGCCGGCCGACGGCCCGGTCGGGCGCGGTCAGGGCGCCGGAGCGGAAGCCCGCCCCGATCCTCCCGGGCACGAACACCGGCAGGACGAGGCGCCGCCGGCCGGCCGCCCGCAGCCAGTCCCGGGCCAGCCGCTCGCTGCCGTACACGGTCGGGCCGGCGAGGTCCGGGACGCGGCCGGACGGGCCACCCCGGGCCAGCTCGACCAGCCGGTCGGCGACCTCGCCCTGGTCGACCGGCTGGCAGTGGGTCCCGGACGGCACCAGGACCACCGGAAGCCTGGAGAGCACCGAGAACGCGGAGCTCAGCAGGTCGGGGAACTGGGTGGCGCGCAGGGTGGTCCAGCCGAGGCCGGAGTCGGCCAGCATGCGCTCGACCTCCAGCTTGATCCGGTAGTACGGGAACGGGATCCGGTCCACACCGACGATCGAGATGTTGACGACGTGCGCGACGCCGACCCGTCGGGCTGCCTCCAGCAGGTGGCGGGCGGCCGCGATGTCGTTCTTCGGGTGCTTGACGTCGGTGGCGCAGTGGACGACCGTCCGCACCCCCGCGAAGGCCCGGTCGAGCCCGGCGCCCGTCGCCAGATCGCCGGTGCGCCAGGTGTCCCCCGGGTCCTCGGGCAGCTCGGTGCGGCGGGTGAGCGCCCGCACCGGCAGCGCGGCACGGCGCGCCCGCTCCAGGACCTCGCGGCCGAGCACGCCGGTCGCACCGGTCACCAGGATCGTGTCGTTCTTCATCGATGGCAGCCTTTCTCGGGGCACTGTCACCGGTGAAGAACCGGCGAGTCACCCGTTCTGTGACAGCTCCCGCAACTGATGCGCGAGGAAGGCCAGTTTGTCCGGGTTGCGCATGATCTGGATCCCGGTGATCCCGTCCACGCCGAGCTCCACGGCGCCGCACGAGACCAGCTCGGCGCCCTCCCAGCCGAGCACCACCGGCGAGCCGTTCGCCTCGACCACCTCGATCCGCAGGCCGCCCGCCCAGCGGGCGAACAGTCCGGTGAGGAACCGGGCCACCTTCTCCCGGCCGACCACCGGACGCCGCGCCGCGCTCACCCGGCCGCCGCCGTCGCTCCAGGCCACCGCCTGGTCGGCGAGCAGCGACTCCAGCTGGGCCATCGACCCCTGTGCCGCGGCCGTCAGGAACCGCCCCACCAGCTCGTCGACCGTCCCCGGCGGCGAGGTGAACCGTGGCCGGCCGTCGGCGAGGTGCTGCCCGGCCCGCCGGTACAGCTGGCGCGCGTTGGCCTCCGAGCAGCCGAGGACGCCGGCGACCTCCCGGTGGCTGTAGTCGAAGGCGTCCCGCAGCACCACCGCCGCCCGCTCCGGCGGCGTCAACCGCTCCATCATCGCCAGCACCGCCAGCGACACGCTGTCCCGCTGCTCGGCGGTCTCCATCGGCCCGAGCGCCCCGGTGTCGGTCCGCACCGGCTCGGGCAGCCACGGCCCCGGGTACTCCTCGCGGTGCGCCCGGGCGGAGGTCAGCCGGTTCAGGCACAGGTTGGTGAGCACCTTCGCCAGCCACGGGCCCGGAGCGGCGACCTGCCCCGGCAGCGTGCCGTGCCACCGCAGGTACGTGTCCTGTACGGCGTCCTCCGCCTCCGCCGCCGACCCGAGCAGCCGGTAGGCGAGAGAGAACAGCCGCGGACGCTGCGCCTCGAACTCCCGCGCCCGCTCCACGGACCGCGCCTGCTCCACGCTCTGCGGTGGGGCGGGCTGTGACGGGGCGGTGGGCTGTGCCGTGTCCATGCACGACACGGTAGACGAACGGATGCGCCGTACGGCGGCGGGCCCCGGCCCGAGAGGGGACGGCCTGCCGCCGCCCACCCTTCGCACCGGCCCTTGCCTAGTCTATCGAGATTCGATAGATTCCCATCGCAACTCGATGGGAGATTGGGATATGGGAAAGCTGACAGCGGGGGCGCTGCGCGCCGTGCTGGTCATGGTGCTCACCGGCACCGTGTTCGTACAGGCGTCGATGGTGTGGGCGATGGCCACCAAGCCGGAGGACGGGTCGCTCCCGCTGACCCCGCTGCGCGTGATCACGATCCTCGGCATGGCGTCGGTCCAGGTCGCCCTGGTCTGCGTATGGCGGCTGGTGACGATGGTGCGACGCGGAACCGTGTTCTCCCACGCCGCCTTCCGGTACGTGGACGTCGTGATCGGCGCGATCGTGGCGGCCGCTCTCGTGTGGTTCTCGGTCACGGCGATCAACGCGCCGGGCCAGCGGGAGGACCCGGGCGTCACCGTCATCATGGGCGGGGTCGGCGTGGCGATCCTGGGGGTCGCGCTCCTCGTGCTCGTGATGCGGATGCTGCTCGCCCAGGCCGTCGCGCGCGACGCTGAAGCGGCGCAGATGCAGGCCGAGTTGGACGAGGTGATCTGATGCCGATCGCCGTCGACATCGACGTGATGCTGGCCAGGCGGAAGATGTCCGTGGGCGAGCTCGCGGACCGGGTCGGGATCACGCCTGCCAACCTGGCGGTACTCAAGAACGGTCGCGCCAAGGCGGTGCGCTTCGCGACGCTCGCCGCGCTCTGCGAGGTCCTCAAGTGCCAGCCGGGCGACCTGCTGCGCTGGGAGGCCGAGGACGCCGCGGGCGGATGACCTGCCCCTGGGCGGGCGTGAGAACGCCTGGCACCACCGCCCGTTTCGCGGCACGTGGACCCACGGCGAACCCCCGCACGGAAGCGCGGGGGTTCGTCGTCGGTCGGGCTGCCAGGGCTTCGCCGTAGCCGCTGAGATCGGCTCAATGAGTGGCTTCCCCGGACCGGACCGGCGTGCTGCGGCGGTGTCTCGAACCGGCCCTGTATGCGTGGAACGTCCTATGAGCCGACGGAAGGCTGGAGACGATGGTCGGGCGAAGGCAATTCCTCGTGGCCGGTGCCGTGGGGGGTGCGGCCATGCTTCCGCGGGGTGTTCTGGGGGAGCGTGCGTACGCGTCGACGGAACACGGGACAGCGCCTGCGGACACCTCGGTACCGCATACCCCGCCGCTGGAGAAGTTCGTCGACCCGCTGCCCAGGCCGATGACGGCGATCTCGGATCCTTCCGTCTAGCCGGGCGCCGACTACTACGAGGTCACGATGCGGCAGGGCTCGTGGCGCTTCCACCGGGATCTCGGGCCGGCGACCGTGTGGGGGTACTGGGCCAGGAACCCGCACGATCCCCGCAAGGCGATCGGCATGGGCTATCTCGGACCGACCCTCAGCGTGACCAGGGACCACCCGACGGTCGTCAAGTGGCGCAACGAACTGCCCACCACCCATCTGTTCCAGTTCGTGATCGACGGAATTCGCAACGGGGACCCCCAGCTCGCCCCGATGGCTCCCCCTCCGTACGAGAGCATGCCGCCGTTCCCCCCGAACATCAACGTGTGGAACGTCGTGCACCAGCACGGCGGTTTCACCGCACCGCAGTCCGACGGCATGCCGCTGCAGTCGTACAGCCCGGACGGCTTCCATGCCGAGTCCTACACCACCCTGGACCCGAGCCGGGTCAAGCCCAACGAAGCGATCTGCGGCTACACCAACCACGACCGTTCGTGCATGCTCTGGTATCACGATCACGGCATGGGGATGACCAGCGTCAACGTCTATGCGGGCCTTGCCGGTCTCTACCTCGTCCGTGACCCCGCCGACGAGCGGCTCGGGCTGCCGCGCGGCGAATTCGAGGTCCCCCTCATCCTGCAGGACCGGACCTTCCACCGGGACGGCTCACTCGCCTACACCATGACGCAGAGGGAAGGCGAGGACACCCCGGTCGTCAACGGGAAGGCGTACCCCTTCCTGGCCGTCGAGCCGCGACGCTACCGGCTGCGCATCCTCAACGCCTCGAACGAGCGTTTCTGGCGGCTGAAGTTCGACGTTCCCAGGGACGTACTGCCTCAGCCCACACTGCCGTTCTGGCTGATCGGCACCGACGGTGGTTTCCGGGCTCCCCTGCCCATGCTGAACTTCCTGATCTCGCCGGCCGAGCGGTACGACCTGATCGTGGACTTCAGCCAGATGCCCATGGGCACGAAGATCACCTTGACGAACTACAACGCGCCGGTCCACTACCCCGCCGGCGGCGGCCCGGAAATCTCGGAAATCATGCAATTCCGGGTCACCGAACGACTGTCCGGAGGTGTGGACGAGACGACGCCGCCCGAGGAACTCGAACTGCCGGTGGTCGCACCCATCAAGCCGAGACGGCACACCCGTCGCCGGCAGTGGGTGCTGTACCAGCATCAGCTCTTCGGCACCATGACGTTCAACGCGGTGCCGTTCATGGAGCCGTCCGAGGACTTCATCGAGGCGGGCTCGACCGAGATCTGGGAGTACATCAATCCCAACCACGACGCCCACCCGATGCACGTCCACCTCGTCAACTTCCAGGTACTGAACCGGCAGCCGATCGACGCGGCCGGCTACCAGGCGGACTACGAGAAGTGGCTCGACGGTGGCCGCGAACCGGAGGACCGGCCGGTGCTGGCGAACTATCTCACCGGCCCGCCGATCCCGCCGGACCCGGACGAAGCGCGGTCCGACAAGGACACGGTCAAGTCCTATCCGGAGACGGTGACCAGAATCATCATCCGGGAATTCAACCCGCCGACGGATGAGATCGCGTCGATCCCGGGCAGCGGCACCGAGTTCCCGGCGACGTACGTCCACCACTGCCACATTCTCGAACACGAGGACGACGACCTGATGCGCCCCTGGACCATCGTCCAGGCCGACGACTGACGCGGTCGACAGGCAGGACGAAACGCAGAAGGCGTCAGTCGTGCGGGACGACGGCGACCGGTGCCTTCGCGTGGTGGAGGACGGCGTGTGCGACCGGCCCGATCCGCATCCCCGAGCGGTTCGGGCGGCGGCGCCGTCCGACCACCACGAGGGCGGCGTCGGCGGACAGGTCCACCAGGGCCGACGAGCCGGTGCCGACGCGGCAGTCCTCGACCACGACGACGTCCGGGTACTTCTCGCGCCAGCCGGTCAGGGCCTCCGTGAGCAGTTCGGCCTCGATCACGCGGAACTGGTCCGCCTCGGCCTGCGGGGGCACCCAGCCGGCATACCCCCAGACCGGCGGCGGCGCCCAGTTACCTGGCGGTCGGCCAGATCTACCTGCTGGCCAACCCGTTGCTCGGCGAGCCGCTGACACCGGAGCAGATCAAGCCCCGGCTGCTCGGCCACTGGGGCACGTCACCGGGCCTCAACCTGGTGCACACGCACCTCAACCGTGCCGTGAAACAGCGGGATCTGGACGCCGTCTGCGTGTGGGGCCCGGGCCACGGCGGCCCCGCCGTCCTCGCCAACTCCTGGCTGGACGGCAGCTACACCGACACCTACCCGGACGTCACCCGCGACGCCGCCGGTATGGCGGCGCTGTTCCGGCAGTTCTCCCCCCGGCGGTGTACCCAGCCATGTCGCCCCCGAGACGCCTGGCTCGATCCACGAAGGCGGCGAGCTCGGATACGCGCTCTCGCACGCCTACGGCGCGGCGCTGGACAACCCCGGCCTGCTGGTCGCCTGCGTGATCGGTGACGGCGAGGCGGAGACCGGGTTGCTGGCGGCCTCCTGGCACGGCAACAAGTTCCTCGACCCGGTGCACGACGGAGCCGTGCTACCGATCCTGCACCTCAACGGATACAAGATCGCCAACCCGACGGTGCTCGCCCGCCTGCCCGAGCCCGAGCTCGACGCCCTGCTGCGCGGCTACGGCCACGAACCCCTGTACGTGACCGGCGAGGACCCGATGGCGGTCCACCGGGGGACGGCCGCCGCCCTGGACACCGCCCTCGACCGGATCGCCGCCGTCCAGCGCGCCGCCCGCCGGGACGGCCGCGCGGAGCGCCCGAGCTGGCCCGTCATCGTGCTGCGCACCCCCAAGGGCTGGACCGGCCCCGCCGAGGTGGACGGAGGACCCGTCGAGGGCACCTGGCGCGCCCACCAGGTGCCGCTGGACCAGGTCCGGGACAACCCCGCCCACCTCGCCCAACTGGAGTCCTGGCTGCGCTCCTACCGGCCCGAGGAGCTCTTCGACGAACACGGCCGGCCCACCGAGCAGGTCCTGGCCTGCGTCCCCGAAGGCCGCCGCCGGCCTGCTCCGCCGCCATCTGCCCGACCTGGCGGTCCGGGTGGTCAACGTGGTGGACCTGGCGCGGCTGATGCCCACCGAGGAGTACCCGCACGGCATGCCGGAGCACGAGTTCGACGCCCTGTTCACCCGGGACAGGCCGGTGATCTTCGCGTGCCACGGCTACCCGTGGCTGATCCACCGCCTGGCCTACCGCCGCACCGTCCACCCACAGCTGCACGTGCGCGGCTACAAGGAGTCCGGCACCACCACCACGCCCTTCGACATGGTGGTCCGCAACGACCTCGACCGCTACCGCCTGGTGATGGACGTCATCGACCGCACACCCGGCCTCGCCGTCCGCGCCGCAGCCCTCCGCCAGCGGATGGCCGACACCCGTACCCGGCACCACGCCTGGATCCGTGAGCACGGCACCGACCTGCCCGAGGTCACCGACTGGACCTGGGAGGCCTGACACCGGATCAGCCCGCCCGCACTGCACCCGAGTCCCCGGCGCGGGGACCTTCGGGGCCGTGGGGAGGTCGGCAGGCCCCTGGGCCGGGCGCCCTGCCGGGCCGGAGAGTACCGAATGACAGCGGCTGCGCGAATCCGCGGCCGGTCGCAACGATGGAGGTCGGAGCCATGAACCACGCCGTAGTGGTGGGAGTCGACGGATCGGCGCAGAGCGCGGCAGCCGCCGCCTGTGCGGCGGAGGAGGCCCGTCGAAGCGGACGGGTCCTGCGGATGGTCCATGTCGTGGAGGGGGAGGGCGGTGCCCTCGCCCCGGCGGGGCAGCCGGAGGAGCGGCTGCCGGAGGGGGTGACCGGGATCCGCGACCGGACAGCGGCCGTGCTGCCGGAGCTGGAGACCACCTGCCGGCGGATGACCGGCAGGCCGGCGTACGTGCTGGCCGCCGCGGGGGAGCGGGAGGGCCTGCTCGTCCTCGGCTCCTGGGGGCTCGGCGGCGTCGCCGGCCTGCTCGTCGGGTCGGTCGGGCTCCGCACGGCGGCCCACGCCCGGTGCCCCGTCGTCCTGGTCCGTGACGGCGCCGACGACGCTGTCAGCGGCCGAGGCGAGGTCGTGGTGGGTGTGCGGGGCGAGCGGCCCTGCGACGCGGTGCTCGCCTTCGCCTTCGACCAGGCGGCCCGGCGCGGCACCGTCCTGCGGGCGGTGGAGGCCCGGACGTCCGACTCCGGCCCGTACGTGACGCGGGCTCCGCTGGACCAGCAGGCCATCAGGGCGAGGCGGGCCGCCTGGTCGGCATCGTGAGCCGCAGTGATCTGCTGCGCGTCTTCCTGCGCCGCGACCGGGCGATCCGCGAGGAGATCCGGGGCGACCTTCTTGCCGGCACGATGGGCATCTCCCCGGACGCGCTCGACGTCCGGGTGAACGAGGGCCGGGTGACACTCGGCGGCACCGCCGAGTACCGGAACCTGCTGCCGGTCGTGGAGCGCCTGTGCCGTGGTGTGGACGGCGTGGTCGCGGTCACCAGCCGCCTGGACGGCCTGGCCGCCGATATCCGTTCCGCGCACACGGGCAGCTGACCCGCACGGCCTCCTGCCGGACGAGGGCCGCGCCCGGGATCCGGCCGGGCGGAGACGAGTTGGGCTCCGACCGCACCAAGGTCGGTCGTCCGGCATCGGCTCCTCGTGCCTCGCTCGGAAGCCGGCCCGGTAGTCCGCGAACCCGGCGGATGATCACTGCCCGGCCGGGGCCGGCTCGCGCACCATGAACACGTCCACCGGGTCCTCGGTCTCGAGTGTGAATCCGTGCCGCTCGTACAGCCGTCGGGCCGGACTGCCCTGCAGCACGTTCAGCCGGACCGGGGTGCCGGCGCGGTCGCACCGCTCCAGCAGCCCGCGCAGCACGGCCGCGCCGATGCCGCTGCCCTGCAGGTGCGTGGCCAGGTAGAAGTGCTCCAGCCAGTGGGCGTCCTCGGCGGGTCGCAGCGACACGCAGCCGGCGAACGCGCCGCCCACCTCGATCACCCAGGTGTGCGCCGGGTCGAACCCGTCCCGCAGGCGCTGCCGCACCCGCTGTTCGTCATATCGCCCGAGCCGCTCCAGATCTGCCCGCAGCACCGTGGCGCGCAACTCGGCCACCGCCTCGACGTCCGCCACCGAAGCGGGCCGGATCTCCCAGTCCACCATGATCGTCAGGCTACCGCGCCAGGTTTCCATGGCGTTCGACCCGGAGGAAACCGAGGGGGCCGGCGCCCCGTCGTGATCGATCGCCTCTGGCGCTTCGGCGGCACGCCACTAATATGAGTGCTCCTCATGTTCAGTGAAGGAGGCAGTCATGCCGGATCGTCTCGACCTACCAGCAGGGTTCCGCTGGGGAGTGTCCACCGCGGCCTACCAGATCGAGGGGGCAGTGGACGAGGGCGGCCGAGGGCCGTCCGTCTGGGACGTGTTCGCCGCCCGCCCCGGGGCCGTCCGCGACGCCCACACCGGCCGGGTCGCCTGCGACCACTACCACCGCTACACCGAGGACATCGCGCTCATGCGCGGCCTCGGCCTGGACGGCTACCGGTTCTCGATCGCCTGGCCGCGGGTGCAGCCCACCGGCGCCGGCCCGGCCAACCCGGCCGGGCTGGACTTCTACGACCGCCTGGTGGACGCCCAACTCGCCGCCGGGATCACCCCGTTGCCGACACTCTTCCACTGGGACCTGCCACAGGCCCTGGAGGAGGAGGGAGGCTGGCTCGCCCGCGACACCGCGCACCGCTTCGCCGACTACACCGCGCTCGTGGTGGACCGGCTCGGGGACCGAGTACCGGCCTGGATCACGCTCAACGAGCCCTTCGTCCACATGGTCTACGGCTACGCGCTAGGCATCCACGCCCCCGGCCGCGCGCTGATGCTCGACGCCCTCCCCGCCGCCCACCACCAGCTGCTCGGGCACGGCCTCGCGGCCGCGGTCCTGCGCGAGCACGGCCGCGAGGTGATGATCGCCAACAACCTCACCCCCGTGTGGCCCGCGAGCGAGGCGGACGAGGACGTGGCGGCCGCCGCCGCGTACGACGCCCTGCACAACCGGCTGTTCACCGACCCGCTGCTGCTCGGGAGCTACCCGGACCTGTCGGCCTTCGGCGTCGGCGCCGACCTCGGTGGGTGCGTACGTCCCGGAGACCTGGAGCTCGTCGCCGGCCCGGGACTGGACGGGCTCGGCGTCAACTACTACAACCCGACCCGGATCGGCGCCCCTACCGATCCCGGCCTCCCCTTCGCCGAAGCCCCGATCGAGGGCGTACCGCGAACCGCCTTCGGCTGGCCCGTCGTCCCCGACGGCCTGCGCGAACTCCTGGTCGGGCTGCGGAAGTCCTACGGCACCGCCCTGCCTCCCGTGACCATCACCGAGAACGGCTGCTCCGTCGCCGACGAGCTCGGCCCCGACGGCACCGTCCCCGATCGGCCGCGCATCGACTACCTCGCCGGCCACCTCGACGCCCTCGCCGAGGCGGTCGCCGAAGGAGTGGACGTCCGGGGCTACTTCACCTGGTCGCTCCTCGACAACTTCGAGTGGGCCGAAGGGTTCACCCAGCGCTTCGGTCTGGTGCACGTCGACTTCGACACGCAGCGCCGTACCCCGAAGGCCTCCTACACCTGGTACCGCGACCTGATCGTCGCTCACCGCACCTGTCGTACAAGGTAGTCGGCCTCCCGGTCGCTGCGGGCTGTATGGCCTCTTGGCAACGGCCGAGGGGTCGTCCGGATGGCGGGGCTCGCAGTAGCGCGCCCGGGTACTGAGCACAAGACAGGGTGTTCGACGAGTCCGCAGCCCATCGTCAGTGGTTCAGCCGTGGGCCGTCGCGCGGGGTCGGGCCGCCTTGCGACTTCGGGGACGCTCGCCACCGCGCGCCCGTCAGCGGTGATCGTGATCTTCGCGCGTCCGCCGGCACACCGACACTGCTGCTTGCGTGGGCGGCTGCCTGCGACACAGTGCGGTGCATCGCACTGTGAGACGGGGCGCCAGGCACCGGTGGGTCGCAAGGCGGCCTACCGGTGCCTGGAGCGTCGGCGTGGTCGCACTCAGGCGAAGAGTTCGCCGAGCAGCGCGGGATCGATGGTGATGGGGGCCGGGCGGTAGGCGGGTGGCTGCGTGCCCATCAGCTCGCGCACCAGGAAGTCCCAGCCGTGCTTGCGGACGTAGGCCAGGCAGTCGATGAACGTGTGCTCGGCGCCCGGCACGATGAGCAGCTCGAAGTCCTTGTCGGCGGCGATGAGCCGGTCGGCCAGCCGCAGGGTGTGGTCCGGGTGGACCCGGTCGTCCATCTCGCCGTGGACGAGCAGCAGCTTGCCCGCCAGCCGGTCCGCGAGGTCCACGTTGGAGGCCCGGGCCCAGGCCTTCGGGTTGTCCGCGCCGTCGTAGGTCTCCACGAAGTCCAGGCTGAAGGAACGGGCCTCGTGCGAGCCGGAGAGGGCCACGCCGGCCTTGTACACCTCGGGGAAGTCGAGCATCGCCCGCACGGTGGCGAACCCGCCGCCGGAGTGGCCGAACGCGCCCACCCGGTCCAGGTCCATCCACGGCCGGGTCTCGGCCAGCTGGCGCAGCGCGGCGACGTGGTCGGCCAGGCAGCCCGCGTCGGCCAGGTGGCCGTAGGAGGCGTCGTGGAAGGCCTTGCTCCGGCCCGGGGTGCCTCGCCCGTCCAGTGCCACGACCACGAAGCCGAGCGCCGCTATGGGTTCCGCGTCGAGGCCCATGCCGCCGGGGTCGAAGCCCGGGTCGACCCGGTTGGTCTGTGGGCCGGGGTAGATGTTGTCCACCACCGGGTAGCGCCGGACGGGGTCGAACCCGCGCGGGTGGTACAGCACCCCGTAGATGTCCGTCACCCCGTCGGCCGCCTTGACGCGGAAGCGTTCCGGCGGCGTCCAGCCGGTGGCGGTGAGCTTGCTGATGTCGGCGCGCTCCAGCTCGACCAGCACCCGCCCGGCCCAGTCACGGACGCGGGTCACCGGCGGGGTGTCGACGGTGGACGCGGAGTCGATGAAGTACTCCATGGTGTCCGGCAGGGTGACGACGTGGTCCAGATCGTCGTCGGTGACCTTGGCGAAGCCGGAGCCGTCCAGGCCGACCCGGCACACCGTGCGTCGGTACGGGTCCTCTGCGACCAGCCCGGAGGCGGTGAAGTACACCACCCGCTCGGCCTCGTCGACGTGCAGAATCTTCCGTACCGCCCACTGCCCGGAGGTGACCTGCCCGAGCAGTGCGCCGGTGCGCAGGTCGTACCGGTACAGGTGGCCCCAGCCGTCCCGCTGCGAGTACCACAGGACCTCGTCGGCCAGCACCCGCACGATCGGCGGCTCGTAGCTCCACTGGTTGGGCTCGACACGGGTTTCCCCGGTCTCGCTGAGCACGACGGTGACCTCGCCGGTGGCCGGGTCGAGGCGGTGCAGCGAGAGCGTGTGTCGGTCGCGGGGCTGGGCGAGGTAGTACACCGCCGAGCCGTCCGCGGCCCACCACGCCCACTTGCCCATGACCGGCGACAGCATCGGCGTGAGCAGCGGCTCGGCCTGCGAGCGGATCACCGTGCCCTCGGCGACGTCCAGCACGACCAGCTCGGCCGTCGGCAGGTGCTCGTCCCCGGCGTAGGCGTACCGCTGGGTGTGCAGGAGGGGCGCGCCGCCGTCGGCGGGCCTGGCCTCCAGCAGGTGGGTCTGCCGGACACCGCGCTCATTGGTCCGGTGCGTCAGCACCTTCGTCGAGTCGGGGGACCAGGCCACCGCCGGCGGCAGGTACGGCACGCCGAACTTGCGCAGCAGGGTGCCGTTGCCGAGGCACTCCGGGCTGGTGCCGTACGCGTAGGAGGCCTCGCCGTCGGTGGTCAGCGCCCACTCGCGGCCGTCGGACGCCGAGACCGCCCACAGGTCGTGCCCCCGCTGGGACACCGCGACCTTCCTGTCGGGCGACGGTACGTCCAGCGGGTTGCCCGGCGGCGTGAACTCGGCGTGCTCGCAGGTGTAGTCGTCCAGGCGGCAGCGCCAGTACGCGTCGAACGCGACGAACTCCACGGCGTCCCCGACCAGTTCGACGGCCACGAACGGAAGGGCCTCGGGGTCGACCTCCTGCCCGGAGGCGGCGGCCAGCGCGACGGCGAGCAGGGTGTGGTCGAAGACCGGCTCGCGGGTGCCCGCCGCCGGGTCCACCAGCACGAACCGCCTGCCGACGCCATTGCTCACCGCGTACCAGAAGCGGGTGCCTGCGTCGATCCACTGCGGTCTGACCCTGTCGCTGACGACGAGCTCGCCCGGGCGGGCGGGTCGGCGCAGGAGTTGCTCCGCGGCCTGGTAGTTCTGGGTGGTGCTCATTCTCTTCGTCCTTCGTCGGTTTCTGTTTCGGGCATGGTGATGCACGGTGGCGCCATCACGGTGAGGTCGGCGGGCAGCCGCAGCTTGATCCGGACCACGGCGGTGTCGTCGCCCGCGGCGACGGGCAGCCGCACCGATGGCCCGGCCCCCGTCGTTCCTAGAGATCGAGTTGGTACTCGAATGTCATGTGCGTCGGCGCATAGCCGAGCGCGTCGTTGATGTGGCGCATGTACGGATTGCTGTCGGCGGTGTCGGTGAGCAGGCCGCGGAGGTCCGGGTGTCGCAGGTGGGCCTCTCGGATCGACGCGGCCTTCATCCAGCGGCCGAGGCCGTGCCCGCGATGCTCGGGGAGGACGCCGGTGCCGTAGTGCTGGCCGTCACCCTTGCCGTCGCCGGGGACGACCAGTTCGGTGAACCCGGCGATCGAGTCGTCCGACTCGTCGATGGCAACAACGGTGTGCAGCAGGTCGCCACGCTCTTCGACAGCCGCCGCTGCGGCCCGGACCCGGTCCAGGTCCCAGATCACCGTGCCGAAGTCGGTGCCGCCCATCGGCATGTCGTCCATGGCGTGGCGCGACGCGACGAACGTCTCGGCGAGGTCGTCAGGGACCGTGCCCTCCCATGACGCCAGCCGATAGCCGGGATGTGACTGTTCGGTGATCTCGGTGAGAGCGGTGATGTCCGCCTCGGCCAGCGGCAGCCGGGTGAAGGTCAGGGTCAGGACCCTGCGGAAGCCCTGGGCCGGCAGGAACCGGTCGCCGGGAGAGCCGGCCTCGGCCTGGGTGATGACACAGCGCCGGCCGTCCTGGCGTGCGGCGGCGATGGCTGCGTCCAGGAGCCTGGAGCCGGTGCGGTTGCGCCGCTCGGCCGGATGGACATGGAGGTCCAGTTCGGCGAGGTGCTCCTGCCCGGTCCTGGTGAAAAGGCGCAGGAACGCCGACCCGACGGGGATTCCGTCGGTGTCGGATGCCAGCCAAGCCAGGCGGTGGCTGGACGGGCCGCCATCGGGGTCGGTCAGCGCGGTGATGCGAATGGACAAGGTGTCTCCGTCGTAGAGAGGGGGATGAACCGGACTGTGTCTGCGGCTTCCACCTCGGCGATTTGACGCGCTGATCAGTACTCCTCCACGACCTTCCGCAGAGCAGCACTAGGACCGGTCCTGCCGTGGTCCTGTGCCGAACCAGTGGCAGAGCGCTTCTCGCAGCGCGGGCGCGGCGGTGTCGGCGGGTTCGGCACGCTTGGCGGCCCAGGCGACGTGGGCGTCCGGGCGGATCAGCAGGGCGTCGGCAGGCGGGCCATCGGTCTTGGCCATGCGGATGTCGACGAGGTGCTCCCACTCCCGGGCGATCTCGCGGAGTTCCGGACGGTCGGCCAGATCGAGCAGGACGGGCCGTGCGGCGTGCATGAGTTCCGCGATGCTGGTGGTGCCCTGGTCGGTGTGGAGCGTGAGGTCGGGTACGAATGTGCCGGTCAACGCGTCCCGGTCGGAGCCGGGCATCGGGTAGCGGATGTCGGCGCCGGCCACCAGGGCTCCCATCCGGCGCAGCGCCGGCTCGTCGAGGAGAAGTTCCCGGAAGACGTCCCGCAGCGCTTCGGCGGCAGTGTCCTGCCCGCGCCGCAGTGCCGCCTGGGCGCGGGTCTGCAGCAGGGTGCGTGCGCCGGCGAAGTGGCGTTCGTCGTGGTAGGTGTCCAGTAGACCGTCCGGCGCCTGTCCGTGGATGGCGGCGGCCAGCTTCCAGGCGAGATTGACCGTGTCGAGCAGGCCGGCGTTCAGCGCCGCGCCCGTGGCGGGGAAGAGATGAGCGGCGTCCCCGGCCAGCAGGATCCGTCCGGCGCGGTACCGCTCTGCCTGCCGGGCCTGGAAGATGAAGCGTGACAGCCGAAGCGGCTCGCCCAAGGGCACGTGCGCTCCGAGCACGTGGCGGATGCTGTCCTGCAGTTCGGCAAGGGTCATCGGCGTGCCGTCGTCGGATACTTCGGGCTCGTCCTCGACCGTGGAGACGAGCATGACGTCGTCGGTCAGCCATCCGAAGGCGAACACACCGCGGTCCGTTCGCGTGTAACCGGCAGCGATCGCTCCCAGCCCCGGGACCTCCAGGTCGCCGTTGTCGAGCCGGGTCAGCGACTGGTGCATTGTGACCTGTCCCAGCCGGTTCACATCCGGGTGGGTGGTGCCGGGGAATCCGATGCCGGCCAGGTCACGGACCCGGCTGTGCGCGCCGTCGCAGCCCACGACGTAGCGGGCGGTCACCTGGTGCGTCCCGTCGGGGCCGCGGACCTCCGCGGTCACGGTGTCGTCGTCCTGACTGAGGCCCACCACCTCGCAGCCGCGGCGGATGCCGGCGCCGAGCTCGGTGGCCCGCTCGGTCAGCAGACGCTCCAGTCGCGCCTGAGGCAGTTGCAGCGCGTGGAGTGGGGCATCCGTGAGGTGGGTGAAGTTCAGGTGCAAGCCGCCGAACGGGAAGATCGGGGCCGGGTGGGGGTTGGTGCTGGCTGCTTGGAATCGCTCCAGCAGGCCTCGGTAGTGCAGCAGTTGCAGGATCTGCCCGCCTATGCCGTTGGCCTTCGGCGTGTCCCGGGGCTGCGGCTGCCGTTCCAGTACCAGCGGCCGTACTCCGGCCAGGCGCAGCTCGGTGGCCAGCATCAGACCGGTCGGACCGGCGCCCACGATGATCACATCGGCGTCCATCACAAGCCATTCCTTACGTAGTTGTTGGTCGCGTCCCAGCGCCTGGTGGTCCGCGACGACGGCCGACGCATGCTTGGAGGCCCACCGGGCCAACCCGGAGCGCGGGATCGCCCGCACCTGGGCCGTGGGCGAGCCCTCCGACGGCGTCGCCGAGCCGTCCGACGGTCCGGAACTCGGTGCCGGCCGCCTTCGCCTCGACACGGGGGCCGGCGGGCAGCTGGAGAGTCAGCTTCCTGCCGGCGGCACCCATTCGGTGAGCTGGACGACCACTCCGTTGGGGTCGATCAGTCGCACCACCAGCTCGCCCCATGGCTCCTGCTGCAGGGTCACGGCCATGCCGGCCCCTTCGTTCCGCAGCCGCTCGTACTCGGCCGCGATGCCGGTGACCGCGAACGACACGATCACGTCGGTCGGCCCTTGGCCTAACCCGTGCTGTTCGAGGTCGCGCCGCACCAGGACGAGGTCGACGGCCGCGTCGTCACGGCAGAGCTCCACGAAGTCCTCGT